>DUOJ01000048.1 GCA_012838895.1 Spirochaetales bacterium
AGGAAGGTAGAAAAATGAAGAAGTTTTCAAAATACTTAATGCTTTTTGCGCTTCTTTCGATTGTAGCTTTAGTTACTTTTGTTAGTTGTGATGATGCAACCGAAACGGCTAAGGCAGATTTCTGGGTAAAGTTTAAAGCGGCGGTAGATACAAAGGTGGAAGGTGTAGCAGAGGTTACCTATACTGGTGATGATATTACTGTGGTTTTTGTTGATGAAGTTGAAGTTCAAAATGTGAAAGAAGCCGCAGAAGGTCTTTTCGAAGCCTTAGGTTATATGGTTGACTCTGGGGAATTAACCTTAGATTATCCGGAAAAGGAAACATTTGACCTTGATGAAGATGGTGTTGTAGAGAAGGTAGCACGCCACTTGTTGGGTGACCAAACTGCCTCTGGATTCCTTGGAGAAGAAGGTGTTAAAGTCACTAGCCCTTATTCAGCAAAAGTAAAATATAAAGATGTCGACTTTACATTAAAGGGTACTTTAATATTTGATATTGAGGGCAGGTAATAAAGCGTTAGTTCCTATCTGTTTAGAAGAAATTTGAAAGTGAGTTTGGTCTTTCTTAAATTCTAATAATTCTGGCCCCCCTTCTCAAGGGGGGTCCTTTCTGTTAGACTTCTGCCATTATCACACTTAGGAATCTGAGGAACTAATGGAACAGAAGATAGTTATGACTAGTAAAGGATTAGAGGTTCCCTCTAACCCAATTATCCCCTTTATTAAAGGGGACGGTATTGGCCCTGATATCTGGAAAGCTGCTGTCAGAGTCTTTGACAGTGCTGTTGAGAAAGCTTATTTTGGTGAGCGTAAGATCTCTTGGAAAGAAGTCTTAGCCGGTGAGGATGCTTATAAAGCAACTGGCCAGTGGCTACCCGATGAGACTATAGATGCTTTAAGAGAACATCTAGTTTCTATTAAAGGACCCTTAACTACTCCCATAGGAGGAGGCTTCAGGAGCCTTAATGTTACTATTAGACAAGTCTTAGACCTCTATGTGTGCCTACGCCCAGTTAAGTACTATCCTGGGATTCCTTCACCTGTTAAACACCCCGAGTTAATCGATATGGTGGTCTTTAGAGAGAACACAGAAGACGTCTATGCTGGCTATGAACTAGCTGAAGGGGAGGAGCCAACTAAAGAACTCCTAGATTTCCTTAAAACTAAGTTTAACTGGAACATTAGAGAAGACAGTGGCTTAGGTATTAAACCAGTCAGTATTACAGGCTCTAAAAGATTAATTAGAGCGGCCATTAAATATGCTATAGAACACTCCCTCCCTTCAGTTACCCTAGTACATAAAGGGAATATCATGAAGTATACCGAAGGAGCCTTTAGACAATGGGGTTATGAGTTAGCTAAAGAAGAGTTTGGAGACTATACCGTAACTTGGGATGACTTGGTTGATGGAAAGATTCCTGCTGGTAAAGTCTTAGTTAAAGATGTCATTGCGGATGCTTTTTTACAGCAGATCTTAACCAGACCTGCTGAGTACTCCGTTATTGCCACCCTTAACCTCAATGGAGATTACATCTCAGACGCCCTAGCGGCTCAAGTAGGCGGTATTGGTATTGCCCCTGGAGCTAATATCAACTACGACACCGGGGTGGCTGTCTTTGAAGCTACCCACGGTACAGCCCCTAAATATGCTGGCTTAGATAAGGTTAACCCCAGTTCAGTAATCCTCTCTGGAATGCTGATGTTAGACTACATGGGGTGGAGTGAAGCTGCTCAGCTCATTGATAAAGGGATTACTGGAGCTATTGGAGCTAAACGAGTCACCTACGACTTTGCTAGACTCATGGAAGGAGCTACAGAGATCTCTTGCAGTGAGTTTGGAACAGCCATTATTGACCACATGGGGTAGAAAAAGGCATAAGGTGCATAATTTTCCAGCTATAGGTTAAAAAATTACCTGTCACTATTTATTTGATATGACAGGTGTCTAGTTAAAAATATCTATTAGAGGGAGAGAGTTTTATCTCTCCCTTTCTTAGCTTTTTGTTAATTCTCTTATTTATTAAGAATTAGTCCTATTTTTATATAACTTTTAGGATATGTCTTAAGATTAAATCAACCTGTGACAGTAATTAGCCCTTTGACTTAACTACCTTGACCAAAAATAGGTAAAAAATTAGCATAATATTACTATGTCTGTAGAAAAAGTAAGAAAATACCTCGCCCAATGGGGGAAAGAGGAAGAAGTTAAAGAATTTGATGCCTCAAGTGCCACTGTTGAATTAGCTGCCTTAGCCCTTGATACTGAAGAGAAGAGAATTGCTAAGACTTTAGCTTTTGCTGATGGGGAAGGAGCTGTATTGGTAGTTACTGCAGGGGATGCGAAAATTGATAACCGCTTATTTAAAGAGACCTTTAAGATGAAAGCAAAGATGTTGGACCCTGAGAGTCTCTATGCGTTAACGGGCTATAAGGTGGGGGGAGTGTGCCCCTTTGCTATTCCTTCTGGGGTGCCCATCTATTTAGATGAGTCGCTGAGGCGCTTTGAGAGTGTCTATCCAGCTTGTGGCTCTGCTAACTCAGCCATTAAGTTAGGGGTTGATGAGCTCTTTGAGATCTCTAGAGCCACCAGTTGGGTAGATGTATGTAAAGGTTGGAGAGACGCTTAACTAATTTAGAGTAGGGGCGGTACCTGAAGGGTAAATCAACCTTCGTTGAACTCTTAGTGACCCCTTTAAGGTGGGAGAAGGTCTCAAACGAGTACTTTCCATGGTAAGAGCCCATTCCACTGTTCCCCACGCCCCCAAAGGGGAGGTGGGGATTGACCATATGAATTAGTGCATCATTTAAGCACCCTCCACCAAAGGAGAGACGCTTTAAGAGAGTTTCACTCTCCCTCTTGTCTTCACTGAAGAGGTAGAGAGCTAAAGGTTTTTCTCTGATTAAGAGCCTCTCGCTCACCTCCTCTAGGCTACTATATGTGATAATCGGTAGTAGGGGGCCAAAGATCTCCTCCTCCATTATCTTGTCATCAAAAGTGGCCTCTTCAATTAAGGTTATTCCTCTATCCAGAGGGGCTCCTAGCGCCTCTAGGCGCCTTGTGTGCTTCTCGTTGATAATCTTAGGGTAGTCGCTAAAGTCGTCCCCTGGGAAGGCTTTTTGTTGTTCCTCCTTAAGAGATGTGATGAGAGTCTCTTTTACTTTACTGTCAACTAAAACGTAATCGGTAGCAATACAAGTTTGACCTGCATTGAGGAGCTTACTAAAGAGTATTC
Organism: Spirochaetales bacterium; assembly: GCA_012838895.1. Lineage (GTDB taxonomy): Bacteria > Spirochaetota > Spirochaetia > Sphaerochaetales > Sphaerochaetaceae > DUOJ01. Next base: position 3,233 of record DUOJ01000048.1, read on the forward strand.
TCTTAGCTGCTAACTTTATGTTGGCACTCTCAGTTACTATGGCGGGGCTCTTACCACCTAACTCTAGTGTAACTGGGGTTAGGTGTTTAGAAGCGTGTTCTAAAACAACTCTTCCTACATTGGGACTCCCAGTAAAGAAGATATAGTCAAAGCGCTCTTTAAGAAGGTCTGCTGTCTCTTCTCGCCCCCCTTCAATAACTGCAATGTACTCTTCGTTGAAAGCTTTGGAGAGGATTCTCTTTAAAGTACTACTGGTGGCTTTAGCATAGGCGGAAGGCTTGATTATGGTGCAGTTACCAGCTGCAATAGATCCTACTAGAGGTGATAGAGTTAACTGGAAGGGGTAGTTCCAGGGAGCCATGATTAAGACAACGCCGTAGGGCTCACTATAGAGGTAGCTCTTGGAGGGCCAGTGGATAAGGGGAGTTTTAACTCTCTTAACTTTGGTCCAAGTTTTTAGGTTCTTAAGGGCGTGTTTGATCTCTCCTTTGACTAACGCTATTTCACTGATGTAGGCTTCAGTTTCGCTTTTATTGAGGTCTGCTTTGAGAGCCTCTAAGATAGCAGTCTCTTCCTCTGTTATTGTTACTAGGAGTTTTTGGAGAGCTCTCTTTCTAAACTCTAGGGGGAAGGTTTGCCCCTTTCTGAAATAGTCTCTCTGGTTATTAACTAACTGACTAAAGCTCGTATTGGGTTGATCCACTGTAGAGCTCCTTGATGTGGAGGACCACCGCTTTGTGACCGGGGAACTTAGTGGGGGTGACCCTCTTCATCTCGTCGTAGTAGGGGCCACTGGTGTGGACGCTAAGGTCCCCTTTAACTTGGAACGACTTGCCTTCATCGGTGATGAAGAGGAGAAGTCCCTGAGCAGTCTCTTCAATATTCTGTCGGGTTTTATAGAAGTAGTTGTCGGCAATGATGAAGTTAGCATAACTGTCGAGGGTAACTGAGAGGATATAGACGCTGTTGGCAACGCCCTCTTTACTGACGGTGGTGAAGACAACGGGTCCCTCTCTTCTTTGCCAAGCTTCCCTTAGTAGTTCTCTGTGATCCACTCTATTACTCCTGTTTTGAGAAAGTTGCCAACATGTCGTCGGTCGTCCTTAAGCGACGGCTGATATCACGGGCAAGATTCATAATAATTATTGTAAAGACCATTAAGTTCTCTTGTGATAACCGGTAAAACTCCCTGTTGTCTAAAGTAGCGGCATGAACTTCACTTAATGAGATAATTGAAGCGGCACAGGGTTGGATATCGATTAACTCCATCTCACCAAATGAGTCGCCCACTTTTAGGGTAGTAATGTATCGTCCGTTTTTAACTACTTTAACCTCACCACTCACGATGAAGTAGACGGTGCTGTTGGGCTCACCTTGATTTAAAAGGGCCTTCCCCACAGGGTAGATTTGCTCTATCAAGCGGGGACGCACTAGGGAGAGCTCTGCTTCACTCAAGCCCCCAAACATACTGTGTTGTCGGAGGAAATCGTTGGTTATCTCGAAGCGACTCATACCCCATAATACTTTACTATTATGGGGTATGCAATATTAGCGCAACTTTTTGAAAACCACCTCAGCGGCCTTGATTAAGGGGTAAGCTGCAGGTGAGCCAGTTAAGAGGGGGTGGGTCCCAATTTGCATTGTTAGGAGAGCTTTGGTAGTGACCCTGTTTTGGATTAAGAAGCCAATAGCGTTGGTCAACTCTCCGGTACTGTACCCTCCGTAGACTTCGCCCCCTAAGATCATTCCACAGTCGGAGGCGACTATCAGCTTAACCATCTGCTTGTGGGTGTGAGAGAGATTGCCTGGGTGGGTGTCGACACCGGTGAAGGAGCCACTGACAACAGAGAAGTTCTCTTGTTTGGCTTTAAACTCGGTTATACCGGCGGTCCCAAAGGCGTGCTCCCCAATAGCGGTGGCATAGATGGCAATAGTACCTGTAAACGGTTTACAGGGGCTCAAGTGGTAGAGGTTCATTCCGGCAGTACGGGCTTCAGCACAGGCAGTTGAGGCTAACATAGTTTGGTCAAGCTTCCGGGTAATGAAGTCCCGTTTTTCGGCACAGTCACCGACAGCTACGATATCAGTTGTGCAGGGGAGGACCCGCATATACTCACACGTTTTGATGAAGTTGAATTCGTTGAGCTCTATGCCAGCCTCTTTGGCTATGGCTGTATTGGGGGAGTAGCCCATCGAGAGGATGACAGCATCGGTGGCGATGGTCTCACCGTTGGTGAGGACCACATGGTCAACTTTGCCATCTTTCCCTTTAATCTCACTGATTCCTTTACCGGTGACCACCTTCACCCCCCGCTCTAAGAGGTGCTCTTCAGCAATGCGACCAAACTCTTCGTCAAAGGCGCGGTTGAGGATTGTCTCTTCGAGTTCGACTAGGGTGACATCGTAGCCCTTCTTCTTTAGTTCATCAGAAACTTCTACCCCAATAAAACCGGCACCTACGACGACAATTTTCTTTAAATCTTTCAGTTTGCCAAGCATCTCGTCGAGATAGATTTTGTTTTTAGGGATAGTATAAACGTGCTCTAGCTCTCTACCTTTAAGCCAAGGGGGGAGGGTGGGAACTGATCCTAAAGCTAAGATTAGCTTCTCGTATTGATAGGTATTACCACTGGCCGTTGAGCAACTGTGCTCTTTAATGTTAATAGCTGTCACTTCATCAATTACAATCTCCACTCCAACACTGGTGAGATTTTTATCGGGGAGGATGTTTTTATCACTCTCACCGAGGGTGCCAAAGATGTAGGGGATACCACAAGGGATTAGTACCTGTTTCTCTTTGCGCACCATTACCACCTCTTTATCGGGGTAGGTCGATTTAGTCGTTATGGCTGCCTGGAGCCCAGAGGCGCCACCTCCAACCACTAGTACATCAACTTTTCTCATCTTAATGTCTCCTTTTTATTACTTTATCGACATAGGGGACACCTCTCCTTCTGGTAAGAGGAGCAGGTGTGGGACTCATCACTGGGGGTTTCACTTAGGGTAATTAGGGCTGAAGCGATCTCTTTTAAGATCTCTTTCTCTACGTGGTAGTGGGTAAAGTAGCTATCCTTAGTCTCCCTTAAAAAACCTACCTCTTTTAGGACCTTGATGTGTTGAGAGACAGCTGCTTCACTAATTTCTAGGCGTCTAGCTACTCCCCCCACACAGTAGTTACTGGAGATGAGTAGATTTAGGATAGTTAAGCGTGTTTTATCGTTTAGAGCCCTTAAATAGTTAGCTAGTTTTAAGATAGTCGACCCCCAATTCAATTAAGTATTTGCTTAAATAAACTAGCATGAAAAGGGCGAGATACAAGAAAAGAGTTGTCTCAAAAGGGGAACAATTACACTTGACTCTTTCATCTTTGCCATCGCAAAAAGTTATGATATGCTCAAGGGAGTTATAGACAAACATGAAAGGAGCAAACTAATGAAAGCAGGTAAAAGGACCTCCTTTGGTAAAGTTCTAGCTTTAACACTGACTCTAATATTCAGTGTTTCTCTCTTAGCAGCTGTTGATATGTCCTACGATGTAAAACTTTTAGGGAGCAGTGCTCCTGAAGTAAAAGTTGAAGCTGGTGCTGCCCTCAAGATCCCCATGCTTCAAGGGAGCGGACTCTTAACTAGTGGTAACAACCTAAAAGTTAAGGGGAGAGTGGGTGTTTCTCCTGTGAGTAGCACCTTAAGTCTTGAAGGGGTCCTAACCCCACTCGCTGTCGCTGAGGTGAGCTTAGGGGGAACCTTAGGGATAGGTTGGGATTTAACCGACTCCCTAAAAGGGCTTCAATTTGTTAGTTCAGCTAACGACCCGCTTGTGTATGAGTCAGAGAGTGTTAGTGGGGTCTACCTCAAGGGGAAAGCTGGTGTTGCCCTCCAATTTGATACAGCTGCCCTTTTCTCCTCTAAATGGGCCAGTGTCTTTGCTAGGGTCTACCAAGAGGTAAGTTACCAAAGCTATACCAATGTAGAAGCAGAAGATGCTTGGAACTTTGAGATGGGTGGCTACAAAGGCGATGGCTGGTTCTATCACGGTGAGTATATAGTTGGTTACAACATGCCTATCGTATTAGATAAGGTTGCCTTAATGGTTGAAACCGATATTAACAACTTTAGTGATGATATGAAAACAGAAGTTCTAATCACCTTAAGCCCCCTCTTAAACTTCAATGTCTTGAAAGGGCTCAATATTACTGGCTTAGTCCAATTCACCAACAAAGCTGATTTTGATAAAGACTCTACGAAGGTCGAAGTAGCCGATTCTCGTATCTTGACTGGACCATTGGCCTTCTCTAAAGGCGTGGTCATGGTTACCTATAGTTTCTAATTACCACCTAAAGAGGGGCTAGATTGGCTAGCCCCTCTAGACAATAACCAATCTCTTTCATTAACCCCATATATTTAGATGGAATTTTTTTAATTTCATATTCCATTGGCGATAGGACCATTGATTTATATTATACACATTGTATAATAAAGTTTGTCAGGGATGTCAGCCACTAAAGGCTGCGTTTAGGGGAGATTGATAATGGATAGACCCATTTGTTCATACTGTGGGAAAGATAGCGTATCGATTGAAGTAAAAGATATGGTGCTCAGTGAACCTTATGGTGGAACTGCTACTGTTAAGATAAAAGATAAGGTTTGTACTCATTGTGGGTTTGTTGAAAATGATGATGATAATGATCTGGTTATTCAAGAAGGACTCACGGCCCTCAAGCGAACCTCTATGGTTAAGATGATAGAGGCTCTCAATTCAATGGGGTATACAACTGCAGCTATGGAACGTGCTTTAGAACTCCCGGCGAGGACTCTTGCTAGGTGGAAAAATGAGCAATCAATCTCCCCATCAGCAGCAGGTGTTGCACTTATGAGGATTATTAGAACTTTTCCATGGATACTAGCGGTTGCTGATAGCCAATTTGACCCAGAGGTTGCTAGAATTACTCTTTTGCAACAGATTGAGCATGAGTTCAGAAATTTAGATTAAATTGCTTGGACTCTCTGGTGCCGTTGGGAAATCATTGGTTGCTTCTTGTCAAACAGAGATCTCATATCCAAAGTCGTTGGGAGTCTATTAAATAGTTTTAGTAGTTCTGCAACTGTCTCTTCATCGATTAGGTTGTCTCTAGATTATTTAAGTAGAAGATTTTGTTCATCTCCAATATTCAATTACATATTTGAGAATAGGGGAGTATAAGCTAGTTTTAATCTTTCCAATATATCACAAGTGTTTGGTGATATATCGCTATGGAATAAGCAATTGTCTCTATAAATAACTTGACATAACAACCTAAAAGACCCATTCTTGTTTTATAGATAAATAATTAGCGACTCAGGAGAGGGTGAGAGATATGAAAAATAGGATTGGGACCGTAGCAGTAGCCATTGATAAAGGGAAAATTAGTGAACACTTTGGACTGTGCGACCATTTTCTCGTCTTCAAAACTGATGGAAAGAAGATCAGTGAGACAGTTGAGATACCCAACCCTGGGCATCGCCCCTGTGAACTCCCCGAGATTGTCGCCAAGTGGGGGGTCGACACGGTTATCGTTGGTAACATGGGGAAGACAGCTGGACAGAACTCTACTCTAGCCGGCTTAAATGTTGTCATTGGCGCTAAAGGAGATGCCACAGAGGCGGTAAAAGCCCTCTTGAAAGGGGACCTTATCTCGATGGGGGGGTACTGCGACGCTTGGATGTGTGAGTTCTTCTACAACGATAGTGATAACTAATAGATAACAGATTACCAATTGACGTTGAAAAGTGGTCTTCTTATCTTCGTGGTAAGGAGAACACCGTTATGAGTAACTTAAATATAGGTATTATTATCGGCAGCACGCGCGATGCCAGAGTTGGCAGACAGGCGGCCGAATATGTATATAATATCGCCTCTAAAAGAGACGATTTGAACTTCGAAATCATCGACCTCAAAGATTATCCTCTCCCCTTCTTTAACGAAGCGGCCCCTAATGGGACCCTAGAGGTTAACGACCCTATCGGCAAAGAGTGGCAAGCTAAGATTGAGAGCCTCGATGGTTATATTTTTATAGTAGCTGAGTACAATGGTGGGATTCCTGGAGTCCTTAAGAATGCACTCGACTACACCTTTACCGAGTGGGCGCGTAAGCCGGCGGCTTACTTCGCCTATGGCAGTCTGGGTGGATCAAGAGCTGTCCAGCAACTGCGCTTAGTATGTAATGAACTCCACATGGCTGCTTTGAGAAACGCTGTCTACCTCCAAGGGGTCGACTTCTTCTCAGTTATGTTTGGGGAGAAGAAGATTGAGGAGTGTACCTACTTAGAGCCCCTTACTATAGATATGCTCGACCATCTAGCTTGGTGGACTAAGACCCTTAAAGAGGGGAGAGACCAGATAGTCTAGTCATAACTTAAATTATGGGGGATAATGTCCACCATGCACAACGTTTATAAATCTCGTGAGGTGAATTTACACACCCACTCGTTTTACTGTGGCCACGGTAGTGGTCAACTAGAGGATTACGTAGCAGAGGCTAAGAAGGGCTCTATAACTCTTCTTGGCTTCTCTGAGCACGCACCATTGCCCAATAACCTCCACTCACGGAGCCGCATGGATTACAGCGAATTAGAGACCTATTTGGGGGAGTGTCGCTCTCTCCAAGAGGCTGAAGATTCAATTGAAATCTTAGCCGGTTTTGAGTGTGACAACTTACAAGAGTGGAATGAATACTACCGGGACCTCAAAGATTCCAGAAAGGTTGACTACCTCTGTGGAGGTGTCCACTTTGTAGACGATACCTATGTCCCCTATCTCAATCCAGAGAGGCGCTTCCTCTACGACTACGTCGATGATTATGTAGATATGTTGAGGAGTGGAATCTACGACTACGCAGTCCATCCCGACCTCTACTGCGCCTTCTACCGCGACTGGGATAAGGAGGCTCTTCAGGTAGCTAAAGCTATCATAGAGAGCGCCCAGGAGCACCAGATTCCTCTAGAAATTAACGGTAACGGTCTTAGGAAGGGTAAAGTTAAAACACCTCAAGGGATGCGCTACCCCTATCCCAGAAGGGAGTTTTGGGAACTGGTTTCTGCCTATGATGTCAAAGTAATAGCTAACAGTGATTCCCACCACCCCTATGAGCTCTACCAGCAACGCGAAGAGGTCTATGCTTTTGCTAAAGAGTGTAATATTGAACTAGGGGATATAACACTGAATGGGCGCTCTATTAAGATAGGGTGATTTTAAACTGTAAGGGTGTTAATAGGGATTACCTTTACCCCATCAGCTCTTTCATAGGCAAAGCCATTAGAAGCAATCACAGCTAATGAGAGTGGTTTAGAGCTCTTAGAAGAGTCTATCTTCTCCGCTAGCTTTAACAAGTTTTTGGCTCCTTCATCTTGAGCTATAAACCCCATTTTTATCTCAAAGGCAGCCCAAGAGGAGTTAGGAAACTCTATTATGGCATCAACTTCTAAACCACTAGAATCACGATAGTGATAAACTTTACCCCCAAGTTTATCAGCATAGATTCTTAGATCTCTAATTACCATCGATTTAAAGAGGAACCCCACATATTTGAGGTCTTTCTTTAGGGCATCAACCGAAAGTGACAAAACTCCAATTGCTAATGAAGGGTCACAGAAGTGGAGTTTAGGACTTTTTCTAAGAGTTGCACTTGTAGTGATATGGGGCGACCAAGCTGGTAAATTCTCTACCACTAGTAGTCTCTCTAAAGCCTCCATATAGGTAACAATAGTCTCTGCATTTACATTAGATTGGGCTAAAGTGGTATAGGTGGCTTCATTTGAGATATTTCTAGCTACCGATTGCATAAGGCGTTTAACACGACGAGGCTCATGTTTCCTTTGAGCAACTTTGGGCACATCAATTTCTGCTATTAGGTTGACATAGTCCCTTGCGTGGATTAGTCCTGCATCGATGCC
>DUOJ01000049.1 GCA_012838895.1 Spirochaetales bacterium
TTACCAAGTCGGGTGAGGTTGTCATATTGAGTCCCAAAGAGACCCCCTTCTCTTATATCCCTTCAGAAATACAGGGAAAGGTGGTCGATATCGCCCTTAGTGAGCGCTCTGCCGGCGTTGTCACTAGCGACGGAAAAGTTTACATCTGGGGTGGGGATGACTATGGCGTGCAGGAGATTCCGAGTCAAGTTCAAGGCAAAGCTGTCCAAATCAGTGCAGGAAGGGGCCACTTCACGGTTCTCATGGATGATGGCTCGGTCACCTCTTGGGGGAGGAATAACTATAAACAGGCTAAAGCCCCACGCCTTAAAAACATTGTTTCGATAACCAGCTCTTACTTCCAAAACTATGCAGTAGACCAGAATGGGAAGATCCACACTTGGGGATTGAAGGGGTACCTAATGGGGACCGACCAGTATGGCCGTGACCTCTTCACCCGCCTCCTTAGTGGGGGGAGAGTCACCCTGACGATTGGGGCTATTGCCGTTATCATCTCGGGAATAATTGGCATTATAGTGGGGTCTATTTCGGGGTACTATGGGGGAAAAATCGATATGTTCTTTATGCGTTTGGCTGAAGTTGTCAACGCCATCCCCTTCCTCCCCTTAGCGATGATCCTCTCGGCTATTATTGGGAGTAAGATTTCGGAGACAGGGAGGATATCGATGATCATGGTGATCTTAGGTCTCCTCTCTTGGCCCTCCCTAGCGCGCCTCGTACGGGGTCAGATTTTGTCAGCTAGGGAGCAAGAGTTTGTAACGGCAGCCAAAGCGATGGGGATAACCGAACTGAAGATTATCTTTAAACATATCCTGCCCAACGTAATTACCGTTGTTTTGGTCAATTTGACCCTCAGTTTTGCCCTCTGTATGCTCTACGAATCTTCGTTGAGCTACTTGGGCTTCGGAGTCAACGAACCCAATGCCACTTGGGGTAACATGCTCTATGGGTGTAACGACTCAACGGTTATGGCCCAATATTGGTGGCGCTGGGTCTTCCCTTCGATTGCACTGAGTTTGTGTACAGTGAGTATCAACATGGCAGGGGATGGAATGCGTGATGCAATCGACCCCAAATCGAATGACAGATAGGAGAGAGCACGTGCCTTTATTAGAATTAAGAGATCTACACACATATTTTAATACCAAACGGGGAATCGTTAAGGCCGTTAACGGTGTCTCCTACACTGTAGAGGAGGGGAGAACCCTAGGTGTTGTAGGAGAGAGTGGCTGCGGTAAGTCAGTCTCTGCTATGTCAATTTTGAAACTCCTTGATGGTAATGGCTACATTGCCGAAGGCGAGGTCTACTTTAAGGGGCAGGAGCTCACCTCCCTCACCGAAAAAGAGATGTATGCGATAAGGGGCAATGCTATTTCGGTTATCTTTCAAGAGCCGATGACGAGCCTAAACCCCGTCTTCACCATAGAGAAGCAGATCAGTGAGGCCTTTATGGCCCACCAAGATATGGATAAAAAAGAGGCTGCTCTCCAATCGAGGAGAATGCTCTCTGACGTTAAGATTCCGAACCCAGAGGAGGTCGCCAAGCAGTACCCCCACCAGTTATCGGGGGGGATGCGCCAGCGGGTGATGATTGCCATGGCGTTAGCCTGTAAGCCCGACCTCTTAATTGCTGATGAGCCCACAACAGCTCTTGATGTGACTATTCAAGCTCAGATCTTGAAGCTGATGAACGACCTGCAAAGGGAGAAGGGGACCGCCATCCTCTTCATTACCCACGATTTGGGGGTAATAAATCAGATGGCTGACGATGTAGCCGTGATGTATAGTGGCGAGGTAGTTGAGATGGCTTCGGTTGAGACCATCTTCACTCCAGGCCAATACTCCCACCCCTACACCGAGGGGTTGATGCTCTCTATTCCCCGCTTAGACACAGCTGTTCAAACAAAGTTGGAGGTTATCCCAGGGGTGGTTCCCCACCCATTAGACCTCCCTACGGGGTGTTTCTTTGCACCCCGCTGTAAGTACGCTACCGATAAGTGTCGGAGCGAACATCCTGCACTAGAGGGTGTGGCTGAAGGTCACACTATCCGTTGCTTTTACCCAGACAAGGTGGCCCGAAATGAGCGAAAATAAGGTACTTTTTAAAATAAGAAACTTAAAGCAACACTTCCCCCTTAAAGTAAAAGGGCTTGCAGTGCGGGCCGTTGATGGGGTCGATGTTGAGATTTATAGAGGGGAGACCCTCGGTTTGGTGGGTGAGTCGGGGTGTGGCAAGTCGACCTTTGGTAGGGTTCTTTTGCAGCTCTATCACCAAACAGATGGGAAGACCCTCTACTATGGGCGCTCCCTCGATGATTTAGCCCCCGCCTATGTAAAAGATACAATTATGAATTTGCAGAGACTAAAGGATCGACTCGGGGAGCTCGAGAAGAGGCATGCCGAGAGTGTAGCGACCTACGAGCGCCTTAAAGATGATGCTTCTCAAGAGCCCCGCTCCGTCTTTACTGCCTTAAACACCTCCCTAGAGGCTGAGAAGCTCTGCCGAAATGCCTATCTCGACATCGTTCAGATAATAGGAGGCTTCATCATTGTTGAAGATCTAAAGAGATTTACCCCCGCTCTTCTCGATGTCTACAATTATAGTAATGAACACCACCGCCTCGATGAAGAAATTCTCGACCTCAATCTTGATATAGCCGAACTGGAGCGTAAAATTAGGCGCCAAGCAAAGCGTGAAAAGGGGAGCTCAGCCACAGAGAAGCAGTTGGCTAATCTTAGAGAGAAACACAATAATCTAACGACAGAACTTGAAGAGGTGGCACTCAGTCTAGCTAAAGCTAACCAATTTCTCGATACCCTGAGGGGAGAATTTAGCGATAACCCAGAGTTTGCTAAGCATGAAGCACTCCGTGATAACGGCATTGACCTCTCACGCCTCTCCTTCAACGAAATGCGCCTTTTAAGAAAAGATCTCCAATTAATCTTCCAAGACCCCTACTCATCGCTCAACCCTAGGATGACGGTGGGACAAATCATTGGGGAGGGGCTCTTGGCCCACCGCTTCTTCAAGAAGGATGGGGAGGAGATGCAAGAGTATGTGATGAAGGTGATGGAGGAGTGTGGTTTAGCCCCCTATATGATTCACCGCTACCCCCACCAGTTCTCGGGAGGACAGAGGCAGAGGATTGGAATTGCCCGCTCCCTCGCCCTTAATCCCCAATTTGTGGTGTGTGATGAGGCGGTATCAGCACTGGATGTCTCAATTCAAGCTCAAATCATTAACCTATTAAGGGATTTGAAAGAGAAGTCAAATTTAACCTACCTCTTCATCTCCCACGACTTGGCAGTAGTTAAGTACATTAGTGACCGTATCGGAGTGATGTATCTGGGGAACCTTGTAGAACTTGCCCCTGCAGAGAATATTTTCACCAGAACACTCCACCCCTATACTGAGGCTCTCTTAGCAGCCATTCCTACCACTGAGAAGCGACAGGATGAGAATATGATGCTCCTAGAGGGCGATATTCCCAGCCCCATTAGACCACCTGAGGGGTGTAAATTTCATACCCGCTGTCGTTATAAGACAGAGATTTGTACCCACGTAGTTCCCCAATGGCGTGAGCTGGAGGAGAACCACTATGTGGCGTGTCACCATCCACTGATAGGGGGGCAAGAGGAGAATTAAGCGAGATGCTTTTTCCACGCAAGATTAAACGTGTTTTAGATGTAAAAGGGGCTGAAGAGCGCCATAGGAGGGAAGAGAAAGTTGAACTAGAGAAGGGCGACTTCCTAGCGATGCTCATCAGCGCCTTTCTCGTCTTTACACCAGTAATATTACTCCTAATTGGGATAGTCTATGGGTTAGCTTGGTTGTTTACCCATTAGGATTAAGCAATAACCTCTAAATTATAATTAACCCTCTCTTCAGTATATGCTGAGTAGCTTAACAGCCCCTCTTTTTGGAGCCTTCCAATTACAATGAAAGGGGGGACTCCCATAGTAGTAGCAAACTCTCTGATTTTATCGATAGGGAAGCTACCTCGCCTAGTAAATTCTTGGTACGATTTAAGAGGAATTAGCAAATTGGCTGCCAACTGGTCGGTTTTACAGTGACCCCTAAAAGTTGGACAAAAATACCCTTTATCCAAATGGGTTACTATTTATAAAAAATTTTACATTCCAAAAATGTTTACTAACTTTGAAATCATTTGCCGCTTTTTATCTCTTTTTACCTTATTTAAGTTCATAATTTTCCATTTAACAGCCGGTAATTCTTTTATATGGGGTACACTGAAATAGGTCCAATCAGGGATTCCTTCCTTAAATTTAATTAAAAATTCTCTATCTCGATTATCAAGTAAGGAATTCACTCTTTCTATTAGGGCAGTTCTGGTTTTTATCAAGTCTTGAAGATCTACATCTATATTCGACATTCCTTCAAAACTAGATGTATATGCTTTCTTTAAATTGAGTTGCGATGGATTTAAAATTTCAATAATCTTCCTATTGTGTGAAATAAGGTAGACTATAAATGCTTCTTTCAATCTATTAGTTACCCTTTCTTGTTCAAAAAGCAATTTTATATCAAAAAGATCTCTCGGGTGTTGTCTGTCTAAAGCTGCCACAATTTTTCCAGCGAAAAGATCCTCAAAAGAGACTATCTTTACCTGCGCGAACCCAAAAACTTCTTCAACAGCATTAGATATTTTCATCAATTTAGGTTCATAAACAGTGCCACGTAAAACTGGTGACACTTCAACTTTCACAACTGCATTTTCAACAGTGACAATTAGTTTATTGATATGAGAAGTATGTTTTAACTTTAAATATTGCACGGTTGAACCTTTAATATTGGATTTAATTGAAGTTCCAAGCTTGCTTAAGTTGCCACTAATATCAATTAAGGATGGTTCTCTCTCCCCAATAGGGATATAAACCAAATCAATGTCTACCGAAAGGCGGGGCATATCTCTATAAAAAAGGTTAATCGCAGTTCCACCTTTTAATGCAAAACATGAATGGTTATTGAGGAGTGGGAGTATTTGAACCAGCAATTTAATTTGATTAAAATATGGAGTTTTCTTGTCCACTGTTTACTTCCTTAGGAACTGTTATTAGAAACTCTGGGTCTAATACCCCTCCTTGTACGATTTGCCTTTTCCCTGAACCTAGGTCGATTTTGGTTAAATCAAGATAGTTATACCAAGGGTGGGCAACCTCTCTTGCTAGGTATAGGAAAAGCCTTTTAGCTTTTATGTTATGACACTCTTCCAACAGCTGTTGCAATAACTTTGGTCTCAAATTTACCGCTCCTTCCACCATTAGTTTTAGTTCTATTATCTCTTCCTCTGTTTTTACTGTGCTTACAGATTCAATAAAAGCTCGCTCAGCAGTAGAGTATTTTATTGGCCAATCCCATGTCCCAAATGGAATTTCTGTTGTGCCTGTATAATTCTCCAAAAATGGATTTTGCTTCATCAACAAGAACTTTGGATAAAGATCTAAGTTATTTACCCATGTAGGGAGTTGAGATGAACTATATAATCTTATTTTATCTAAAGATGAAGGTCCCAATTTTAGATAATGGTAAAGACCGTGATAACTTAAAGCTGATAAATGTCCCACATGAACCTTATGACCCATTAGTTCTAAGGAGTAGACGATATTCTCCCATTTAAGGGGAGGTCCTGGTTTTCTGTAGAGCCCGTGTAGAATGGCCTCTATTTTTCCTGACCTAAGATAGTAATCTATAGCCGTGTTGGTAATACCATGCCTATTTAGGTACTTACGGTTAAAGAGAATACCTTCTTGTAATACATTATCAATTTTAGCCATTTTACCTTTACCTCTAATTTGAACATGGAAGAATACATATTTATACTATGTATAGTAAAATATGGTTAAACTATAGTCAAGTTTAAAGTAGACTAGAATAACATACATAAAATATGTATATATAATAAAAATTAAACTAAGTGTTAAAATCTTGAAGTTGATAAATTATATATTGGCTCCTATCTGCTTTCTAAAAATTAACTTCTATCTCGCTGGTAGTCTCCTTATGGTGAGAAAATGTGTCGAAAAAGGACTTCCACCTCCAATTTGGAAGTCTGATTCCAAGCTTGGAGTCACCGTAACCTTCTTTCCCATGGAAGCTACCACGGAAGTTACCACGGAAGCTACCACGGAAGTCAAACGATTATTACATCATCTAAAGGGGGAAATGAGCCGATCTGAATTGCAGCTAACTATGGGGCTGAAAAATGCCGAACATTTTAGAAAATCTTATATTAATCCAGCACTTGCTTTAGGAGTTATTGAGAGGGTAGAGCCTGAAAAATCCAAAATATCAGCAACGGGTGAATTTTAGTCACTATTTTCTACCCGTCGCTGATAAA
>DUOJ01000050.1 GCA_012838895.1 Spirochaetales bacterium
CCATAGCCTCCCGATAGAGGCGTAGCTGTCCTTGGTGGAGATCTTTAAAGAGATACGCATCAGTTTTAAAGTCAACAATCTTAATTTCATCACTATACCTAACGAGAAGGTCTATCACGCCGTTGACCACCACCCCCTCTTCTGCTCTATAGGCGAAGGGGACCTCACTCTCAAAGCTTAGAGGGTTACCCCTTTTGAGTTCTCTATAGAGCTCACTTTGAAGGAAGCCCTCAGCCAGAGTGTAAGCGGCACCACTTAAGGCAACTAAGTTGGCCGATGAGAGGCGCAGTCTCGAGATCTCTTTAGGAATTAGTTCTAAACACTCCTCACTGGTGAGACGCTCTTCCCCCCTCTCGATAGTTGCTTGAATTAGAGCGTGGGTCCAAGTACCAAAGGGGGCTGCAATAGAGTAATTCTCAAGGAGGGAATCAATCTCAAGTTGAGGTAGTAAAATCCCCTCCCCCTCTCTCTCCCCTTTAGTGTACTCGCTGACACTATAGGAGAGACGGCGGGGGGCTTTGTTCTCTTTTACCTTTTGGTAAAATTTACCCATCTTATCCACCCTCTTTTTGAGGTCTGCCTGGCTTACAGATGATTTGAGTTCATCGGTTTTGATGTCGCCAATTGGATATTTCTCTAGGTTGTCCACTTTTCCTAAGCTATCGAGAGTCTCCTTAAAGAGGGCTAAGAAGTTACTATCAACCCCTTTTTCTCCCAGATTGGACCTATTTTGACACCCAAAGAGGCAAAGGTGGCTCTCTGCGCGAGTTAGTGCCACATAGAAGAGACGCTTCATCTCAGCACTCTCCATCCGCCCCTCCTCCTCTTGGTAGAGCTCATAGAGGAGGTTGCGCTTTTTGTCGACAGGGGGCATATGGTTGGGAATAATGAGCAGTTCATCGTCCACCTCCATCTCGTGCCAGCCAGGCTTCTCGGGGGCTCGAGGTATCGTCCCCATATTAGCCACAATGACAATAGGGAACTCCAGCCCTTTTGACTTGTGAATGGTTAAGATTTTCACACCTTCTTCTATCGCCTTTAAAGGTTCAATCTCGTCAAGGCGCTCTTTCTCGCCTAATAGGGGGCGTAAGAAGTCGAGAAATTCACTCAACCCCTCTCGGCGACGGTCGAAGGTGAGAGCCAACTCAAAGAGGTAATCGAAGTGTTCAAGGTAGACTTGGTAGCTACTATCGCGAAGAAGGTGGTTACGGTACCCCCCCTCATACCAGAGGAGGGTGATTAAGTCGGTAATAGTGGCTGTTTTAGCCAACTCTTGGAGTCTCTCAAAGAGCTCTTTGGCTGCTAAAAACTTGGCTATCTCGGTATCACTTGTGGGCGAGTGGGCGAAGGGGACCCCATCCCACTTGTCGAGAAGAAGGAAGATAGTATCGTCACTCAAGTAGCAGAAGGGGGAGCGCAATAGTGCTGTATAGGCAAGCTTATCATCGGGGAAAACTAGGAGTTGCAAGAAGTTGTAGAGGTCGTTGGCAGGGGCTTCTAAAAAGAGCGACTGAACTGCTGAGAGGGTGTAGGGAATCCCCACCGCCCTTAGCGCCTTTTCGTAGTAGAGTTGATTAGAGACTGTCCTCAGGAGGATGGCAATGTCTTTGTGTTCGGGACGTCTTACCCCCTCTTGCCCCCTTATGAGGTAGGCATCACTATCAACCATTTTTTTAATTAGTTCTTGGATGGCGTAGGCTTCTGCCTCCACCGCTGTGGCCAACTCTCCCTCCTCCTCTATGATTGGTTGGTCATCTTTAGGCAACTCTTTAAAGTGGAACTCAATCTTAGGGGTTAATTTGGGGGTAGCTCCCCGCATCCCTAACTCCTTAAACTGAGCCTCGTACTCCGCTGTACTCTCTCCCATAATCTTTTCAAAGAGAACGTTGTAGAAAGAGACTAGGGCTGGTTCACTACGGTAGTTATGCTTCAGTAAGATCTTTTGACCACCACTAGCTACAATCTCCTTCCCTAGGCGCTTAAAGACCCTTACATCGGCATTCCTGAAGCGGTAGATTGATTGTTTCTCATCGCCCACAAAGAAGAGTTTATCACTTACGAGGGCATTGGGAGGGGGGACCCCCTCCCCCTCAAAGTCACTTTTGGCAGCTAAGAGGTAGACCAAATCTTTTTGGAGGCGGTTGGTGTCTTGAAATTCATCGACCAAGATGTAGCGAAAGCGCCCCTGCCAGTAGCGGCGTACGGTGGCGTTGTTGATTAAGATATCGAGAGCCATTGCCGCGATGTCACCATGGTTCACAACCCCTCGCTCCCGTTTAGCTTTTAGGTAACGGTAGTAGTAGTGCTCTAAAAACGAGTAGGTGTCGGTGAGCATCTTGCGGTTGGCTAGGGCAGAGTCGGCTAGAAGGAGCGCTTGATTATAACGCCTAAAGATATCGACCAAAGCGTTGTACTCGATGCGGGTCCCTTCGTCACCCCCTTTTAGTTTTTCAACCTTGAGTGAAGTGTAGTAGGAGCTGAGGTTCCCAAACTTTGCAGGGTCGCTCAACTCTCCCCCTTTAGAGGCAATTTCTTGGAGAATGGGTAAGTTCTTGAAGTAGAGAGGGGTTGTGTGGACAATTTTCAAGAGGGCGTTAACAACCCCTAAAAACCCCTCCACACACTCTTGGTAGTGAGAGATGAACTGGTCAATGACTAAAACTTCCATCTTCTCTTTGTTGAAGGAAGAGGAGGAGGGGTGGAAGTGTTTAATTGCTAAGGGGACCAATAACTGGTCCATCAAGCTATCGGGAGAGGCGTAGGTTGCCAAGGCGACTAAGCCAGGATGGTTGGGCTCCTCTCTGAATAGGGCAAGGGCACACTCTTTAGCCATCACCCGACTCTCCTCTTCATCGAGGACAAAGTCGGCTGGAAGCCCGTAGCGGGTGGGGTCGGAGGCAACAATGCGGTGACAAAAGGCATCTATAGTGGTGATGGTCGCTTTGGTGAAGAGTTTCAACTCCTCCTCAATATCTTCGTCATCTGTGAGATTGTGGAGCTCTTTTTGAATTCTCGTGTACATCTCAGCTGCAGCGAGGCGAGTAAAGGTGAGGGTGAGAATCTCATCAACATGGCACCTTTTTTCAACAATCAGGCGTATAAAGCGGTAAGAGAGGACCATCGTCTTCCCCGAGCCAGCTCCAGCGGTGACGACGCAGTTGGTATTGCAATTAATTGCTGCAATTTGTTCACTATCTCCAAGGTCCCTAATTTTTTGGTTAAATATGGTGGAAGCACTCATGGCAGGGCAAACCTCCTTCGACAAACTTGGCGATAGTCACATAGGCTACACGCCTCTTGCGAAGGGGTCGCCCCAATGGCCCCAACTTTTAAATCTTGAATCATAGCGTGAATTTTTTGATCAAGGATTGCCACTAGATCATCACGGCACTCCCGATCCTTCTCTTTCCAATAAAAGCTGTATCGCCCATTTGAGAAGGAGTAGAAAGCGGCCCTGTCAACCTCTTCTAGTTCTCCTTGGCTCTCAATAAGTTTGGCATAGACAGGGAGCTGAAAGGAGGAGACTATTTCAGTATTCTTCCCCTTAGTAGGGGCAACCCCCTTCTTATAATCAATCACAGCAACCAATCCATCTTTAGTTGCCACTCGGTCGATTCTCCCTAGGAGGTGATACCCCTCTTTCCGATTCACCTCCTCTAAAGTGAGCTCTAAGCCATAAGAGGAGTAGAGGTCGAAATCTTTCCCCTCCTTCTCTATAAACACCTTTAGTTCATCGCTATGACGTCGCTTAAGGTAGAGGAGGGTTGTATCGGGGCTACTGTAGGGCATTTTACGGTACTCTTCAAACTCCTTTAGCGCTATCTCCTCGATTAGCTCTATATAAGTATCGCTCTTGGAGTAATCAAAAGTCTCTATCTTGGTAAAGAAGGTGGCGATAATCGAATGGAGGAGCTGACCAACCCTTAAGTGGTCGATAGAGAGGGTGTCGTAATTCCCCTTTCTAATCTTAAATAGGTAATTGGAGAGCCACTTAAAGGGGCAGTCGTTATAGGTGTCGATTTGGGTCGCTGAGAGGTGGAGTAACCCCTCCTTGCCAACTGCACGCTCCCATAGGGGAAAGAAGCCCCGCTTAATAGCTAAGTCGTAAATGGGGAGGGTAAAGGCGCTCTTAGAGGCTCTCTCTAGCCACCTTTTTTGATGTTGGTAGGGGGTAAATACTATCTCCTTACTCCCCGCCCAACGTCGCTCCTCTCTCACAAGAAGATCTTTCGATGGTTTGTAGGAGGCATCGGTGACCCTCCCGGTGAACCAGATAGGGACTAAGGTGCTCTCTCCTCCAAAGAGTAGTTTAGAAGAGGAGAAGACAACCCTCTCCCCCGAATAGTGGTAGTGGTTTAAGAAGATATCGCTCTCACTCTCCTCATCGTCAATCTCCATGTACGATTCGTGGAGGAGGGGGAGAGGCAGACCCCTAATCTCGGTTGCCCGCTGGTCACACCCGATTAAGAAGTGGTAAGGGGGGGCGATCCCCACCGCCACTTTGTAGTCGTAGACAGCGACCCCTACTATGGGGCGGTTTTCGATGTAGTTTTGCTTCCCCACATACTTCAGAAGGAACTGGAAAAGATTCTCCACCTCCCCCATTTGACAAAGCTTGAGACTCTCCCCCACAGCTGTAAAGAGGTCGATTATAAAGAGGTAGACGTTGTGGTTAATCTCCCCTTGAGGGGCAAACCCTTCGGGGAGAAGGAGGAAGTCTTGGAGGGCAAAGAGGGCCCTAAAGAGGCTCCCCATATTTGAGGCCCGCATCAAAGCAATAACTCCCCTTTTGAGAGTTTTATACCACTCGAGTAATTCGTTCTCCTTTGCAGCTCCCAGTTTCCAAATCCACTCATCGCTACTATCGGGGATAGCCCCCCGAGTCACATTGTACTCAATCCCCTTCTCTAAAAGAGCGGTGTGACGCGAGTACTCCTTCCAGCCAATTTGTTGCTCCAAAAGGAGGGAACGCATAGCTTTGGGTGAGAAGTTAGAGGTGTAGAGATTAGCTAGACGACTAAAAAACTTCCCCGGTCCATAGTGTAAGGGGGAGTCCCCTTTAACCACGGTGAGGGGAATCCCTCTAAGGGTTGCCTCGTGTTCAAGATAGGGTTTAACCCTCTCAAGGTCACCGGCACTGATCACTATCTCACTGTAGTCAATCCCCTCTTCCACCAGATTCTTGATGGTATTTAGTTTTTCCCGCACCTCCATCAACTCGTTGGAAAAGAGTTCTAAGGAGGGGCGCTCCCCCTCTTCAACTGTGACCGTCTCTAAAAAAGGTGGGAAATTCTCCATCTGAGAGAATTCGCACCACCCGCGGCACACCTCGGGGAAGAAGAGGCGGTAGCGCTGTTGTGTTTCACTAAAGTTCTCGAGTGAAGGGGCGAGGAAGAGGGGATCATAGAGCCCCCTCTCTTGGAGAAATTGGGTGTAGTGGCCCTTAATTAGCTCAGCATCATGGCGATAATCTCCGGGCAGATTTTCTACATTTTCCAACTCTTTTAGGGAAGAGATTAAGAGGCGAATAGCTGAAGCAAGGTTTTCTCTCTCTTCGGGGTAGTCGCGGTACCAAAACCACTTTAAGGGGCGACAAGCTGCCTCATCTCTTAAAAATTGGAGGACAAAGAGCTCTCTAATTAGGTTGTTAGCTGGAATTTCGCTCTGCTTGGGGAGAAACTTACCCTTAAAGGCGTCCCATGCTAAAGTAGAGTCGAGGCGTACAACCCCCTCCCTCTCCTCCATAACAAAGCGGTTGATCCAGTAACGACGAGCTATTTCGGTGGGGAAGATTGTCACAATCTCTCTATCCCTAAGGCTGGTAAAAATTGCCCCCTTCATCTCTTGGACGCTTTTAACAATCATACGTTTGAGTATAACACTAAAAGTGGTATACTCAAGGGCATGGAGAAAGAGAATCACGAGGGACTCTCCCTTTTAGAGTGGATTATAGCCCTCGTCTTGATAATCTCTGTTTGGTTAGTTTTTGGTAGCCAATTAACGACCCTCTTGGGAGGGCTCGTTGAGTATTTTAATGTTACCCCCACCCCCCTCCTCCACTACCTCCTTCAACACATCCACTTCATCCTTTTAGCCCTTGTTTTAGGAATCTTTATTAGGTGGGTAGTAAAAAGACCTCTAAAGGTCTTTGTCACCGACTCCTCCACTTTTCGCTGGCCCCTCTTCTTCTTTTCCTATGGAGTCTGGACTGTTGCCATTGCCCTCTTTATGCTCATCCTCTCCCCCTCCTCCATCACCTACTCCCCCCCTAAGAGCCTCTCAAGTCGCCTCCTCTTTATGGCAGTAGCGCTAGTGGTAACACCCCTTCAATCGTACATTGAGGAGCTCCTCTTTCGCATCACCTTCTGGAGGATGTTAGAGGGGCGCTTAAAGAGCAATCTCTTAATTAGTGTGCTATCTGGTCTGTTTTTTACCCTCTTCCACCTCTTTAACGTTGAAGTGACCCAAGCTCCTATCAAAATAATTCCCCTCCTCTACTACTTTCTAGCGGGCTTTGTCTTAATGATGATGACAACCAACCATCAGGGGGGAGAAGCGGCCATCGGAGCCCATGTTGCCAACAACCTCTTCTTAGCCTTAATAGTCAATTACCAAGGCTCATCTTTAACTAGCGATGCCTGGTTTACTTTAGAAGCCCCCCCCATTTGGAGCGACCTCATCCTCTTGATTATTTGTGGATTGATTGTAATAAGGTATGGTAAAAGATTTAGAGTTAAGGATTAGGTATGAAGAAGAGAAGTGGTAAGTTACTAAAACGCATCGGTATCTTGGTAGCTATCTTAGTTGTCGCCTATGGGGTCCTTTGGATAATCACCCCATCGGTAGAGGAGTACGATCGAGGGGCACCAACAGTTATAGTTGGCCTCGAATTTCCACTCCTGGAGGAGGGTGAGGAGTTAATACTCCACACCGGCTTCTCCCTTGTCTACAGTGAGGAGCATGAACAGCCACGCTGGGTTGCTTATGAATTGACGAGAGATGAGGTTTATGGGGTCTACGAAAGAGCCGATAATTTCAGAGCTGACCCCTCAATTAAGAGTGGCTCTGCAACCCTTGCCGATTACCGCGGGTCGGGGTATGACCGGGGGCACCTCGCCCCCGCTGGCGACCTCTCCTGGTCGGAAGAGTCGCTCTCCGATTCGTTCTATATGAGCAACATGAGCCCCCAAGACCCCTCTTTTAATAGGGGAATCTGGGCTAAATTAGAGGCGGTTGTCCGTAACATGGCAGCAACTGAGGGGGCAGTTTATGTCGTAACAGGACCAATTTTGACCGATGGCCCCTACGATTCGATTGGCAAAAATGAGGTATCTATCCCCAACGATTTCTTCAAAGTGGTCCTCGATTACCGTGATGAGGAGAGTAAAGCGATTGGGTTTATCCTCCCCAACAAGGGTTCAAAGGAAGACCTCTCCACCTTTGCTACCTCGGTCTCCCGGGTTGGCGAAGTCTCTGAAATTGAGTTCTTTCCCCTCCTTGATGCACAGTTACGCTCTGCGGTATTAGAAAACTACTCCTACGAAGAGTGGGAAATGGAGGAGTTTAAGGCAACTAAAGAGGAGCGCCTCAACTACACGCCTGACCAACCCTTTGAGGTGAGTAAACCCCAACAGCACCCCATTAAAGAGACGATTGACCGCATCATGGTCGAAATTAAGCGCTCCACAATTGAACTGGTTGAATCGCTCTGGTTCGCAGTGACTAAAAAAGTTGCCCTTAACTTCTGACGAAAAAGGGAAGTGGTCCTTTTCAAGGTTGACTTACTCCCTATATAGTTAGATATTGTTAGAATAGTGAGGTTTTAATAAATTAGCCCAAGGAGTATAGATTCATGAAAAAGTTTTCCCTATTTACAGCACTGGTATTAACACTCGTTTTAATCGCCTCTTGTACCACAACCAAAGGTGAGAAGATGGAGGTCATTCAACCAGTTACCTACACAGAGGCTACTGCTGAGACTGTTGTAGTATCGACCCCATTTGAGGGTGAACAACTGGTAATCGACACAGCTCCCCCAATAACCTTTGAAGATGCCGATATTGATGCTGAGTTTAGTTATGTCTATGGCTTCTTAATTGGTGGGAATATCATGGGAGAGGGTCTTGATGTTGAGATTGGCTCTTTTGTTGAAGGGTCAAACGACTTCTACAACTATGTTGAACCCCGGATGGATGAGAATGATATCGACAAAACATTTGCGATGTACCAAGGCTACCTCGATGGGGACTTGGTGGAGGACGACCTAGTTGCTTGGGGCGATTTCAGCTCCTTCTTTAACCAATTCAGTTACGGTTACGGCTTTGTCGTGCAGTTTAATCTCCAAAGTCAGGGATTATTCTTAGATGCCGACAACTTCCACAACGGCCTCAAAGATGTCTTTGCCGGTGTTCCTTTAGACTACACCGAGGAAGATATTGACCGCCTCTTCTTAGCCTACCAAGAGAAATTGTTCCAACAATACTTTGCAATGTACGAAGATTACAAAGAGCTGAACCTCCTAGATGCCGAGGCTTTCTTGGCCGAGAACGCCCTCTTAGAAGGGGTTGTTGTCGCCACCAGTGGTCTCCAGTACAAAGTGATTACCGAAGGGGATGGTCCCCAAGTGACTGCTCAAAGTAGAGCTGTGGTCGACTACATGATCACCTTCCTTGATGGGACAATTGGTGAGAACTCGTACGGTATGAGTGAGCCTGAACTATTCACAGTTTCAGATCTCCCCCCCGTGATTGCCAATGCCGCCCTCTTAATGCGAGAAGGGAGTCACTACCGCTTCTACGTCCACCCCGATTTAGCCTATGGGGAAGAGGGGAGCGACACAGTTCCACCCAACTCTCTCTTGATTGTTGATGTTGAGGTCCACCAGGTTCTTAACTAATTGAACCAACTAGGGGCCCCGCGTGGGGCCCTTTTCAATTGCCCACCCCCCTCTCTTCAATTATAATTACCCATGACGGAGGATTCTAATGGGCCAAGTTTATAAAGATGTTACCCAACTGATTGGAAGAACCCCTTTAGTTGAGCTAGCCAATATTGCCCAGCTTAACGCGCTACAAGTGACCCTCTTAGCTAAGCTAGAGATGTACAATCCCGGTGGCAGTATAAAAGACCGTATTGCCAAGGCGATGGTAGAG
The DNA here is from genome assembly GCA_012838895.1 of Spirochaetales bacterium. Lineage (GTDB taxonomy): Bacteria > Spirochaetota > Spirochaetia > Sphaerochaetales > Sphaerochaetaceae > DUOJ01. The sequence goes on from DUOJ01000050.1 coordinate 9,153, forward strand.
CGGGCTGAGGAGGAGGGGCTCTTGAGGGAGGGGTCCACCATTATTGAGCCCACCAGTGGCAACACCGGCATTGGTCTAGCCCTCGTGGCCGCCGCTAAGGGATACCGCCTCATATTAACTATGCCCGAGACGATGAGTCGTGAGAGGAGACTCCTTTTTGAGGCCTATGGCGCCGAAGCGGTCTTAACCGATGGAGCTCTAGGGATGCAAGGTTCAATAGCTAAGGCTGAAGAGTTGGCAAAAGAGATACCCAACGCCTTCATTCCTAACCAGTTTGCCAATATGGCCAACCCTGAGGTCCACTACCGCACCACCGGTGTTGAATTGTGGGAAGACTCAAATGGGCAAATTGACTACTTTGTTGCCACTGTGGGGACTGGGGGGACAATCTCGGGAGTGGGTGGTTACTTAAAATCTAAGAAGAGCTCAATTGAGGTAATAGCTGTGGAACCTGCGGGCTCTCCTCTCCTTTCAACCGGTATAGCTGGTAAACACCAAATACAAGGAATTGGGGCCGGGTTCATCCCCGCCACCCTTAATACAAAAATCTACGACAGCGTAATCACAGTCGAAGATGAGGAGGCCTTTGAGGCAGCACGCTCTTTAGCACGCCATGAAGGAATTTTGGCAGGCATCTCTTCGGGGGCCGCCTTAGCAGGGGCTTTGAAGATTATTCGAGAGAGGGGGTTAACTAGCGGTGTTGTGGCAATTATCTTACCCGACCATGGGGACCGCTATCTCTCTACCGAGTTGTTCAATGGTTAATCGCCTTAAAGCTCTAGCTGATGAGGGCTACCGCCAATTCTCCCAAGGTTTAATTTTAGATGGCAAGCCCCTCTTAGGGGTACGAACGCCTCCCCTAAAAGCTATAGCCAAAGAACTTGCCAAGGGGGGAGAAAAACCTCCAGCAGGGGGCCTCTACCACGAAGAGACCCTCTTAAGGGGACTTGTCATTGCCTACCTAAAAATTAATGAGGAGGAGCGCCTCCCTTTAGTTGAAGAATTTACAGATGAGATTGACAACTGGGCTGTTTGTGACCTCTTCTGTGGGGCTTTGAAGAGTTGCCAAAGCCATAAGGAGCTCTACCTTCCCCTCATTAGAGACCTCATTGAAGATGACAACCCCTACAAAGTTCGCTTTGCCGTGGTGATGCTCCTCGCCTACTTTATGGAGAGGGAGGATCTAAATGAGAGCTTGTACCTCTTTGAGCGGGGGGTGAGAGAGCACTACTACACAGAGATGGGGATTGCATGGGGAGTGGCGACCGCCTTTAGCCACCACAGCGCTATTGTGAAGGGGTGGCTGGAGAACTCTCCCCTCCCCTCTAAGATTAAACTGATGGCAATTCAAAAAATAAGAGATTCGCGACGCACCCCCGAAGAGGATCGGGAGTGGGCCGCCAATTTACGTAAAAGAATCAGAGGTTAATTACTCTTAGGTCCCTGTTTTAGAGCTTGGTTTGCCAGATTAAAGAAGTCGTCAACCGTGATGGTCACCCCAGAGATCTCATCGGTGTTACCATCATTATTACTATATTTAATCTTGGCGGGGTCTTGGCTCTTGAGTAGATGTTGTTCAACCCTCTCCGCCTGTACCCACCAATCAGCAATGGCGCCACCAAACTTAGCCATGTTGTAGTTACCAGCTTTGTCGTAATCTTTCTTATCTTCTCCCTTATCGTTTAGACCACTCCAGTAGACTTCAACAATATTGCCATTTTTGACAAGAAGAGAGACGTAAGCCTTCCACCCAGATGAGGGAAACTCAGCCTCAATCGCATAGTAGCCACCATCTTTATAGGTACCGGGTTTAACAGGGCCCGCTTTTAAAGCTTTATCGGCTAGGGTGAAGAACTCGTTAACAGAGATAGTCACCCCAGAGATCTCGTCGGTGTTACCATCATTATTACTATATTTAATCTTGGCAGGGTCTTGGGTCTTAATGAGGTGTTGCTCAACCTTCTCAGCTTGCTCCCACCACTCACCAATGGCACCACCAAACTTAACCATATTGTAGTTGCCAGCTTTGTCGTAAGCTTTCTTATCGTCTCCATTGCGGTTAACTCCACCCCAATCAACTTTGACAATCTTTCCACCTTTGACACTCAAGGCAACAAACTCTTTCCATCCAGATGCAGGAAATTCATCTTCAATAGCGAAGTATTCACCGTCACTATAGGTTTTAGCTTTCTCTTTGGAACAACTGACTGCAAAAATTGAGACTAATGCAACCAGAATAATTATAAAAAACAGACTCTTTTTATTCATACTTCTCCTCCAACGGCGTAGTATATTAGACTACAGCCGATGATATATTACCTTATTACTCTTATCAAGTAGTTGGCCCACCAAATCTACAGCTTTGACAATGAATTGGCAAACTGTTACATTTCGCTCATGACACCAATTCGCGTCGGCGATATTATCATATTCCTTTTGGCTGTAGCTCTAATTATTGGCAGCTTTAGTTTTTACAGCACTATATCGGGGAAGCCCGAAGTGCGCGTCAAGAGTGGTGCAGGCGAGTCGATTTACGACCTCTCAGTCGATACTCAAGCCACCTTCAAAGGGCCGGTAGGTGAGACAACAATTGAGATAAGAGGGGGACAAGTCCACGTGAGCGAGTCGGACTGTCGCAATAAAGTGTGTATCTCTGCCGGTTGGATCTCCTCGCCTGGCGAGTGGATTATCTGCCTCCCTAACAACGTCTTTGTCCGCATAGAGGGCTCACTAGAGGAGGGTTCACCCGATGACACCTCGTTCTAAGCCTAGAATTGAATTTGTTGCACTACTCGCCGCCTGCGCCCTCTTCCTCTCAACAATTGAGTATCTCATCCCTAAGCCCCTCCCTTTTATGCGGTTGGGGTTGGCTAACCTCCCCTTAATAATAGCTTTGGGTCTCTTGAGTTGGAAGGAGTACCTCCTCTTAGCTCTCCTAAAGGTTTTAGGACAAGCTCTAATAAGTGGCACCATCTTCTCCTACATTTTCCTCTTCTCCCTTGCTGGGACAACTGCCAGCATTCTAATTATGCTCTTACTCTACAACGTTCTCAAAAAGAGGGTCTCCCTCATTGGGATAAGTATTGCCGGGGCGATGGCGAGTAACATCGCCCAGCTTCTTCTCAGTCGCTACCTCCTCTTTGGAGAAGCCGCTAAGTTGGTTGCCCCCCCCTTCCTCATTGTGGGACTCGTCACCTCAATTATCTTGGGGGTTTTTGCCCAGCAGTTTATAGCCAAGAGCCGTTGGTACAAGGGGGTCCAATGAGCATAGCCAATGTGCGCCTTTTAGCGGGGCTCTTAGCCCTCCCCTCAATCCTCTTTCAACGCAACTTCTTAGCCGTTATTATCCAATGTCTCTATGTGATAGTGGTGGCTGTGAGCTATTCGCGCCGCTTCAAACTCCTCCCCAATCTTATTCTCCTCTTCTCTGTCTCACTGGCCCACCTCCTTCAGCCCAACGGTCTTCTCCTCTTCTCAATTGGAAAGTTTCCGATTACTTTGGGGGCCTTAACGTTGGGAGCTCACAAAGCCTTTACCCTAATTTCCCTCCTCTACCTCTCCCACTATATGGTGACAGCACGCCCCAAATTCCCAGGTCTCTTGGGGCAACTAATCTCCCTTCAGTTCTACTTCTTTGAACAAATCAGAGAGGTGTGGCAATCGATTAAGGTGAAGCGACCCCTGATTGGGGCAATTGATGAGATGTTACTAAAGATTAGCCTTGAATCGGCTAAGGTGGCGGAGCACAGCTCTCCCCGCGCCTCCCCCAAAGAGCTCCTTTTTAATGCGTTCCATGTTGTCGCCCTCTGGACCCTCTTCTTCTTGGGGTACTACTCAATTTTACCAATCTTAAACTGAGGGTCACTAATCGTGTAGGGGTAGAGCCCCTCTGCAAACCCCTTTGAGAGGTAGATTGTATCGTTGTTATCGATGAAGACAGCCTCAACCCCCTCAAGAGAGTTGATAAGGTCCATCCCCTCTATTAACCCCAGCGAGTAGACAGAAGTTGAGAGGGCGTCGGCATAGATTGATTCATCGGTAATAATCGTCACACTGAGAAGATTGGTCACTACTGGGTAGCCACTCTTGGTATCCAAGATATGGTGGTAGATTATACCATCAATCTCTGCATAGCGTTCGTAGGGACCACTCGTTACAACTGTTTTTGAGTCGACATTGACAATCATAACATGTCCCCCCCGCTCACTGTGGGGATTTTGAATGCCAATGCGCCAGGAGGAGCCGTCGGGTTTAACCCCTACAGTGAGGACATTGCCCCCCAGATTAATAATCGCACTGTTAACAGAGTTCTCCCTTAGCACTTTAGCCACCTCATCGGCAGCGTACCCTTTGGCTATCCCCCCTAAGTCTAGCTTCATCCCCTCTATAAGGAGTCTAACAGTGAGAGATTCGGGGTTAAGGATGACTTTAGATGAGTCGACTAGCTTCAATAGGGCATCAATCTCAGTTTGGTCTGGGCGTCGGGGGTTGTCTCCCCCAATTCCCCACGCCTCAACGAGGGGTCCCACGGTGGGGTCAAAAGCCCCCCCGCTCACCTTAGCCATCTCCAAAGAGCGCTCTATCACTAAGAAGGTGTCACGGGAAACTTTTACCGGCTCAAGATAACCTCTCTGGTTGATCTGGGCAATCTCACTCCCTGTGGTGTGGAAATCCATCCGCTCTTCTATCTCTTTAATGCGGTCAAATCCTTTTATAAAGATCTCTCCATCTTGTTTATCGTAGAGGGTTATACGGCAAGCGGTCCCCAAGAGGAGCTGTGATTGACTAACCGGTTCTGGCGCCACCTTCTTTGAACACGAGAGGGTAACGCCAAGTAAAAAAATAATTACGATAAAAAAGAACTGAATTGCTTTTCTTCTCTGTTTCATGTTACTACTATGTAAGTGATATATCGCATTCTTTGGGAAACTACAAGCAGTTACTAAAGGATGCTTCAAATTAAGGGACCAATCCTTAAAGGAAGGAGTCAACATGGATAAAAAACGGATAGTAATTCTTGGAGGCGGCTACGCTGGAGTCCATGCAGCTAAGAGGATGCATAAAGCTTTCAAGAAGATGCGAGACAGGGTTGAGATTGTCTTAATCGACCGTCACAACTCCCACATCTTGATGACTGAACTACACGAAGTGGCTGGTAACCGGGTTGAAGAGGATTCGGTAAAGATCTCTTTTGACCGAATCTTCGCTGGCAAGATGGTCACTGTCATTCGTGATGAGATAAAAACAATCGATTTCAAAGAGCAGCGGTTAATTGGAGTTGCCGGTTCCTACAGCTATGACCAACTCTTGATTGCTACAGGGGCTGAAGCAACCGATTTCAATATCCCGGGGGTTAAAGAGCACTCTTTCTATCTCTGGAGTATTGCTGATGCCCTCAATATTAAGCGCCACATTAAAGATATTGTGTGGAAAGCCTCCTATGAGCAAGATGAGGAGCTCCGCAAAGAGATGCTCACTTTTGTCGTTGCTGGAGGTGGGTTTACCGGAGTTGAGATGGTTGGTGAACTGTTGGAGTGGCTCCCCATCCTCTGCAAAGAGCATGGAGTCGACTACAATGAAGTTCAACTAATCAACGTTGAGGCGTTGGGAAACATCCTCAACATGCTGAGCGACAAGCCCCGCAACAAAGCCATCGCCTATATGGAGAAGCATGGGGTTAAGGTTATGACCAACAGCCTCATCGTCAACGTCGATGCCAACAGCCTCACCATTCGCGATGGGGAGGTAATTAAGACTCAAACCCTCATCTGGACCTGTGGGATAAGGGGGACCAGTTTTGCCCATGCCCTCGAGTTGACCGACGGTAAAGTACAGCGCAAAAAAGTTGATGCATTTATGAAGAGTCCCGACTACGATAACGTCTACCTCGCCGGCGATGGAATTTGGTTTATCGAAGATGGTAAGCCCTTACCCCAGATTGTAGAGGCGGCTGAGCAAACTGCAACAGTGGCTGCCAACTCGATTATTCAAACAATTAGGGGGGAGCTGGGGCTGAAAACCAAAGAGGTTGCCCCCTTTAAGTCAAACTTCCACGGCTTCATGATCTCGATTGGAGGGCGCTACGCTGTCTCTGAAAACAACGGGATTGTCTTAACCGGTTTCTTTGCCCAAGCCATTAAACACCTTGTAAATATGTACTACCAAGCGGGATTGTGTGGAATCAACGGCGCTTGGAACTATTTTAAGCACGAAATTCTAAATATAAAAAACCGTCGCTCCTTAATTGGTGGGATGGCTGCCTACCGTGTCCCCTCCTACTGGTTTGTCTTCCTAAGGATGTTCCTTGGGGTGATGTGGTTAATCGAAGGGATTAACAAGATTACCGGAGGGTGGCTTACCGACAAGACAGGAAGTAAGGTCTACTGGGGCTCTACTGATGCAGCTTCAGGGGCCACTGCGGCAATTGCAGAGGCAGTGACAGCCGCTACAGAAGCGGTAACAGCGGCCACCTCGGCAGCTACAGGGGTCGTCTCAGCAGCTACCGGGGCGATAACTTCAGCCACCACCTCAGCCACGACAGCGGCCACAGAAGCAGTAACTGCAGCCACTTCAGCTGTTACCCAAGCGGTCTCAGCCGCTTCTCAAGTCGTTGCTGACACTGTTTCAGCCGCCTCGAGTGCTGTGGGAGCAGCAGTCCAACAATATGCCCCACCCCTTTTAAAGGAACCAACAGCCCTCTTCAATTGGATTAACACAACCTTTGTGGCAGCTGCCCCCTACTTTTTCCAGGTGATGATAGTCTTAGCAGAGGTGGCGATTGGGCTTTGTTTCATTGGAGGGCTCTTCACCTTCCCGGCAGCGATAGTCTCCTTAGGGCTCTCGATAATGTTCTTGATTGGAGCTCTGGCAGGCAAAGAGATTATTTGGTTCATGGCTGTCTCAATTGTGATGTTGGGTGGAGCTGGTCGTGCTTTTGGTCTCGACTACTGGGTGATGCCCTATATTAAGAAGCTGTGGAACAAGACCCCCTTAGCTAAGAAGAGCTACCTCTACATGGACGAGCCCGAGTTTACCAAGCGCCAAATGGAACGCAGGATGGCCCAGCAAAAGGATATCGTTGAGTAGTATGGAGAGATTCTGGAGGGATGAACCTCTTCTCAAAGAAGATTTAATTGCCGTCAACGCTCTGCTACTAGAGACAATCTCAACCTCTCACCCTTTCGTTAAGGAGTTACTGGAGGGACAGCTTAAAAACAGTGGGAAACTTTTAAGACCGGCGCTAGCCCTAATTGGCTTGCGCCTCGGCTCCCCTGAGCACCGCCTCCAAGTTGTGAAGGTTGCCGGGACCTTGGAGATGGTCCACATTGCTTCCCTCATCCACGACGATATTATCGACAAAGCACCGTTGAGGAGGGGGGTACCCACCCTCTATGCCCAGGTAGGGGCGAAGCAGGCTGTTTTAGCGGGTGACTACCTCCTCACCAAAGCGATGTCGTTGGTCAACACCCAGGAGGGGGACCTCAACACCTCAGCTGTAGCCAACACCTTCTCTCGCCTCTGTGAAAGTGAACTGATTCAAGACGGGAGTCTCGGTGACTTCTCAATCTCTAAGTCGACCTATCTCCGCCGTATTGGAGGGAAGACCGCCTCCCTCTTTGCCCTCAGTGGCTATGCTGGAGCAGCGGTCGCAGAAGCTCCCAAGAGTGAACAATACTTGATGCACCGTATCGGCTACAACCTAGGGATGGCCTTTCAAATCCAAGACGATATCTTGGACTACAATGGGGATCAGAGCCGACTTGGCAAGGAGGTGGGACGCGACCTTTTAAGTGGAATCCCCACCCTCCCCCTCTTAGAAGCTCTTGCCGCCGAGAAAGCCTCATCGACGGGGGAGTTGCCTCTTAAGGACCTACTCAATAAGATGGGGATGACGAAGCGCCGGGCAAGGCGAGCGATTGCCCTAACCCACCATCTAGGGGGGATTGAGAGGGCCACTAAAATAGCTCAAGGCTATGAAGAGCGGGCCCTAAATGATATTAACCGACTGAACAACAGTGAGGCGAGAGAGATGTTAATTCGACTTTTTAAGCGCCTCTCCAAACGGGACTATTGAGAGAGATGAACAATATTGAGAAGCAGATTTTAGACCAGGAGTATCAAGTGATGCTCGACCACCTCACCCTTCGCAGTGAGAGCCCCTCATTTAAAATTGAAGAGATTGAAGAGGAGTACCACCACCTCCTCATCTACCAAGGGCAAGACTGGGATGGACGGGGGCAGATAAAGGGCGCCGAGATTCAAGGCCATGTCTACGCCTACGAAGTTTTCTTAAAGCGGTGGCACGATAATCAAAACTAAAAATTAAACGAGTCGGGGTCGGGGCCAAAACGATGATTTTGGTTGAGACCACTAATCGCTTTCATCTCCTCACTACTTAAGCTGAAATCGTAGATTTCACTATTTTCTTTAATGCGGTGGGGGTGGACCGATTTGGGTATCACCACCACCCCATCTTGGAGGTGCCAGCGGAGTACCACCTGAGCCGGTGTCTTGTGATGCCTCTCTCCAATTGTCTTTAAGAGAGGGAGATCTAAGTTCCCTTTCATCAAAGGGCTCCAAGCTTCAACCACAATCCCTTTCTCCTGACAATATCCCCTAAGCTCCTCTTGAGTTAGGAGGGGGTGTCTCTCAATTTGGTTGACCGCTGGAACAACATCACTCACTTCAGAGAGTTGCTCAAGGTGGTGTATTTGGAAGTTGCTCACCCCAATCGCCCTTACTTGCCCCTCCCGATAGAGTTCATTTAGGGCGCGCCAAGTCTCTAGAAAATGTCCTTTAACAGGCCAATGGACTAGATATAGATCAACATAATCAGTTTTAAGGCGCTTAAGGCTCTTTTGGAATGCTCTGAGGGTTGAATCATATCCCTGGTCGTCATTCCACACCTTTGTGGTTAGAAAGATCTCTTCCCGCTTGAGAGAACTCTCCTCAATTGCCTCGCCCACCCCCACTTCATTGCCATAAACAGCAGCGGTGTCAATCTTACGGTAGCCGTTGGTGAGGGCCATTCTGACAGCATTCTTAACTGGAGAACCATCTCCAATCCTAAAAACCCCTAAGCCAAGAGTGGGCATCTCAAGGCCATTATTTAAGCGAATACTCTTCTCCACGGTGAACCTCCTCCCCTATTATACTCAAGAAAGGGTAATAAGACCAATTTGTGGGCACCTTATAATTTAAGAAGTATATTCTTTTCAGGAGGAGTTATGTTTTACCGAAGAAAACTACTACTCGCTCTGCTACAAAAACTTGGAGGGGAAGTCTCCCCTTTAGTGGTCCAAAATCTACTCTTTTTAATAAGTCGCCAAAACCAAGTTTATGAATTCATCCCCTACACTAAGGGGTGCCACTCTTTAACTCTTGAGAGTGATTTGGAGCTCTATAGGCAAGAACCTTGGGATGAGAGCTTTATCACCGAGCAGGATGAAAAGCTCATAGAGAAGACCTTAGGTAACTTTAAAAATGAAGAGGAGCTACTCAAAAAGGGAGCCGAAGCTGAACCCTACTACACAATTAAGAGTGACTACTTTACTAATCTCAACCTCTCTGAAGCTTTCTACCGAGAGCGTAAGCGAATCATTGAGGAGATCAATGAAAGTCCAGTAGCTCTCTATACCATCGGTTACGAGGGGCTCTCCATAGAAGCTTTTATTAACCTTCTAATCAAACACAACGTGCAACGAATTATAGATGTGCGGGGGAACCCCAATAGCCGTAAGCGTGACTTCGCCAAGAAGAGTTTTGCTGACTATCTCAATAAAGCTGGAATTGAGTATATTGGAATGTCTGAAATCGGCATTCCCAATAAGGTTAAGCGGGAGTATCTAAAAGTTAATCGCAAAAAGGATCTCTTTGAATGGTACGAAAAAAATGTTTTAAGGACAAATATCGACAAAGTTGAAGTTATCAGTTCTTTAGCACAAGAGGTTAACTCAGCTCTAGTTTGCTACGAAGGTAACCCTAATGATTGTCACCGTTCCTATTTGGCTAAGGCGTGCCAAAAATCTACCCCTTCACTTAAAGTTTTCCATCTCCCCCTGCTAGAGTAGACAAAGGTAAAATAATTTAACATACTATTTTTAGAATGATTCTAATTTAAGGAGGATTTTATATCTAAACGTTTTCTCTAGCTTTCATATCCCAAAATTTCGCACAACCTTAAGCATCCCTAACAAAAATTAGTGTTAAATCTTTTCAAGTAAAGGAATTTTATGCTTGTAATATAGGTTGTAACATGCTATAATATTAAGCATGGATGAACAGGGGAAGAAGAAGCAGAAATTCTACTATGTGTGGCGTAAGGATTTGGGGTATTACGTAGTAAATATTGACAACCCTTACTGGGATGGTGAGAAGAAACAGATGCGTCATCGCTATCA
>DUOJ01000051.1 GCA_012838895.1 Spirochaetales bacterium
ATCCACGGCTCGAGCTCGGTTTGCAAATTCTTGATTGGCCCCTCAACTAACCACGAAGGATTAGCCTTATGGAAGCGGATGGTTTGACTAAACTCTTGGCCCCGATAGGTGACAATCTCTCGCTCTTCTACTGTCTCTGAGTCTACCTTAGAGACCTTTTGAACAACCTTGGCTTCGGGGTTGGTTGTCTCTAAGAAAAGGGCCCCCCACCCCTCACATTGGTAAGCGGTAAAGACCTCTTTAAGGGCTAAGTGGAAGGGGATCTCCCTCTCAAAAGTGATTAGATCAACCCCTAAATAACGTGCCGGATAGTAGATCCAAAACTCGGGAGCTACCGGAGGACGCTCGTTACTAATTCCCCGATAGGCATCGAGCATTCGTTGGCGGGGGCTTACCATTGAAACCTCACCGCCTTCTCTTGAGATGCACTAAGGCCAATCTTGGCTATCATCTCATCGACATGGTAACCACTCCAGGGCGATTGTGATAACTGCTCTCCACCAACAATATCTTTATAAAAAGCAGCGATAGCTCGTGAGAAGGGAGATTGTGGAGCATAAGTGTAGGTCACCTGCTCTCCATCCTCTTTGTAGTGGGTCAGGATAGAGGACTTTGAGACAACATCGTCCCATAGAGAACTCTGCCAAACTATCTTCCCCTTGGTTCCCACAATCTCAAACCCCTCATCCCACCCATCATTTAAGAGTCCAATATGGTTTAGGGGGTGAGCCAAGGCTTCAAACTGCACATCGAGGCCATTAATCATGAAGGTGGCGGCTGTTTTTAAGTCATAGTCCAAATAGTCGGGTCTGATTTGGGAGGCGCTCACACTTTGGGGTAATCCAACCAAGTGGTTGATCAGGTCGAGGATATGGCTTCCGCCACAGTGGAGGATCCCCCCTCCATAGCGCTTAACCACTTCACTCACCCCACTGGGTCCCACTCCAAAGAATGGGTTGTCGGTTGCCCCTTCCCATAGGTTGCCCCAAGGTTGTCGGGTGAAGAAACGAGCTGAAATCAGACTCCCCAACTCCCCCATCAACTCCTTAGCCTTCTCAACGGCTAAGATGTAGCGCTTCATGTAGGAGGTGAATAACATCCGCTTTTTGCTATTGGCATATTCAACAATCTCTAAAGAGTCTGCGGGGTTCTCACTCAAAGTTTTTTCACAAATGACATGTTTACCCGCCTCAATAAAGGCGAGACTAATCTCTTTGTGCAACTTTGAGTCGACCACGATGTGGGCTACATCAACACTCTCATCCCCTAATATCTGACGATAATCGACTATTGCTTCAGCCCCGGTTTTCGCCGCTACATCTTTCGCAGCATTTAGGTTTAAGTCACAAGCATAAACAAGTGTTCCTTGGGCTTCTAAAATGGCATCAACATGGAAGCGGCTAATACTGCCACACCCAATCAGGGCGGCTCTAACTTTTTTCACCTTTTTGCTCCTTTGCGTCATAGGCACTAAACTGGTAATTTTGATTGAATTCTCTCAAAAGCGACACCATATACTCGTAGTTACTAAGGGGTAACCCATCGAAAATTGTGTTTGACGAACTGAAGATATAACCACCACCCGGAGAGGCGCTCTCCAGAGAGTACTTAGCCGATTGCTCAATTGCCTCCAGGGGACCATCTTGGAGTAGTGAACACTGAACGTTGCCCATCAAGGCCAATTTTCCGTGGGTCTTGGCTTTTACCTCCCCAATATCGACTCCAGCCATCGGATCAATCGACTGCAAACAGTGGGCCTCCATGCTTATAAACCGCTCCAATATAGAGGTTATCTCCCCATCGGTGTGGAGAAACACCTTTAATCCCAAACTTTTGGCGTAATCGACTTGTTGTTTTAAGTAGGGGAAGACCAATTCATCTAAAACTTCGGGACTGACAAAAGGTCCGGCATTGAAGGCAATATCGTTGGGGACATAAACAAAGTCGGCCCCCGCTTCAGCATAGGAGCGGATTAGAAGAAATGCCTTTTGGCACATCAGCTCAGCCTTGGCATGGAGAGCCGGTCGGTCATCAAATATTTGGTAGGCAAACTCTTCCCAATCAGTGACACTCTCAATCGAGTGGGTACTGTGGCCCACCATTCCACCCACAAAAATCTGTCGTCCAAAGTTTTTAACTGCTAACCTAACCGCCTCAACATCTTCCCAAGGGTTGTAGACCGCTAAGGCATCCCACTGGTAGTGGTCAATAATATGGCTGTAGATCTCCATGGTTTGATCGAAAGCCCTCTCACGCTCTATGGCTGAGAAGTTGGCCCAATCCTCTTGCTTGGGGAAAGAGAGGCCAAAGGCCTCTTTTTCCAACTCAAACATACTCTCAAAGTGGGCTATACGATCGACGCTGTCAAAGTTGAGTGTATTGAGAATTCTAGTTCTGCTGTCCATTTTACCCCTCGTTGCTAACGATAACTTTGAGGGCTAAAGGATCTCCCTGAGCAACTGCCATCGCCTCCTCTAGGGCTGAGAGTTTAAAGGTGTGGCTTATCAACTCTTTCCCCGGGACTCGCCCCTCAATTAGGTAGGAGAGAGCTAGGGGGCCAAACATTGCCGGAGAGGCAAAAGAGGCCCTCAGTTGCAGTTTCTTGAAGTGAAACTCGTTGGCATCAAACTCTATGCGGGCAGAGTCTCCGTGTCCAATACCGATAAAACTGATAATCGTCCCCTTGTCGCTGTAATTGATGGCATCAACCAAAGCGGGAGGGGGGGCAGTTACTAAAACGCGGTCAATCGGTTTATCGGCAAAGAACTGACTCAGATCTTCCTTTTCAGCATCGATGAACCCATCGATATCGAGTGACTCAGCTACCTTTTTCCGGGTAACTTTTGAGGCGAAGTCGGTAACATAGACCCGTTTAGCCCCTTGCATACGGGCAATTGCAGTGGCCATTAAGCCAATTGGTCCTTGCCCCACAACTAAGACGTTAGAGTCGGTGGTGATATCACCAAGACGCACTAAGTCGATAGCTACCCCTAGAGGCTCCTGCAAGCAGGCAACTGCCGGCTCTAAAGAGGTGTAAGGGATGGCTGAGATCGCCGGTGCATTCATCTCTTCGGCAAAGCCAAACTGGTCGAGGTAGTAGAAACTTTGGATATCGGTACAGAGCTCCTGCAGCCCATTTTTACAATTGCCACAGCGTCCACAAGGGGTGGCTGAGTCGAGGACTATCTTTTGTCCAACTTCAAGATGGGTTACTCCGGGACCCAGGGCGATAATCTCTCCGGCAATTTCGTGGCCGAACTTTTGCTCCTCACCACTACTGTCGTGGATGTCGGTTCCGCAAATTCCACAAACGTCTACTTTAAGCCTAATTTGATTCTCTTGAGGCTCTAAGCGCTCCATCTCTTTAAATTTAATCTGATTCCCTTTTCTAAACGCAACTTTCACACTCGCCTCCTCTACTAACCTTTAACTGCTCCAGCGGTTAGGCCTGCTATAAAATATTTTTGCATCACTACGTACATCAACAAAACTGGAATTGAGACTAAGAAGACCAGAGCAAAAATCTGATCCCAAGCGGTACTGTACTGCCCGATTGCCCTATAGATCCCAATTGTCACGGTATATATCTTGTCCCCCAGTAAGATCAGAGGGTTTAAGAAATCGTTCCAGATCCAGAGGAAACAGAAGATGAATACTGAAGCACTGGCTGGTTTAATAAGTGGTAAAATTATCTTCACATAGATCCTAAAGTAGCCCGCCCCATCCAAGAAGGCCGACTCATCCAACTCTTTAGAGATGGTGCGCACATAACCCACAAAGATGAAGGTGCTAAAGGGGATATACCACCCAATGTTCCTCAAAATCAGTCCAGAAAAGGTGAACATCAGACCAAGATTTTTCAAAATCTGGACGATAGAGAGTAAAATCGCCTCAGGGGGGATAATCAATCCAGCCAACATCAAGAAGTAGAAAATCTTCAACCAGCGGTTCTTGCTGCTACGGTCCATTACGTAGGCCAACATACTGGTTAAGATGATGATCCCAATTAACGACACCCCCACAATAACAATGGTGTTGAAGTAGGCCTTTAAAATATTAAAGCTGGGGGAGAATCCATAAACCTTTAAGTTATTGAGAGTCAATGCCGAGAAGTTAATCCCCAGAGGACTGCGCATAATATCGGCTTTAACTTTAAAAGCGTTAATTATGGTGATATAGATGGGGAAGAAGAATAAGAGTCCAACCAGACTCATCGTAATGTAGTAAAGGAGAGCTCTGTTTTTTCTCATTTCAAGAAAGCCTCCCTCTTACGTAGTAGGTAGGAGATGGCCACAGAAAGGAGTGAAGTAATAATTAAGACCCAGGTAGCTAAAGCTGAGCCATATCCCAACTGGTTGGCATCGAAGCCCACTTTAAAAATTCTAAAGGCGAGTGTCTCGGTTTGACCAACCGGCCCACCGGCCGTTAGAACTAGAGGACGAGGATACTCCCGCATGGCAGAGGTAAACATCACCAGGACTGCTGAGGTTGTCGAAGGGGCCAAATAGGGGAAAACAATATATCGGAAGCGTTGAAAATAGTTAGCACCATCGATAGCGGCTGCATCATAAGAGTCCAACGGGATTGTTTGTAAGCCCGCCAGATAGATAACCATACAGAACCCAATGTTTTGCCAAAGGGTAAAGATGATTAAGATAACTTTGGCTAAATCGGGCTTACCCAAAAACATCACCGCTTCAATGGGCAAGATCTTAACTAAAAATTGGTTAACTATACCGGTATAGCTAAAGAGCGCTTTCCAAACAAATCCGGCGGCAATGGGGCTAATTAAAAGGGGGATAAATATTAGTGAACGGAAGAGGTTCACCCCACGACGCGGTTTGTTTAAGGCCACTGCCAAAATCAATCCCAAAAAGTTGCTCAGTAAGGTGATCATTACTGAGAAGAAGAGGGTAAAGCGGACCGAGTAGATAAATTTGGTATCTGTGAATGCTCGAGTAAAGTTTCTGAAGCCAACCATATCCCAGGTGGGAGAGACCCCATTCCAGTTTGTAAAACCGTAGTAGACTGTTAACCCAATGGGTAAAGCCATAAATGTCAAATAAATCACTATACTGGGCAGTGCCATTAGTGATCTTTGCAATCCCAACCTTTCTTGATCCATCATCTGCTCCACAATCTAGATAGAGATGGAGGTGGCGGACCACCACCTCCATCTTCAAATTCTTCTTATTGACCCTGGTTTGTGTTCCAGTAAGTCTCCAACTCATTCATCGCACCTTGGACAGATCCTCCGGTGAAGAGCATCTGACCAGCAACTGTTAGAGCATCGGTAAATCCATCAGGAGGATTGGCTCCAACGGGGTGGTTGTAGTTGTTAGTCATAACCTTAGCATTCTTGTAAATCTCATTAACCTCTTCTTGAATGTAGGTCATATCGTAAGCGTAATCGTCGGCGTTTTCCATATCGGAGAAGCCTCCCTCAAGGGCTAATCGCTTGGAGACGGCATAGGGATCGAGTCCCATGTACTTAGCCAGAGCAATAGCTGCTTCGGGGTTCTTCGAGGTGGAGCTTACGGCGTAGCCATTGCGGTTAGCAATCGCTGACATGTAAATGGTTCCATCTTTGGTGGGAGGTGCAAAGACACCAATCTCAAAGTCGGCATTAACGGCTTCAGGAGCTCCTGAGAACCAGCTTCCCATGGGATACATGGCAGCTTTACCATCTAAGAAGAACTGCTGAGAGTCGTTGTAGTCCATGGCTGGTGCACCTTTGTAGATATACCCTTTGTCGTACATAGCTTTGTAGCGGGTAAGGGCATCACGCCAGTCGGCGTCGTAGAAGGAGACTTTCCCTTCGTTCTTATCTTTATACCAAACGGTATTGTTGTAGAAGACTTGGGGTGCTGCAAAGATAGAGAGGGCAAACCCGGCAATCCAGTCGGCTCCGGCTACTGTCATGGGGACAATACCGGCTCTGAGGAGTTGCTCACAAGCTGCGTCAAGCTCGGCCTGTGTCTGGGGAGGAGTTTTGATCCCGGCTTGAGCAAAGAGTTGCTTGTTGTAGTAGACAAGACCGTGGACCAGGGTGATTGAGTCGTAGGTGTAAAGATTCCCATCCTCTTTAATCATCCCATCCAAGTTTCTGAGGCGACGTACATCATCATCAATGGGCAATGGCAAGAACGCCCCAGCCTCGATAAACATATCTTCGGTAAATACGTGGCTTACATCGGGGAAGTTACCGGCAGCCAAACGAGACCTTAAGAAGTTGTCAGCTGTCGACTCACCAGTGATTGCCTGGATGATGTTCACTTTGATATCTGGATTCTTTTTTTCAAAGTCGGCTACCAAGCCTTCCCAATACTCAACGGTAAGGTTAGGGGTGACCCAAACTTGAAAATCAATCTCAGTTTTTTGGGTTGCTCTTGCATCCTCTGTTTTACCAGCTGAGAAAACTGGTGTAACGATGAGGAATAGAGCTAATAGAAGTAAAACTAATTTTTTCATGTTCCCTCCATGTCAACATATGTAGATTAAGCATAACAAAGATTCACCAGATGTCAACAACTATTTTCACTTTTTAGTTAAATTTTTAACTTAAGAGTTCTTGATATTGGTTAACGTTAACCTTTTCTAGTAGGATTTTGACCCTTAAATAGGCCTCAGGAGGTTTCCCGTTCAATAAGGAGAGCTGGGAAGAGACTGTGTGTTACCCGCATCCGCTTCTTGGAAATTATCTCTAAGAGCATCTCGGTGGCTTCAACACCAATCTCGATGGGGTTGTAGTCAATTGATGATATTTTGGGGAAGGAGATCTGGCTGCTAACAACCCCTCCTCCCAAGCTGATAATCTTACACTCTTCAGGAATCTTATATTTATGTTTCTGGAGAGTATTCAAAACTCCGCGGGCTAAGATATCGTTGGAGGTTATAATTCCGTCCACCTTGGTTCCATTGGCTAAGAGCTCTTCGGCAATGCGCATCCCCTCTTCAAAACTGGTCCCTTCAACGTGGATCAGTTTATTATCATCCCAGGGGCGCTCTTGCTCGTCGTAAGCCAACTTATAACCGCGCAGAATCTGATTCGATTGCTTCATTCCTATGGGGCTGTCGATGTAGTAAATATTGCTACACCCCTTCAAAAGAAGGGCGGAAGCTGATTGGTAGGCAGCACTTACGATATCCATATCGATATAAAAGGTGTTATCGTCGTTAGGGGTTCCGATTAAAACGTGGGGTACTTTGAGCTTCTTAATATTGGTTATGAAGTCGTCGTAGATTTGATCATCGCCGGGGTTCAATATAATGAGACCACTAACCGATGAGGCGAAGGAGAGGAGGAGTTTATCGTTGGCATCCTCGAGTTGATTTATGCGGCTGTAGGCCATGGAGAGGCCTGCCTCTTTGAGTCTTTTTTGAATCTCCTCTAAGATGGCAAAGACAAAGAAATCCTCTTCAGGCTTCACCCAGTTGGGGAGCACCAGGAGGCCAATCAGATTCTCTTTTATTGAATCTCTCCCCCTCTGTGCCGACTCTCTTTGTTGGTATCCCAACTCATTGGCTATCTCAAGAACTTTTTCGGCGGTCTCTTTACTTACCTTCTTACGGCCCGTTAAAACATAAGAGACTGTGGCTCGTGAAACACCAGCCAAAGTAGCGATATCAGCTAAGGTTGCCTTTTTCTCCATTCTTATTCCCCTACTACTTGTAAACAGGTCACTTTTAGGTTCGGTGGTTAACAATTCACCACTAAAAAATTCTTCTTCTAAGAATTTAACTTTCATAGTACACTAAAGCAAGCTTAAATTCCAGCTTTTAGTGAATTTTAATGAATTCTTTAAATTTGTTCACCTAGGAGGCGATAGAGTGCAACGTTTAATCTATAAAGGGGATAACAAGTTTGTTGTTGAGGAGACTCCTCAACCAATAGTGGGAGTTAACGAGGTTCTCGTTGAGATGAGGGTAGCTGCCCTTTGTGGAAGTGATCTCCATATAAAAGAGCAACACGACGTTGAATTAAAAAAAGACCCCACCTATAGGGTCACCACCCCCTCCCATGAACCTGCCGGGGTTGTCGCTCAGGTAGGGGAAGGGGTGGAAACACTAAAAGTGGGGGATCGGGTAGCTGTCTACCACAAGATTGGGTGTATGGCGTGTCCCCAATGCATTAGTGGCAATATAGTGATGTGTGACAGCGGAGGTGCCTTTGGGTGTGAGTATGATGGGGCAGCTGCCGATTATATGGTGGTCCCTAAGGAGAATTGCCTTCTTCTGCCAGAGCCCCTCTCCTTTACCGATGGGGCAATTATGATGTGTGCCGGAGGGACAGCCTTCAGTGCTTTTGAAAAGGTGGCCCCCACCCCCGGTCAAACCATAGCTATCATAGGGTGTGGCCCACTGGGATTAGCTGCAATAATATTAGCCAAAGCTTATAACCTTAAGGTCTTTGCCATC
>DUOJ01000052.1 GCA_012838895.1 Spirochaetales bacterium
ATCTTCTCCATCAAAGCGGGGAGGGCACCACTGTGGTCCACCTCACCGTGGTTGGCAATGATGAAATCGATCTTTTTTAAATCGATTTCACTTTCAAGATTTTTTACAAACTTATCGGCAAAGGGGAGCCACACTGTATCGATTAGAACAGTTTTCTCCTCCTCGATTAGATAAGAGTTGTAACTAGAACCCCGGTGGGTTGAGTAATCGCTTCCATGAAACTGTCTCAATTCGGTATCGATTTGTCCTACCCAACGGACATTATTTTTTATTTTAATGTGCATAAATTTCCTCCTCGCACCAGTATATACTAAATAATAGTCAATTTGTATATTAAAAGAGCAGGTTGTATTTTTAAAATCAAACCGTTATAGTTATCTATCTATTTAAGGCAGGACAATACATGGAACTTCAAATTCAAGATTTGGTAGATTCAATCAAACGAGAGGGAATCGAAGTAGCTGAAAGTGAAGCTACTAAAATTGTTGAGCTAGCGCGTAAAGAGGCGGCAGATTTGGTAGCTGCCGGGACCAAAGAGGCCGCTCTCATCGTAGAGAAGGGGAAAAAAGAGTCCAATCTTATGGTAGCCAGTGGCAAAGCTGCTCTTGAGCAAGCTGCCCGCGACCTGATTCTCTCCCTCCAAAAGACGATTGAGGGGCACTTTGATCGCCTTCTAGAAGAGAGCGTTAATAACAGTTTCTCTTCCGATCAATTAGTTGCCCTAATTAGCGACGTGGTGAAGGCTAATATTGCACCAATTAAGGAGTCGGTAGTTGACCTTAATCCTGATACCTTTAAGAAGCTGGGCAACTCCCTTAAAGAGGCACTCGCCAAAGAGCTAAAAGAGGGTTTAGAGATTCGCCCCCTTGAAGCGGTCTCAAGTGGATTTCGCCTCTCCCTTAAAGATGGCTCCTCCTACTACGACTTTAGTACCAATGAGATCTCAATTATGTTGAAACATTTCCTCAATCCTACCCTCCAAGAGATTGTCACTGCTAAGAGTCAAAACAAGTAGAGGGCGCTGTGGCTGCATACTACTATCTAATAGCATCACTACCAATGCTTAAGTTTAATGACTCCCCCCCCATCTCTCGTGATAAGTTTCTTACAGAGGCCCAAAAAGAGGTTGCTCAACACCCCTTTGCCCAACTTTGCTCCCTTTTTAGTGATGAGAGGGCGATTGATCACCCCTACTTAAAAGAGTGGGACACCTTTAATGAAGAGGTTAATTCACTTCTAGCTCATTTAAGGTCCCAGCGCCTCAACTTCACCCATAAGGAAGAAGTTAAGCGGGACCCCAAATTAGAGGCTAAGCTGCGGGAGATTGTCCAAAACCCCAATCCGTTGGAGGCTGAGACCCAATTGATGCAACTCTACTGGGAGAGAGCCACTGAGTTATCGCGGATGAAGGTCTTTACTATTGAGGTGTTGTTCACCTATGCAATTCAATTAAATATATTAGAACGAAAGGCTCTCTTTACCCAAGAAGCGGGCAATAGGGAGTTCAATCAGTTGTTTACAACTTTGCAATCAATAATCAAGAGCATATAAACGGAGTAGAGTTATGGCAGAGAGATACGGACTAGTCACTGGCGTTGATGGAAACATGGTGAGCGTAGAGTTCGAAGGCGATATTTTCCAAAACGAAGTTGGTTTTATTTTAGTAGGGGATCAACGCCTCAAGAGTGAAGTTATTAGAATTACCGGCAAGAGTGCCTCTCTACAGGTCTTTGAGATGACCGGAGGGATTGGGGTAGGGGACAAAGTTGAGTTCTCAGGCGAAATGCTCTCAGTTGAACTGGGGCCTGGACTTTTAACCCAAATTTACGACGGACTCCAAAACCCCTTGCCACAATTGGCGGCTCAGTGTGGGTTCTTCCTCCAAAGGGGGGTCTACCTCAAGCCAATCCCCGATAAAGAGTGGCGCTTCACCCCTGTCGCAAAGAAGGGTGACAAAGTTATTGCTGGCTCTACATTAGGCACAGTCCCTGAGGGGATTTTTAGCCATAAAATAATGGTCCCCTTCGACCTCCCTAAGGGGAATTGGGTGGTAGAATCTATTAAGAAAGAGGGCTCTTACAATGTACGTGACGAGATTGCTACTATTAGCGATGGGAAGGGGGGGAAGCGAAGCCTCTCTATGGTCTTCTCTTGGCCTATTAAACGCCCCATAACCGCCTATGTTGAGCGTCTCCAACCGCGGGAACCTCTCATTATTCAAAGCAGACCGATTGACACCTTCTTCCCGGTAGCCAAGGGGGGTACCTACTGTATCCCTGGACCTTTTGGGGCTGGTAAGACAGTTTTGCAACATATGACGAGCAGAAATGCTGCTGTCGATATTGTAATTATTGCAGCTTGTGGTGAGCGAGCCGGAGAGGTTGTTGAGACCCTCAAAGAGTTCCCTGAACTGCTTGACCCTAGAACGGGACGCACCTTGATGGAGCGTACCATTATCGTGTGTAACACCAGTAGTATGCCGGTAGCAGCCCGTGAAGCTTCAGTTTATACCGGTGTGACAATTGCCGAATATTATCGCCAGATGGGTCTAGACGTCCTCCTTTTAGCCGACTCAACTAGCCGCTGGGCTCAAGCAATGCGTGAGATGTCTGGTCGCCTTGAAGAGATTCCGGGCGAGGAGGCTTTCCCCGCCTACCTCGAATCGGTTATTGCCAGTTTCTATGAGAGGGCTGGTTTAGTTGTTCTACAGGACGGCTCACAAGGCTCAGTTACTATTGGAGGGACTGTATCTCCGGCTGGTGGAAACTTTGAAGAGCCGGTGACCCAAGCTACTCTAAAAGTTGTTGGGGCGTTCCATGGCCTCTCCAGAGAGCGCAGTGATGCCCGTAAATACCCGGCAATTGACCCCTTAGAGAGCTGGTCAAAATATCCGAGTCCTATTAATTACGATAAAGTGGAGTGGGCCAGAGATCTCCTATTTAGGGCAAATGAAGTTTCACAGATGATGAAGGTCGTTGGTGAAGAGGGGACCAGTTTGGATGACTACCTCCTCTACCTCAAAGGGGAGCTCCTCGATGATGTCTACCTCCAACAAAACTCTTATGACGAAATTGACTCGGCTTGTCCTTTAGATCGACAAGTTTTGGTTTTTGACCTCTTGTTTAAGGTCTTGGGCTCAAAGTTTAAATTGGGCTCTAAACGAGAAGCGCGCTCTTTTATCAACGACCTGCGACAAATGTTTATCGACTGGAATGGGACCGCGCGCGATGATAAGAATTTTGAAAAATACGAAAAAGAGATAAACCACCTTATAGATGAGAAGTTTATTGAGTATGAGCGGCAGGTTGCCAAAATTGTTGAAGGTTAGATAGGGGACTAGAGATGCAAAAAGTATATACAAGAATCGATTCTATTGCCGGTAACGTTATCACAGTGAGAGCTGAAGGGGTGCGTAACGGCGACTTAGCGGTTGTCACCTCGGCCCATGGTGAGTCGCTGGCCAACGTTATTAAGCTGAACCATGATGTGGTCTCCCTACAAGTCTTCTCCGGAGCTCGGGGAATCTCTACTGGTGACAAAGTGCGCTTCTTGGGTGTTCCCATGCGGGTCTCCTATAGCGATGACCTCTTAGGGAGAATCTTTAATGGTGCCGGTAAGCCACGTGATAACGGGCCAGAGCTGACCGAAAACTTAATTGAAATTGGGGGGCCTTCGGTTAACCCTGCCAAGCGGATTATTCCCCGCAATATGATTCGTACCGGTATTCCGATGATTGACCTCTTCAATACCTTGGTAGAGTCACAGAAACTCCCCATCTTCTCAGTCTCAGGTGAGCCCTACAACGAAGTCTTGGCCCGTATTGCAATGCAAGCCGAAGTTGACCTCATTATCTTGGGAGGAATGGGATTAAAGTACGATGATTACCTCTACTTCAGAGATACCTTGGAGGAGAGTGGTGCCAAGAATAGAACAATTTTCTTTGTCCACACGGCCAGTGACCCCACCGTTGAGTGTCTCCTTGTCCCCGATATCTCGCTGGCTGTGGCTGAGCAATTTGCCCTTGATGGGAAGAAGGTCTTGGTCCTTTTAACCGATATGACCAACTTTGCCGACTCAATGAAGGAGATTGCTATTACGATGGAGCAGGTCCCCTCTAACCGCGGTTATCCAGGCGACCTCTACAGCTCTCTGGCATCTCGCTACGAAAAGGCGGTCGACTTTGAGGGGGCTGGATCGGTCACTATTTTAGCAGCTACCACCATGCCCGGTGATGATGTGACCCACCCGGTACCCGATAACACCGGTTATATCACGGAGGGGCAATTTTACTTAAGGCATGGGAGGATTGAACCCTTTGGGTCCCTCTCTCGTCTAAAGCAGCAAGTCAACTCTGATACCCGTGACGACCACCGCGCCCTGATGGATGGGATGATTAAACTCTACGCCTCTTATAAAGAGGCCTTAGAGAAGA
Organism: Spirochaetales bacterium; assembly: GCA_012838895.1. Lineage (GTDB taxonomy): Bacteria > Spirochaetota > Spirochaetia > Sphaerochaetales > Sphaerochaetaceae > DUOJ01. The sequence continues at coordinate 4,433 of DUOJ01000052.1, forward strand.
AGGCGATGGGGTTCCAAATGTCGGAGTGGGATGAAAAGCTCCTCAAGTATGGGGAGATGTTTGAAGATAAGATGATGGACCTCTCAGTCAATATCCCCCTTGAAGAGGCCTTAGATTTAGGATGGAAGATATTAGCGGCCTGTTTTGAGCCGAGAGAGAGTGGCATCAGGAGTGAACTGATTCAACGCTACTGGCCAGAGGAGCTCACTTAAGGGATGACTAATGGCTAAGATAAAACTGACTAAAAATGAACAAAAGCGCCAAAAAGACCAACTCAAACAGTTTGAGCGCTATTTGCCCACCTTGCAGTTAAAGAAACAGCAACTCCAGATGGTGATTAGGCAGATTGAGGCGGAGGTTGAGACTCTCCATGAGAAACAACAAGCCTTGGTACGCAATCTACAGAGTTGGGTGGCTGTCTACCACGAGAATATACTCTTTGAAGAGGAGAAGCGCCTCAACAACCTAATTGTTGTCGATAAGGTTGTGCGAGGGGAGGGGAACATTGCCGGTGTCACTATCCCCATCTTTGAAGAGCTAATCTTCCAAGATATTGAGTGGGACCTCAAAGCCTACCCCCTGTGGGTCGACCGTGGAATTGAGTCTTTACGTGACGTGGCCCGCTTTGATGCGATGGTGGCCACCCTTGAGCGCCAAATTGAGCTTTTAGGGATAGAGTTGAGAACCACCTCCCAAAGGGTCAACCTCTTTGAGAAGGTTAAAATTCCCGAGACGAAAGAGAACTTGAGGCGTATTGCCATCTACCTAGGGGACCAACAAACGGCTGCTGTTGTTACCGGTAAAATTGCTAAAAAGAAACTACTTAGAGGGGGTGTTGCATGATTGTAGCGATGAAAAGAGTCTCCCTCGTCATAAAGGCAAATGAGAAGAGGGGAGCTCTCAAAGCACTCAGGAAACTGGGGATCCTCCATGTAGACGAAGTAAAGTCGACTAATGAGACGATTGAGGAGTTAGGCTCCTCCAAACACTCCCTTGAGCGGGTGATTGCGACCCTAAAGGAGTATAAAGTTGAGGAGTACCCCAAAAAGAGCCTCTCCAAAGAGAAGTTCACCACCCTCTACGAAACTACCCTCGACCTGATTGAAGAGAGGGGGTTCCTTCATGATCAAATACAACTCAAAAGAAATGAGAAGGAGCGACTTCAAGAGTGGGGCGACTTCAACCCTGATGATATCAAAGAGTTAACTAAAAACAATATTGAGCTCACCTTCTACAAGGTTTCTGCCAAAGAGCTCTCTAAACTTAGTAGCGATGAGATGAGTTATATTCTCCTCGGGGGTAGTGGCAAAAATGTCACTATTGCCACCGTTAACTCCCTATTGCCCTCCAGTGTGGTTGGTCAAAAGTTGACCCTTCCCGAAAACTCACTTACTGCTTTATCAAACCAAATAGGGGAGATTGAGGGGCGTCTAGAAGATATTGAGGGGGAGTTTAATAAACTGGCGCTCCACCTCAACGATTTCAAAGCCTACCTTGCCATTGTTGAGCAAGAAGAGCGCTTTGAGATAGTGAGTGCCTCTCTTCAGGAGGAGGGGCAAGTGGCTTGGCTTTGTGGCTATCTCCCTTTTGATGAAGTTGAAAACTTTAAGGGGGTTGCAGCTAAAGAGAAGTGGGCTTATTTGATTGATGACCCTGGTGAGGATGAGGCACCTCCCACCCTCTTAAAAAACCGCAAATGGATCAATATTATTAGACCAGTTTTTGATATCTTAGGAACTGTTCCTGGTTACCGTGAGTATGATATCAGCATGTGGTTCCTTATCTTCTTTGCCATCTTCTTTGCCATGATTGTAGGAGATGCTGCCTATGGTCTCATCTTCCTTATCGTTGCCATAGCGATGCACGTTAAGGCAAAAAAGGCCAACAATGCCATTATCCTCCTCTACGTGTTGAGTTTAACGTGTATAGGGTGGGGTACCATTACCGGTACCTGGTTTGGCTCTAAAGCAATCTTAGAGGCAATACCTTTCCTAAAGGCCCTTATAATTCCCCAGATAGCCAACTACCCAGAAATCTTTGGAATTGAGGCGACCTCCGCCCAAAATATGGTTATGAAGCTCTGTTTCATCATTGGAACGGTACAGCTAACCCTAGCCTGTGTGATGAATGTCTGGCGTAAACTTGGTCAAAAGAGCCTCGCTTTCGTCGCTGATATCGGCTGGTTCGTTATGCTAATTGCCCTCTATTTCTTGGTATTGATGTTGGTTATTGGCACTCCCATCAACTTAGGGCTTGTTGCTTCAGTCGTGGCGATTGGCTTTTTGTTGGTGATTATCTTTGGAGGACAAGAGCCGGGCAAACCTTTCTTAAAGGGATTAGCCGCCGGTGGCGCGAATGCCTTCTCTAGCTTCCTCGATACAATTAGTGCCTTTTCGAATATTATCAGTTATATTCGCCTCTTTGCGGTTGGAATGGCCTCTTTGGCGATTGCCCAAAGCTTTAACAGTATGGCTTCCCCTATGCTAAAGGGTTTTGCCCTACCAGCTGGGGTTTTGATCTTGGTAATAGGACACGGTTTGAACTTAGTGATGGCTATCCTTTCGGTGGTAGTCCACGGAGTGCGCTTAAATTTATTGGAATTTTCGGGTCAACTTGGAATGGAGTGGTCCGGGGTAAATTATAATCCGTTTAGAGAAACGGTAGAAACAACAAACAATACGTTGTAGAGACAACGAGAAGGAGCATTTTATGAATATCAGTATGATTGGAATGGCTGCAGCCTTAGGCCTTTCAGCACTAGGGTCAACGTTGGGTGTTGCTGTTGCCTCTTTAGCAGCAGTAGGTGGGTGGAAAAAATGTTATGCCGAGGGTAAACCAGCTCCATTTATCATGGTAGCATTCTCTGGTGCACCTTTAACTCAGACAATTTATGGTTTCTTACTTATGAATTTTATCCGCACCGCATCTATAGCAGGGAAAGATCCCCTCTTACTCTTTAGCACGGGTATCTTTGCAGGACTAGCTATCGGATTATCGGCTTGGATGCAAGGGAGAGCCGCAGCTGCCGCCTCAGATGCTTTAGCTGAGACAGGTAAAGGGACAGCCAACTACTTTATTGTAATTGGTATTATTGAGACAGTCGCCCTCTTTACCCTTGTTTTCTCACTCCTACTTATTCAGTAGGGTAGAAGCGAAGATAAGTTAAATTTAGTTCATTTAAATAAAGACCAGTCACGTTCAAGCCTATCGGCTTAGCTTGGCTGGTTTTTATAACTTCTACTAATGAATCAACTAAATAGTATATAGGGATAACTATTAATTATACCATGATTTAAAACATATATTCACTTTTCAGAAGGAATTTTCTTCCAACTTTCTAGTCTTGTTAAAAATGTTGCCTTCTAAATAGCGGTAGCTTACAATGGCCGTAAAAGAAAGAACTTAGGTGGAGGTGTTTATGAAAATGAATTACCAAAGGAGGTGAAATCGGTAAGTATCACAACCGTCCCAACTAACGTTGCCTCCTTAGTTAACGATGCTACGGTTTGGGTAACACTGGCAACAGAAACAGAAGGGGCAACTATTTATTACACCCTTGATGGAACTCTCCCTACAGTTGATTCCACTATTTATGCAGATCCAATTACTGTTAAAGCTAATAATACTGATGGAAAGAGTATAAAAGTGAAAGCCATAGGCGTTAAAGAGGGCCTTGATAATTCTCTGCTAGCTGAAAAGAGCATTGTGTTTAAGGCCGTTGATGTATCAGCAAAAGAAGTAGAATTACAAGTTTCATATAAAGAAATAGATGAAATTACTATTCCGATATGTGAAGATGCAGAAGAATACCCAGCAATAATTGGCTTAGTTGCAGAAGATTTCACACTCGTAAAAGATTTTAATAAGCCAAATCAAATAATAATTGAAGAGGTTTTACTAGATGCAGTTCCTTTAACAAAGGAATATGCTATGACACTTCCTGATGGAGAAAATTTTTCACCAGGGGAGTATCGATTAGTGTTTTCCAAAACAGGCTATAGCTTTGCGTTTATAGATTTTGAGATAGAAGATTTTTTAGCGAATGCGATAGAAGCCTTAACAGAAGTTATTGCTTTTGCAACTACAAGTAAAGGTACAGCCGTAGTAAGTGAGGATGGTACTAATATAGATTCAGAAGCATATTGGGTATCATCAGAGGTTATGACAGCCTATACTAATGCAATCGCAACAGCTCAAGGGGTTTTGGACAATACAGCTGCAATCTTCGAAGAAATAGCCCAAGCAATAACAGACCTTGACACAGCAACTACAACGTTCAATGAAGCTAAAAAACCCGGCACAAAAGTAGCAGACTAAGAAGATTTAGACGCAGCGATTTTAGTAGCTGAAGTTAATCTCCTAGTGTTGTAGTAAGCGTTGATGGCAAAGGTATTGTTTATGGAGAAGAGTGGGTAACAGTTGCGGTGTATGGTGCTTATGTAGTCGCGTTGAAATGCTAGCTGCCGAGATTCTTAACAAAGCTTTATAATCATCTCTTAACTGAACACTTTTTACCCTTTAACGATTCTTCTCTATTTACCCTCTTTCGTGTAGACTAGTAGCGGTATGAAAAGAAGAGAGACTAAAAGTGTCCAAGTGGGTCACCTCCAATTAGGAAGTGGCCACCCTATAGCAGTTCAAACTATGTGGGCCTATTCGTTGGACCATCCAGATATAGAGACTAAATTAAACTCATATGCCACCATGGGGTGTGACCTTATTAGGTTTAGTTATCCTGATAGTTCTTCTAAAGAGCTTTTTAAGAAAATATGTACCTCTTCTCCAATGCCTGTTGTCGCGGATATCCACTTTGACTACCGCTTAGCACTGGAGTCTATTGAGGCCGGTGCTGCTAAAATTAGGCTCAATCCAGGCAACATAGGGGCCAAGTGGAAAGTAGAAGAGGTCGTTAAAAAAGCTCTAGGGGAGGGGGTTGCCCTCCGTATTGGCTTAAATGGAGCCTCCCTGCCACCTAAGATGAGAAATAGTGACCATGCTGAAGCAATGGTCAACCTTGCCCTTGAGTACTTAGAGTGGTTTGAAGGGTGGGGCTTTTACAATAGTGTAATTAGCTTAAAAGATAGCGACCCTGAGACCACTTATAGAGCCTATTTAGATATCGCTAAAAGGTGTGACTATCCCCTCCATTTGGGGGTTACTGAAGCTGGGGGGATTGTCTCAGCTATGGCCCGTTCTACGTGGGTCTTAGGGCGTCTCTTGAGTGCAGGGATTGGTGACACCTTGAGAATATCAATCAGCGATGAGAGTGAATATGAGATTATGGGAGCGCGTGAAATTTTAAGAAGTGTTGGTCTAGAGAAGGGGGGCATCAGAGTTGTCTCTTGTCCCCGCTGTGGACGCTCCTCTTTCGATTCTCACGCCTTCTTGAAGAGAGTTGAACAGCGGTTGAGTCAAATTCCTTTAGACCTTACGGTGGCTATTATGGGGTGCCAGGTTAATGGCCCTGGTGAGGCTCTCCATGCCGACTTAGCTATAACTGGCCTTAATAATCGCCTCTTCTTTTATGAGAAGGGGGTCTTAGTAAAAGAGATTACAGCTGACAAAGCTGAAGAGGTTCTCTTTAAACGCCTAGAGGAGCTCGTTAATGAGAGATAGATTAGTGATTCGTGGAGCTCGTGAGAATAATTTAAAAAATATTGATCTCGATTTAGAGAAAAACTCCCTTATTGTAATCAGTGGACTGAGTGGGTCAGGCAAGTCCTCCCTCGCGTTTGATACCATCTTTGCTGAAGGGCAACGGCGCTATGTTGAGTCGCTTTCAGCCTATGCCCGTCAATTTTTAGGGAGGATGGAGAAACCCGATGTCGACTATATGGAGGGGCTCTCCCCCTCAATCGCCATTGAGCAGAAGACCACCCATAAAAACCCTAGGTCGATTGTAGGGACGGTGACCGAAATCTACGACTACTACCGCCTCCTTTGGGCCCGCATAGGGACTCCCCATTGCCCTCAGTGTGGTAGAGCTATCTCTGAGCAGTCTATTGACCAAATCTTGGAAGCCATCTACCGCCTTGAAGAGGGGAGTCGCCTTATGGTCCTCTCTCCTGTTGTCTTAGGGCGCAAAGGGGAGCACAAGAAGATCTTTGAAGATGCTAAGAGAGGGGGCTTTGTTAGAGTCAGGGTTAATGGAGAGATAAGAGAGCTTAGCGAAGAGATTATTTTAGACAAACAGATAAAACACACCATTGAGGTGGTAATCGACCGCATTGTCTTGAGCCGAGAGGTAAGGAGCCGCCTCGCTGATTCAATTGAGATAGCGACCGAGATGAGTAGTGGCCTAGTCTCAATTCTAATTTTAGAAGAGGGGGGCAAAGAGCGCCTTGAAATCTTTAGTGAGAAGAACAGTTGTATCCATTGTGGAATCTCACTGCCGGAACTTGAACCGCGCCTCTTCAGCTTTAATAACCCCTTTGGAGCATGCCCCTCGTGTACCGGGTTAGGGATTAAGACCGAATTTGACCCCGATAAAATAATAACCGACTACTCAAGGAGCTTTAACCAAGGGGCCATCGCGACCCAAAACCCCGATGCTGTCTGGTCAAGGGCTCCCCTAGAAGCTTTAGCCAAACGCTACAACTTCACCTTAGATACCCCCTTTAGCGAATTGAGCGAAGAGGTTATCGACGTTATCCTTTATGGAACCAAAGAGAGGATTCCAATTGTTTATCAACAAGAGGAGAAGAAAAAAAGCTACACCCTAGAAAAACCTTTTGCTGGAGTTATTAACGACCTAAAACGACGCTACTATGAGACCAATTCGATTCAAATTAGGCAGTGGATGGAGTCGTTTATGACAAGTCGCACCTGTGAGGTGTGTAATGGAGCACGCCTTAGAGAAGAGGCGCTAGCCGTCACCATTGGTGGTAAAAATATAGTTGAGACAACTAAGCTCTCTATAAAGAAATCAAAAGAGTTCTTTGATAATCTCCAACTCGATGCAACTAAGAGAGAGATAGCTAAACAGGTCCTCAAAGAGATTCAAGGCCGCCTCACCTTCTTGGTCAATGTGGGGCTAGAATACCTCACCCTCGACCGCCCGGCAGGGACCTTAAGTGGTGGCGAGGCGCAGCGTATTAGGTTGGCTACCCAGATTGGTTCAGCCCTGAGTGGAGTGATCTACGTCTTAGATGAACCCTCTATCGGGCTCCACCAGAGGGACAATAACCGTCTGATTGAGACCCTCAAAGCCCTTAGAGATTTAGGAAATACCCTTATCGTAGTCGAGCACGATGAGACCACTATTAGAGAAGCCGACTATGTGGTCGACTTAGGTCCGGGGGCTGGCAACCATGGGGGGTATGTGACAGCTCAAGGGACCCCCCAAGAGATTGAAGATAACCCTAAAAGTCTAACTGGACAGTACCTTAAAGGGACCCTCTTTATGGAGACTCCTACCCAAAGAAGAGCGGGTAATGGCAACTCACTTAAACTCTATGGAGTAAATAAGAACAACCTCAAAGATATCGATGTAGAGATCCCCTTAGGTAAAATGGTCGTTATAACAGGGGTCTCAGGCTCGGGAAAATCGACCCTCCTTAACGAGGTCTTAATTCCCGCCTTAAAAAGGATCTTAGAGAAGAAGCGGGAGAAGTTTGATGGCTACAGAGAACTCTCTGGGGGGGAGTTTATCGACAAGGTGATTAATATCGACCAGAGCCCCATTGGGCGTACCCCTAGGTCCAACCCAGCCACCTATGTGGGGGCCTTTACCCCCATTAGGCAACTCTTTGCCTCCCTACCCGAATCGAAAGCCCGGGGTTATAAACCGGGGCGGTTCTCTTTCAATGTCGCTGGAGGACGCTGTGAAAACTGCCAAGGGGACGGGAAGCTAAAGATTGAGATGCACTTCCTCCCCGATGTCTATGTCACCTGTGATGTGTGTAAGGGGAAGCGGTTCAACACCGAAACCCTCTCAGTTAGATACAAGGGGAAGAATATCTCAGAAGTCTTAAATATGACAATTGATGAGGCTAGTGAATTTTTTGGCCCTATTCCAGCCATTCAAAGAAAATTAGAGACCCTCAACTCAGTTGGACTGGGGTATATAAAGCTGGGACAATCGGCCCTCACCTTGAGTGGGGGCGAGGCTCAACGGGTTAAGTTGAGCTTAGAACTCTCCAAGCGGAGTACTGGAAAAACCCTCTATGTCCTTGATGAGCCCACCACCGGACTCCACTTTGCCGATGTGAAGAAGTTGATGGAGGTGCTCAACCGATTAGTTGACCAAGGTAACAGTGTCATCTTAATTGAGCATAATTTAGATATTATTAACAGCGCCGACCATATCATAGATTTAGGGCCCGAAGGGGGGGACGGAGGGGGAGAAGTGGTGGCTACAGGTACGCCTGAGGAAGTTTCTGGTTGTAAAGAGTCCTATACCGGTTATTATATTGCTAAGGCCCTTTATGGTAAAAAATAGATTTATCTTAATTATCTTAACAATTGCCCTTTGCACTCTTAGCGCTACCCCCACCGAGGGGGTCAATCTCCTCCTTTTGAGTAGTGAGATTGCCACTGCTAACCATAATGAGCTGGTTGGGCGTCTTACCCACCTCTCTCTCTCGAGGGAGGGGGATACTGAACAGCTTCGCCAACGCCTCTACACTTACTACAACATCTCTCCAATAGAAGAGTTTAAAGAGAGTAGCCACGACTACCAAGTTGAGATCTTAAATGGGCAACGCCTCCATGTGGGGGGCGAGTCGAACCAGTTTATCTTCCTTGAGGGGGGTGCCCAAATAGGGTTGACTAAAAAAGGGGAGGAGACTGCCACTGAAATTGGGGCTAACGCCATTGTTGTCAACCTCACTGAAGAGTATCTAATAGCCTTGAGTGATGTTAGCTATTTAAAAGGAGACGATGAGGTTGAAGATAGTCTCTCGAGTGAGATCTTAACGGTACAGTGGGGGGAGGGGAGTTTAAGGCTCACTAAAGGGAGCCTTGAAATGGTGCGTGACAACAAAGATGGCGAGCCAATTACCTTCTTCACCACTGGAGAAGAGATCTACCTCTCTCCCTCGCCTCGCACAATCTCCTTTGAGAAAGGGGTCATTACAACCAATAAAGAGCAAGCCTATTTTAGTATCGCGGCTAAACGCCTCTTTCTGATTGACGGGGGCGATTTTTTTGTAACTAATGCCACCTTTAAGTTGGGAAGGGTCCCTGTTTTATGGACCCCCGCCTTCTACTACCCGGGGAGAACCTTTATCTTCAATCCAGCTTTGGGGTACGACTCCGATAGGGGGTTCTTCTTTGCGACCACGACTGAACTCTTTGGTAAGACTCCTAAGATTGAGAGTGGAGAGGAGTCGAGCTTCACACTCCTACTCGCTTCCGGAGAGAAGCAAGACCAAGGGCGCGAAGGGTTAGTCTATAGTGGTACCGCAGGGAAGGAGTTATCATCTCTAGAGAAGTGGGCTCGAAGTAGCGACTCTTACCTCTCCCTCCTCTTTGATGGTTACCAAAATAGGGGGGTTATGGTGGGCCTCGATAGTGTAATTAACACCACTAATAAGGTCTTTCGTTTCACTAATTTTGGGGCTATCGCCTTTGTGGGCGACATCCGTGACGAGTTCTCTACCAGCTATTATATCCCCCCATTCCGCTACGCCTATATTGGTGATTGGGAAGTTAAAACTAAAGCCGTCAACCTCACCCTAAAACTCCCTTACTATAGTGACCCCCGTTTTATGAGAGATTATGGAAATCGCCTCACTACTTTCTCACTAGGGGCCTTATGGGGGGAGAGCACCTTCCCTACCATCTACAATTCAGACTTAACCACTTTCACATGGAAACTAGATGGGAGTGCCAATATCCCTGTCACTCTCTTAAACCCTTATATAAAGAGCTTAAAGATTGAGCGCCTCTCCTCAACAATCTCCTGGCGTGTCAATCCAGCTGCTATGGAAGGGGGCTACCACGTTGAGGAGGTGGAGTTGCCCAATTTTAGCGCCTCTCTTTCAGGAACCCTCCTCTCACTAAAGGGGAGAAAAGTGACCACCTCCGCCCCTAAAGAGAAGGTTGAAATTGTACTCGATCCAGCAATTAAGCTGCGAGATTGGGGGATTGAAGACCCCTACAGTGTCACCTCTAGTGTCAGTGGGGTGCGCCGGTCTAAGATTGATAACTCCTCTTTGAATCTAGATTACTCCTTTAAACAAACCTACAACCGTGCCTTAACCTATAAGGGGGAGGATATTGATACCACCTCCCACTATGCCCGCACTTCCGCCAATGTTACCCTTAAAGGGGCCTTGGCCCCATCTATCGGTGAATTGACCCAAAAGTTTGATCCCCTCATAACCGTTACCAAAACCGACAAGAGGGAGAGTGAACAGATCTCAATCACCTCAACAACCGATGTTAAGCTTCTCCCCATAGGGCTCTCCTACGGCCTTACCCTCCGTCTCTACAACCGCTTAGTGACCGATGGGGTAGAGGAGCCGTGGGAGTTAGCGTGGAGTAGCACCGTCGTGAGTCGCCACGAATTATCGTGGAGTTGGCCCATAGCGGTGGGGCAGGGAGTTATAACCCCTTCATTGACAGCCACTTTAAGCCCCCTCCCTTACAGCTTTAACCCCAAATTGGCCTATGCCTTGGGCCGTTTTGCCGTCTCCGGTTCTTATTTAATCAAGGAGGACTCGGCTGGGAAGTTCCAAAGCGATAAAGCGACCTTAGCCTTTGTTTTCAACGAGCCCAAATATTTGATTGCCAATGCCACCTTCAACTACGCAACTGACGAAATAGAAGAGAGTGAAGAGTGGTGGCACCCCCTTGAACTCTCCACCTCGATAAGCGCCCCCCTCTTCAAGGGCTATTTAACTCTCTCTGAGAAATCAGTTTTCTCCTTTGAGTCGCTCAGTTTTGATGAATTTCAAGTGGGAGCAGCTCTCCCTTGGGCTTCGATCTCCTTACAAGGCAGCGGTTACGATATAGACCTTCTCGATGCATCGATTAAGGTCGATAAATTTAAAAAGTTGTGGTGGAAGAATAGGATCTCTTTGGGGTTTGAAATGGAGACGACACTGCGGTACTCCCTGTGGGACCAAGCCAACTCAGCCTTTGCTTTTAAACTTAAATTCAACTTTTCAATTGCCCAATTCCTCACCATCGACTTGGCTTTTAAAACTATAAACAAAGGCTTTCACCGCTACGAAAACTTCAAAGATTTGTGGGAAGACCTCCTGCGCTCTTTCGATTTCGCGGGGGATGGGAGACGCAATACCCAGTTTACAATGGAGGCAATTGAGTTCAATCTTATCCACCACATGGCCGATTGGGATCTCCATTGTAAATATGAGGGAAGCATAGTATTATCGGACATGGAATGGCGTTGGCACCCAGTTTTTTCAATTTATTTGAACTGGAAAGCTATTCCAGAGATAGAGGTTGACCGCGAGTTTATCCTAGCAAACTAACCTCTTATAGGAGAGAAATGAGGAGCACCATCGTATTTGAGCAGTCGTCGCTGATGCAGCGTGTTTGTGGAATTAACGATAGGAATATCCCCTATCTAGAACTATTACTCAACGGAGAGGTTTTTGCCCATGGCAATAGTGTCACCTATCGGGGAAGCACCGATGCTAACGGAGAACTTTTTAAAGCTCTTCTCATCCGTTTAAAAGAGATTGCTGAAGATAGGGACGATATCACAGAGCCCGAGATATTTATGGAGTACCAAGCTCTCCTCAATGGGCAACCTATAAAAGAGGGGCCCCAGACAACTATTCAAGTGGGGGGGCGCACTGTCTACCCTAAGAGCCCCAATCAACGCACCTTCATTGAATTGATGAATAAACGTCAAGTTGTCTTCAGTGTTGGTCCAGCCGGGACCGGAAAAACCTTCTTAGCGGTTGCCTACGCCCTATCTGAGGTCTTAAAAGGGGCTAAACAGAAGATAGTGCTCACCCGTCCCGTCATAGAGGCTGGGGAGAACTTGGGCTTCCTTCCGGGTGATTTAACCCAAAAGATTAACCCCTACCTTAGGCCCCTCTACGACGCAATGGAATACCTCCTCCCTCCAGCTATTATAAGGCGCTTAGAGAGTACTGGGGGGGTCGAGATTGCCCCACTTGCCTATATGCGGGGGAGGAGCCTCTCCAATGCTGCCATCATCCTCGATGAGGCTCAAAACACCACCCGTGAACAGATGAAGATGTTCTTAACACGCCTAAGTGAAAACTCGTGTGCCTTTATAACAGGCGATATAACCCAAATAGATCTCCCCAAACCTCACCTTAGCGGTCTCATCCATGCCACCCAAATTTTAAGGGAGATTGAGGAGATTGGGTTTGTTGAGTTCTCTTCGGTCGATGTTGTCCGTTCACGCATGGTTCAAAGGATAATTAACGCTTATGAAAAAGATGTACGGTAAAAGTGATAACCAATTACTGGCAAAATTTCTACTCATTTTTCTCATTATCTTGGTTGTCGTATCGGCTGTAGCTGTCCCTATTATTTTGGCCAATGAGACAGTATTGCTCACCGAATCCCTTAAGAGCCGTTATGAGGTGGGGACAATTGCCGAGAACGACGTTCGAGCGAGTGAAACCTTCTTCTTCTTAAATGAGGTTGAGTCGAATCAAAAACGGGAGAGTGCCGCCTTAGCAATTTTGCCCATCTTCCGCCACTCCCTTAAAGATTCAAATGCGATTATGGAAGACCTTGCCCCCCTCTTTGCCGATTACCCCCAAGTTGAAGGGGTAGTGCGGGAGGCTCTCGAGACAACACTTCAACAAGGTGTTTACAACAAAAGTGACCTCTTTGCCCTAGCTAATCAAAACAAAATGCGCCTCCAACTACTTGATAGCTCAGCTGGGAAGCGACTAATCTTCCATATTGAAGAGGTGCTCTCGCTCGAAGAGAGCTTAAAGGTTATTAATGGAGAAATTGCCCCCTACCTCTCCTCTGAGGAGTTTAAGGCAGTCAGTGCGGCCCTTGCCCTCCATATGCGCCCCAACATCTACTACAGCGAAGCTGAGACAGAATATGAGCGAGAACATGCAGCCTTGGCCGTTGAGCCGGTGATTAAGCGGATTGAACAGGGGCAGCTTATCGTTAAGAAAGATTTTATTATAACTGAAGACGATTTTAGGGCTCTCCAGGCAATGCGGATTGCTGAGGTGCAATATTCTCCCCTTCAAATTGTGGGGCGGTTCATCTTTGTGGTGGCTGTCACCCTCACCGTAATCTACGCCCTCCATATCCTCTTTAAACACACCAAGCGACAGATGCAATACCTCTTTATTATTATGGGGGGGACCTTGGTCTCTCAGATTTTAACCTACCTGGTCTTCAATTTGGTGGCCAGGCAAGGCTTTGCTAACCTTGAACCATTTTTACCCTACTTTACCCTCCCAATCTTAGTCGCCTTGGCAACTAACAATCGCTTAGCGGGGTTGGTGAGTGGTGCTCTTTTAGGGTCGTATGCGCTACTTCTCCCTTTTGCCACCCCCTCAACCTTCTTCTTCGTTATGGCTGTCTCATTTTGTGGTATCTACTTCATCCGCTTCGTCTACCGTCGCCTCGATATCGTCTTTCAATGGTTCTTCTGCGTGGTGGCTGCCGCCTGTATTGTGTTTTTGAGCAACCTAATCAATGGAATTTCATTTAAACACTATCTCTCCTCAATAATGGTGATGACGATGAATATCTCTCTCACCTTCATCTTAGTCTCCCTAATCCTCCCCGTACTGGAGTATCTGGCTAATCTACCGACAACTTTCCGGTTACGAGAGTTGGCCTATAGTGACTCCCCCCTCTTAGTCCGCCTTTCGCAAACAGCTGTTGGAACCTACAACCACTCGTTAGGGGTGGCTGAATTGGCCTACAACGGAGCTAAAGCGATCGATGCTGATCCCCTATTAGCTCGAGTAGGGGGGCTCTACCACGATATCGGTAAATTAGAAAACCCCGATTACTTTATTGAAAACCAGAGTGACCACAACAAACACGACGATTTGAAAGCCTCTCTTTCGGTCTCGGTAATTAAGAGTCACGTTAAGATTGGGTTTGAGAAGGGGAGGGAAGCCTATCTCCCCCAAGAGGTGCTCGATATCATCAGCCAACACCACGGCAACGATGTCATTGCATTCTTCTTTAAAAAGGCGATGGATGCCTCTCAGAACAACAACTCCGAGCAGGTTAAGAGGGAAGATTACACCTATAACTCTCAAATTCCCCAAACACCCGAGGCTGCTATAGTGATGCTAGCTGATGGTATTGAGGCCGCTTCTCGAGCAATTGTTAAACCCTCAGCCCAAAAATATGAGAAATTAATCAACCAAATTATCAACCAGAAGATTGAGAGGAAACAGTTGATTGGCTCCCGCCTTTCACTAACCGATCTTGATACCCTTGCCAAAACCTTTATGCAAACTTTATCGGGGCGCTACCACGCTCGTATTGAGTACCCTCAAGAAGAGGAGGAGGTTTAGATGGCTAGGGTAGATTTTTATAGTGAAGAAGAGAGTATCGATGAAGAGCTCTTAAGTGAAAGAGTCGATAAAATAGTCACCATCCTTGGCCACCCTGAGGCCTCTCTAACGTGCGCTTTTGTCACTAAAGAGCATATCAGAGAGCTCAACATAGCTTACCGAGGACTCGATGAGGCGACTGACATCCTCTCATTTTCATCGGGGGAAAGTTTTCCCTCGGATGAGGATGATTCACTAGGCGACCTAGTTATCTCACTCGAATCGATGCGGGAAAATTGCCAATTTTTTAAGGTATCAGAAGATGAAGAGTTAACAAGATTGCTTGTTCATGGTATTTTACATCTACTCGACTGGGACCACGCAACAAATGAAGATGATGAGCCGATGATAAAACGGCAAGAAGAGATTGTTAAGTCTATTTTGAAGGAGTAGGCGGTGAGTTTTCTGAAAAGGGTAAAGAGGTTGATTATGGGGGTAAGGGAGAACCCTATCCCTACTGATACTGAAGTAGTTCAAGAGCGTAACGATATGATTGAGGGGATTGATGAACTCTCTGAGACGGCAGTCAAAGAGGTGATGGTCCCCCGCATCGATGTCCAGTTTGTTGAAGATACAGCGACACTTGAGGAGCTGAGAACAATCATTGGGGAGGAGGGATACTCTCGCTACCCGGTCTACAGTGAAACAATTGACAACGTGGTGGGGATTCTCTATGTCAAGGATATAATTCGCCTTGCAAGTGAGGTTTTCGATGTGCGTAAAATTATGAGAAAGCCCTACTTTGTCCCCGACACTATCCGTCTCGACAAGTTGCTACGGGAATTTAAAAAGCGCAAAGTCCACATCGCCATTGCCATTGATGAGTATGGTGGGGTCTCTGGTATTGTAAGTATGGAGGATATCCTCGAGGTTATAGTTGGCGAGATTCAAGACGAATTTGATGACGAAGATGAGGAGATCATCGAAGTGGGGGAGGGGATCTACATTTGTGATGCACGCACCCCTATTGATGAGATTAATGAGCGACTAGCTCTCGACTTACCCGAAGAAGATGCCGAAACTTTAGGTGGCTTTGTCTTTGAACAATTTGGGAGGATTCCGGCTAATCAAGAGAAGATTAGTTACGATGGGTATGAGTTTATTGTCCAAGAAATTGAGGGGCATAAAATTAACCGTGTCAAGGTTGTCAAAAAGGGGAGCTAATCGATAAATATTTATATTTATCACACCGGTTCGTTGACGCAAACCCCCTTTTTTCAGTATATTATCGTTGAACATAGTTTATGGAGGAATTTTAATGAAAATTGCTATTAATGGATTTGGACGGATCGGAAGAAACGTTTTTAAGATTGCTTTTGAGGATAAGTCGATAGATATTGTTGGTATCAACGACCTGACAGATCCCAAAACATTGGCACACCTACTCAAATACGACTCAACTTATGGCGTATACAATAAGAGTGTCACTGTTAAAGATGATGCTATCGTAGTCGATGGTAAAGAGATTAAGATTTTTGCAGTCCGCAACCCTGCAGAGCTCCCCTGGAAAGAGCTTGGTGTCGATATCGCAATTGAGTCGACCGGCGTTTTCACCTTAGCAGAGAGCCCCAAGGGTGGGTACAAAGACCACATCAAGGCTGGAGCCAAGAAAGTTATCTTGACAGTCCCTGCCAAAGATAAAATTGACCAAACCGTGGTCTTAGGTGTCAACGACAGTGAACTCAACTTAAAACTTGAGGCCTTCTCAAACGCCTCTTGTACCACCAACTGTCTAGCCCCTATCGCCAAAGTTCTCAACGACAACTTCGGTATTGAGTCGGGTTTGATGACAACCGTTCACGCTTACACCAACGACCAAGTTATCCTTGATCAACCCCATAAGGACTTGAGAAGAGCCCGTTCTGCGGCCCTCTCAATTATCCCCACCACCACTGGTGCTGCCCGTGCTGTTAGCCAAGTCATTCCTGCCCTTGAAGGGAAACTGAATGGTGGAGCGATGCGCGTTCCTGTGCCTACCGGGTCAATTGTAGACTTAACTGTAAAATTAGAGAAAGATGCCACCGTTGAGGAGCTCAACGCCGCTTTTAAAGCTGCAGCTGATGGTCCTATGAAGGGAATCCTTCAATACAACACCGACCCCATCGTCTCAGCCGATGTAATCGGGAACCACCACTCCTCGATTTACGACGCCGACTTGACCATTAAGATGGGTCCCAAGTTTTTCAAAGTTATGAGCTGGTACGACAACGAGATGGGCTATTCAGCACGTGTTGTTGACCTAGCCAAGAAATTGATGCGCTAAAAATCTATTGATCTAAACTAATCCTGATGCGCGCCTAGTGGGTGCGCATCAGATGTAATTGAGGAGTCGAAATGAAATTACGAACTGTCAAAGATGTCGATTTAACCAACAAAAGGGTCCTAATCCGCCTCGATTTTAACGTCCCTCTCCAAGATGGAGTTGTCACTGACGATACAAGAATTAGAAGTACCCTGCCCACCCTAAATTATATCCTAAACCAAAAGGGGACTAGCCTGGTGGTGATGAGCCACTTTGGTCGCCCCAAGGGTCAAAAGAACCCCGCTTTTAGCATGGCTCCCATTGCTAAACGGTTTGAAGAGATCCTTGGCCGCCCCGTTAAGTTGGCCAGCGATGTAATTGGTGAAGAGGTTGAGAGAGAAGTTAAGGCCCTTAAAGCGGGGGAGGTTCTCCTATTAGAGAACGTCCGCTTCTACAAAGAGGAGGAGGGGAACGACCCAGAGTTCTCCAAAACTCTCGCCAGCTACGGTGATATCTACGTCAACGACGCCTTTGGGACAGCTCACCGTGCCCACGCCTCTACTGAAGGGGTCTCGCACTACCTCCCGGCTGTTGCCGGTTTCTTAATTGAAAAAGAGGTCGAGTTCTTTGCACCCCTCTTAGAGAACCCTGCCAAACCTTTTGTCGCTATTATTGGGGGTTCTAAAGTCTCCTCAAAGATTGGTGTCCTCGAATCTCTCGTTAAGACTTGTGATACTATCGTCATTGGTGGTGGTATGGCCTACACCTTCTTGAAAGTTAAAGGACACCCAATTGGGAAATCTCTTTTAGAAGAGGATTACTTCGATGTAGCTAAATCGTTCTTAGCCAAAGCCGATGAGATGGGGGTCAAAGTGATCCTCCCCGTCGACCACCTCTGTGCTAAGAAGTTCTCGGATGAGGCTGAAGCACTTTTGATTGATAGTGTCGATATCCCTGATGAGCTCATTGGGATGGATATTGGACCTAAAACAGTTGCCCTCATTGTCGATGCCGTTAAAAAGGCTGCCTCAGTTGTCTGGAATGGCCCCATGGGTGTCTTTGAATTTGATGCCTTTGCTAAGGGGACCGAAGCGGTTGCCCAAGCTGCCGCTGAAAGTAGTGCTACCACCGTGGTCGGTGGGGGTGACTCGGTCGCAGCCATTAACAAGTTTGGTTTAGTTGATAAAATTGACCACGTTTCAACCGGAGGCGGTGCCTCTTTGGAGTTTTTAGAGGGTAAACAGTTGCCTGGCATTAAGGCATTGGAGATTTGAGATGAGAAAAGTTTGTATAGCCGGTAACTGGAAGATGAACATGGGACCACAAGAGGGTGCCAAGTTCGTAAAAGAGCTGGCTGAGGCTGTTAAAGATGCCTCGGCTAGAGTAGTGGTTGCCCCCCCTTTTGTCACCCTTAGTGGGGTAGTTGCAGCCACTAAAGGGACAAATATTGAAGTTGCAGCCCAAAACATGAGTGACCATCTAAAGGGGGCTTTCACCGGCGAGGTCTCAGCTGAGATGCTCAAAGAGGTAGGGGTAAAACTTGTCATCTTAGGCCACTCTGAGAGGAGGACCCTCTACCAAGAGAGCGATGAGTTTATCAACGCCAAAGTTAAGTTAGCCCTTGAGGAGGGGTTAGAGGTTATTCTCTGTGTTGGTGAGACGCTAGATGAGCGTGAAAAGGGACAATTAGAGGCTGTTTTAAAGCACCAAGTTGTTGAAGGACTTAGGGGAGTTACCCCCCAACAAATGGACTCTATAATTGTTGCCTACGAACCAGTTTGGGCTATTGGAACTGGTAAAACCGCCACCCCCGACGATGCCAACCAAGCACACGCCCTTATTAGGGGAGAAGTTGCCACACTATTTGGCAAAAGTGTTGCAGAATCGTTAATAATACAGTATGGTGGTTCAGTGAAACCGTCGAATGTTAAAGAGCTTATGGCCATGGAACATATCGATGGAGCACTAGTGGGGGGAGCATCACTCACAGTCGAACAATTTGCCCCCATTGTGTGCTACAACAACTGAACTGGAGTTAATCGATGAGTGTTATAACCATTATCCTATTGATTCTATTTGTGATTGCTAGCCTCCTGCTAATCTTCTTCGTAGCTATTCAAAACGAAGGGGGGACCGGCCTAGGCGGTATCTTTGGCGGTGGTAGTGATTCAGCATTTGGGAGTCAAAGTTCCAACGTCTTAAATAAATTAACAGCTATATTAGGGGCAACTTTTTTAGTATTGGCTATTATTTTAGCAGTTATAAATAAAGGCCCCTCAACCGAATCGCTCCTCGATTCAGTTAAAGTTGAACAAGTAGTAGAGGGGCAAGAGTGGTGGATAACCGAATAGTTATCTATAAACACTCGTATTGTCGATAGAGTGGTAAGATGAGAGTATGTATCCTTTACAAAGATGTGAGCAGCTCAACGAGTTGCAAAGTCGTTGCTGAGTCCCTTGCAAAAGGGATTCAACAGCAAGGACACTTTGTAGACCTTTTCAACATCGCTACCAATTTAGGCAAAAATATATCATTTTACGATTACATTGCCGTTGGCACTAGTGCTGCCAACTTTTTTGGTGGAAAAATAGATCCTCAAATTGCTCAATTTCTTAAACAATGTGGTACTATTAGTGGTAAGCGTAGTTTCGCATTCATCACAAAGCGCGGGCTTCGCAAAGGGAAGACCCTTTTAGCTCTTATGAAAATAATGGAAAAGGAAGGGTTTTATTTAACCTATTCCGAAGTGATGAGTGGGAGTGCGTTTGCTGAAGAGGTTGGTAAGCGTCTTTTAATAACTTAAAATTAGGAGTGTTAGTCGATGAATAAAAAAAGCCTTCTTATTGTCGTAATTATGATTCTTTTACCGCTGGCAGGGCTTTTTGCCAATACTTTAAATCAACCCGCCGCAACGGTTAACTTGATTAGAAACAAAATCATTACCGTTAATGAGTTGAAAGAACGGGTGGCAGCTTATGAAGCTGAAGCATTAGCTAGTGGCGTTACAGCATCGATCTCCCCCTCTGAGATGCTTGAAGTTTTAATTAACGATGAGGTTGTACTCCAAGGGGCCGAGCGTGATGGTTACTTTGTTACCGATACCCAGGTAGACCAACTAATCAAACAACAAAAAACCTACGTTGAGAGCCAAGTTGGCCGTGAAATCACCCAAGAGCAATTTGAGAGTGTGGTGCGGAGTAACTACGGCTATGGGTTAAGTGAATTTAGGGAGAAGCTAAAAGAGACAGCCTTAGTTGACCTCTACGTAAGGGGAAAAATGGGGAGTGTTATCGAGAATTATGCCGCTCCTACCGATAGTGAGATAAACGAGTTCTTTAGGAAAAACCGCTCTAGTTTCATGAACCCTGAACTAGTGCGTCTCAGCCACATCTTTATGCCCTTTGAGTCGGAAGGGATGAGTAAAGCTGAGACTAAACAGGAGATGGAGAAACTCGCTAGGTGGCTCCGTTACAACACCTACACCTTTGAAGAGTTGGTGCCTCGCTACTCAAAAGATAACGATAGCAAAAACCGTGGTGGTGATATCGGGTGGTTAGCTTACGACGATGCCCAAATGAGAAGTGCTTTAGGGGCTAGTTTCTTTGATGAGGTTTTCACCCTAGCTTTGGGCAAACCTTCGGGAGTGTTGGAATCAACCAGTGGCTACCATATTGTAAAATTAACCATTCATACCGAACCCAAGTTGCTAGGTATTGATGATTTTATCAATCCTGAGTCGACAATGACCGTCCGCCAATATATTCGACAAACCCTTGAATCACGCAATCAACAGAATGCCTACCTGACAGCTATCGACCGCCTGGTTGAACAACTGCGTAATTCAGCCAAGATTGAGATTTTATATAAAGAGGGGTTATAGAGTTGAAAGAGAGACACTTGGGGCGAGAGCTTGCCCTGACAACTCTCTATGCCCTCGACTTTAATGAGCAACTAATTGAGGGGGAGTTTCCCAAAGACTTCCCCGGTATTTCAGAAGAAGAATTGCAAGAGATAAATGAAGAGGCTCTCACCTTTGCCCGCTATCTAATCCAGGGGACAATTGAGAACCTCAATGAGATTAATGGATTGATTGAGCAATTCTCCATCAACCGACCGTTGGATAAAATTGACCTTATTGACCGCAACATCTTGAGAATAAGTGTCTATTCCCTCCTTTATATCCCCGAGATTCACCCCCATATTGTTATCACAGAAGCGGTACAACTCTCCCAGGAGTATAGTCGTGAGGTCAACTATAAGTTTATCAACGGGATTTTAGATTCTATGGTAAAAGAGAGAGATGGTAACTTTAAAAAGTAGTGAACAAATTAAGCACATTGGTGAAGCGTGTCGTTTAACGGCTAATCTTCTAGACCTCCTAACCGATTTTATTAAAGCTGGGATGACGACCCATGAGATTGACCGCTACTGCTACGATTTCATCACCAAACATGGAGGGAAACCGGCCTTTTTAAACTATATGGGATTTCCCGCTTCAGCTTGTATCTCGGTCAATGAAGAGGTAATTCACGGTATCCCCGGTCCCCGTAAAATTTACGAAGGGGATTTAGTGAGTGTCGATTTAGGGATTAACCTCAACGGCTACTACAGCGATGCTGCTCGCACCTATATTGTCGGTAAGACACACAAAGAGTGGGAGAAGTTGGTCTGTATTACCCACCAGTGCCTCCTAGAGGGGATTGAGGGGGCTAATAAGCCAGGGGCTAGGATTCATGACATCTCTAAGCCAATCTTCAACCTAGCCAACTCCCACGGCTTTGGAGTCGTGAGAGACTACTGTGGCCATGGGGTAGGGCTGGCGGTTCACGAAGACCCTCAGATCCCCAACTATGTCAACCCTTTAGGGGCCAACATGCGCCTCAGGGTAGGGATGGTCTTAGCCATTGAGCCGATGATTAACCTCGGAACAAAGAATGTTAGAGTCTTAGATGATGGATGGACTGTGGTCACAAACGATGGAAAACCCTCAGCCCACTGGGAACACACCGTAGCAGTGACAGAAAATGGAATTGAGATATTGACTCTGGCTCAATAAGATATTAGGGTTGAGTATGGAAAAAGAGTTTATTACCCCCGAGAGCTTACGTGATTCTGCCCTTAAATTAGTCCACAAAATGCACAGCCAAGACGGTTTCGTCCCCGATATTATCTACGTCTCCCTCCGTGGAGGGGCTTTTTTGGGCAATGTTTTTAGTGAGTACTACAAACTAGTGCGACAAAAGGCTAAGAAGAGACCCGTCTTCTACGCGGCTGTAGTCGCCCGCTCTTATGAGAATATGAAGCTTGAGAGCGCTGTCCAAATCGATGGGTGGACCTACTCTCCCGAGTATTTACGTAATGGGGATAAGATCTTAATTGTCGATGATATCTTTGATACCGGTAAAACAATTAATGCTCTCGTTAATGTAATCTTAGCCAAAGGGATTCCCCGATCTGATATAAAAGTGGCGGTTTACGACTACAAGGTGGCCCTCTACAAAGATGAGCCTCGCCTCCCAATCCAGCCCGACTACTACTGTCGTAAACACGTCCTCAACTCTGTTGAAGATGAGGTGTGGATCCACTACATGAACCACGAGTTTGTGGGGCTAACCGATGCTGAGATAGACCAACAATACAGCGACCCTGAGGTGCGTGAGATTCTCCACTACCTTAAAGAGCAGTAACCTTCTTGGTTGTCATATCAATCTTATAGATCCCGTTTTCGCTCGTCCCTACGTAGACAGTATTACCATCAACATCAACTATATAGGACCACCCCTTAACAGCTGAGAGATCAATATCGGCATCTTTAACCACACCTTCTTCATCAATACTAAAGAGGTAGCCACTACTATTTTGGAGGTAGAGCTTACCATTATAAACAAAGGTGGGGTAGGGGGCTGAAGCAGGACTTCGCGTGGTGGGGAAGTTGGGGATATTGTCATCAGCTTTGGTAAAAGTTGTACCACTATCTGTTGAGGCATATATTTCGTTCTTACTGGTTAAAAGGACAATTTTAGTCCCATACTTCAAAAGGGCAATTACAGGTGCGTTGATAGTGGTTATCACCTTAGGAGTTGGAGAGCCAT
>DUOJ01000053.1 GCA_012838895.1 Spirochaetales bacterium
ACCAGCAATATCTGCTCTAACCAGGCCCTAGCAGCCCTCACCACCGCCATCTATATTGCCCTAGTGGGAGAGGCCGGAATGGTTGAGGTGGCTAATCAGAGCTACGACAAGGCCCACTATCTAGCTAACAAGTTGCAAACAATAGAGGGTGTTGAGCTTAACAATAGCGCCCCCTTCTGGTGTGAGTTTCCCCTCACCTTCACCTCCCCTGAGGTGCTGGAGAAGGCGCTTAAAGCCCTTTCCAAAGCGGGGATCTTTGGTGGAGTACGTCTCTACCCTCTAACCCACAGAGAGGAAGATAAAGCGACCATGGTTGTCGCTGTCACCGAGAAGCGCACCATTAAGGAGCTCAATCTCTACTATGAGACAGTTAAAGGGGTAGTAGCATGAAGAGAAAACTACTGTTTGAGCTCTCCCAAGAGGGGCGCCGAGGGTATAAATTCCCCGCCAGTGATGTTCCCAGTTGTGAGAAACTGCCTCAACATCTTCAGCGTCAAACGTCCCCCATCTTACCTGAGCTCTCTGAGTTAGATGTGGTGCGCCACTACTCTGCATTAGCGAGCCTCTCCTTTGGAGTCGACTTGGGGGCCTACCCCTTAGGGAGCTGTACGATGAAGTACAACCCCAAGCTCCACAACTATGTGGCAGCTTTGGAGGGGTTTGCCAATATCCACCCCCTTCAAGATGAGAAGAGTGTCCAAGGCGCTTTAGAGGTAATCTACAAGACAACCGAGTCTCTTTCAGCCATTACCGGCATGGCTTGGGGGAC
This sequence comes from Spirochaetales bacterium, assembly GCA_012838895.1. Classification (GTDB taxonomy): domain Bacteria; phylum Spirochaetota; class Spirochaetia; order Sphaerochaetales; family Sphaerochaetaceae; genus DUOJ01. The sequence goes on from DUOJ01000053.1 coordinate 770, forward strand.
CCTCCAGCCCTTGGCCGGGGCCCATGGGGAGTATGTGGGGCTAAAGATTATTCGTGCCTACCATACCAGTCGTGGGGAAGATCATCGCAACAAAGTAATTGTCCCCATCAGTGCTCACGGTACCAACCCCGCTAGCGCCTCCATGGTTGGCTACTCTATAGTTGAGGTGGCTACCAATGCGAAGGGACTAGTCGACATTGAGGCCCTTAAAGAGTTACTTGATGACGATATTGCTGCAATTATGTTGACCAACCCCAACACACTGGGTCTCTTTGAAGAAGATATAGCCGAGATTGCCACCTTAGTTCACGGATGCGGTGCTCTCCTCTACTATGATGGGGCCAACTTAAACGCAGTTTTAGGAATCTCTCGCCCTGGTGATATGGGGTTCGATGTGGTCCATCTCAATCTCCATAAAACCTTTGCCACCCCCCATGGTGGGGGAGGACCTGGTTCAGGTCCTGTCTTAGTCAAAGAGGCTTTAAGACCATACTTACCCACCCCCGATGTTGTTTTAACTGAAGAGGGATATTGCTGGGATTGGGATAGAGAGCTCTCAATTGGGAAGGTGAGTGGTTTCTGGGGTAACTTCTTAGTCTACCTCAAAGCCTATGCTTATATCCTCACTATGGGGAGAGAGGGGCTTAAAGAGGCCTCCATCCACGCCCTCCTCAACGCCAACTATATGTTGAGTCGTCTAAGAGGGCACTTCAATGTCCCCTACCAAGAGCGGTGTATGCACGAGTTTGTGATCTCAGTTCACGACTTTAAAGAGCTCTACGGAGTGAGTGCTCTCGACTTTGCCAAAGCCCTCCAAGATTATGGGTACCACCCCCCGACAGTCTACTTCCCCCTTATTGTCAGTGAGGCTCTAATGTTTGAGCCCACCGAGAGTGAGAGTAAAGAGACTTTAGATGGGCTTATTGAGGCCTTAATTGAGTTAGGAGAGTTGGCCAAAACTGATGGTGATAGACTCAAAGAGGCCCCCCTCACCCGCCCCATAAAGAGGATTGATGAGGCTAGGGCAGCCAAGAATCCCATCTTAAGATGGAAGCCTAAAGAGTAAACCATACTCTTGTTAATAAAGGGGTGGGGTATGTCTAAGCGGATTATATTTATAATATTGCTCGTCTTAATACCGTTGAACTTACTAATAGCACAAGACTTTGTTACCGAGATAGACGGTGCAGGCAATAAGGTATTAGTTGAATATATTGGGTACGATTACGATGTAGTTATACCCAACGATATTACCGTAATTGGGTTTGGAGCTTTTGCTTATAATCACTCTTTAGAAAGTATTGTCATCCCTGATAGCGTCATTAAGATTGGGGTTGGGGCGTTTTATGAATGTAGCTCTTTAGAAAGTCTTACCATTCCTGCTAGTGTCACTTCGATTGGAGATAGTGCTTATTCTTATTGTAGTTCTTTAAAAAGTATTGCCCTTCCTGATAGTCTCACTTCGATAGGAAATTTTACTTTTTCTTTTTGTCATTCTTTAGAAAGAATCACCCTTCCTGCTAATCTCATTTCGGTTGGCGATGGGGCATTTGCTTATTGTGAGTCTTTAGAAAGTATCATCCTTCCTGATAGCGTTACTTCGATTGGCGATGGGATGTTTTACGAATGTAGGTCTTTAGAGAGTATCATCCTTCCTGATAGTCTCACTTCGATAGGAGATGAGGCTTTTTACAAATGTAGCTCTTTAGAGAGTATCACCCTTCCTGTTAATCTCATTTCGATTGGAGATAAGGCTTTTTACGAATGTAGCTCTTTAGCAAGTATCACCCTTCCTGCTAGCGTCACTTCGATTGGAGATTATGCGTTTTATTATTGTGATTCATTAAAGAGTATTGCCCTTCCGGATTGTGTCACTTCGATTGGAGATAGTGCTTATTCTTATTGTAGTTCTTTAAAAAGTATTGCCCTTCCTGATAGTCTCACTTCGATTGGCGATAGGGTGTTTTACGAATGTAGGTCTTTAGAGAGTATCACCCTTCCTGATGGCCTTACTTCGATAGGAGATGAGGCTTTTTCTTATTGTCGGTTTTTATCAAGTATTACACTTCCTGCTAATCTCATTTCGATTGGAGAGGGTGCTTTTATAGGGTGTTCTTCTTTAGAAACGATAATTGTTTCACAAGATAATCCCAGATATGTTTCAATGCAGGGGGTACTATTTGACAAATCGTTAAAAAGTATTCTAGCTTTTCCTGCAGAAAATGGATTTAAAACATACTCAATACCAGAAGGTATAGTTTCTATTGAATCTGGAGCTTTTGCTTATAGTGGCTTTTTAGAAAGTATTACCCTTCCTGATAGCGTCACTTCGATTGGAGATTGGGCTTTTTATTATTGTGATTCTTTGGAAAGTATTACCCTCCCTGCTAGTCTAACTTCAATTGGAGATTATGCGTTTTATTATTGTGATTCTTTAGAAAGTATTACCCTCCCTGCTAGCGTCACTTCGATTGGGAATAGTGCTTTTAGTGGGTGTAGTTCTTTAGAAAGTATCACCTTTCCTGATAGCGTTACTTCGATTGGAGATGAGGCTTTTATCTGGTGTATATCTTTAGAAAGTATCATCCTTCCTGATAGCGTCACTTCGATTGGAGATTATACTTTTTATGGATGCAGCTCTCTTAAAGAGATAAAGGTAGGAAGTGATAATAGTTATGCCTTCAAATATTTCTTGGGAACTGAGTATGAGAAATATCTGTTGTATGGCCCTTCTTGGCTTTAGGTAGATCTCTCTCTCTCTTGCTTTTGCTCCAGCTGTAAACCATACTCTTACTAACAAATGGGGGGAGAGATGTCAAAGCGAATCGTATTTATAATATTGCTCGTCTTAATGCCAATGAGTCTACTAATGGCCAGTGATTTCATTAGCGACATCGATAGTCAAGGCAACAAAGTCTTAGTTGAATATATTGGGTACGATTACGATGTAGTTATACCCAACGATATTACCGTAATCGGGGAGTGGGCTTTTTATGATTGCTACTTCATCGAGAATATCGTTATCCCCGATAGTGTAACGACGATTGAGATGGCAGCTTTTTATGAGTGTAGCTCTATGGAGAGTATCACCATCCCCACGAGTGTTACCCAAATTGAAGCGGGGGCGTTTTATGGATGCGACTCTCTAGAAGAGATTAAAGTGGCATCTGGCAACCCTCGCTATAGTTCTATTGACGGGGTGTTGTTTGATAAAAGAGAAAACAGTCTCCTAATATTCCCCATGGGGAAGGATCAAGCAGCCTACTCAATACCTTGGGGTGTAACTTCGATTGAAATGGCAGCTTTCGCTTTGTGTTCTTCTTTAGAGAGTGTTTATATTCCCAATAGTGTCACCTCAATTGGAGAGGGGGCATTTTTTGAGTGTTCCTCTTTAGAGAGTATCGCCATCCCTAATAGTGTCACATCGATTGGCGAGATAGCTTTCTCTGAATGCTACTCTTTGGAAAGTGTTTATATTCCAGAGAGTGTAACTTACATTGGTGAAGATGTTTTTATGGGGAGTATCTTTCTCGAAGAGATAATAGTCTCTAGTGATAACCCCAAGTATGCCTCAATCCAAGGGGTCCTATTTGACAAAGAGGAGAAAGCTCTGCTGGTGTTCCCCATGGGCAAGAGTAATGCAACCTATACAATCCCCGATGGTATAGTCACGATTGGCAACTCCGCCTTCGATGATTGTGACTCTCTAGAGAGAATCTTTATCCCAGATAGCGTCACTACAATTGGGGACGGTGCCTTTTATTATTGCACTTCATTGGAAGATATTATTATCCCCAAGAGTGTCACTCAGATAGGTGAATGGGCTTTTCTTGGGTGCAAATCTTTCAAAAATATTGTTATTCCTAATAGCGTTAAACATATAGGTGACTTTACCTTTGGTTACTGTAGCTACTTAGAGAGCATTACTATCCCCGATAGCGTTACCTCAATTGGAGATAATGCATTTGATGGGTGCAGCTTACTGGAGAGTATCATCCTTCCCAAAAACCTCACCTCAATTGGGGATGAGGCTTTTGCTTGGTGTAGCTCTATGGAGAGTATCACTATACCAAAAAGTGTCACCTATATTGGTGATGATATTTTCTATTTCTGTAGTGCTCTCAATGAGGTATTGGTCTATGAAGGGAGTTATGCTGCCAACTTTTTCCTAGGCACGGAGTACGAAGAGTACCTCTCTTATGTCCCCTCGTGGCTGAGTAACTAGGAGGAGTAGCAAAACTGATTGCACTAGAGCCTCTTGAATAGTATATTTAGGGACATGAATACAATATTAATCCGTGATGGACTTTTAGTTGAACCTAACCGCTCTTGGCATGCCGATATCTTGATTGAAGGCGAGAAGATCGTCCGTGTGGAGAGCCACATAGACCCCGATGAACTCCCCAAAGATACCACCATCGTTAACGCTGAGGGGTTGTGTATCCTCCCTGGTTTAATCGATGCCCACACCCACTACAACCTCGTCTCACGGGGGACTGTCACGGCTGACAGTTTTGCTGAAGGGTCACGGGTTGCTGCCTACGGAGGGGTAACCACCGTCATCGACTTTGCCGACCACGATAAAAGAGCTCCGCTAGTTGCCTCCAGTGAAGCGCGTATCAAGGCGATGGAGGAGGGGATGGAGATCGACTTTGCCCTCCACCAAGGCGTCTATGGAATTCCAAAGAACTTGAAGGAAGAGCTAATCAGTGTTAAAGAGAGGGGCATTACAGCCCTTAAAATTTTTACAACCTACAAAGATGTGGGCTACCTGATTGAACAAGGTGGACTTAAAGAACTCTTTGAAGTAGCTAAAGAACTCAACCTCATGGTGTGTGCCCACTGCGAAGATGATGCTCTAATAGAAGAGATTGGGAACAACTATAAGGGGGATTATAAAGCAGCCGACCATCCCCTACTGCGCCCCGCTGAAGCTGAATATAGGGCGATTATGGCACTGGGAGAATTAGCCAAAGAGGTTGATATCCCCCTCTACATAGTCCATCTCTCAAGTGCTCGGGGTTTAGATGCCGTGCATACCCTGCGCGCCCAAGGGGTCACCTTGATGGTGGAGACAACTCCCCATTACCTCCTCTTAGACGACACTTACCTTGAAGGGGAGGACTCCTCTCTCTATGTGATGACCCCCCCCTTGAGGAGTAAAAAAGATAAGCTAATCTTACAAGATGCCTTAGTGGCGAAAGAGATTCAGGTGGTGGCTACCGACCACTGCACCTTTACTAAGGAGCAAAAGAATTCTTCCAAAGATTGTCGCACAATCTTCCCCGGTGTACCGGGAAGTGAAGAGCTCTTGCCATTAATCCACACCTTTGCTGTCGCCTCGGGGCGGATGAGCCTTTCTCATATGGTGCGCCTCCTCTCAACAGCCCCAGCCAAGGCTTTTGGTCTCTACCCCCAAAAAGGGTCACTAGAGGTGGGCAGTGATGCTGATATCGTAATCTTTGATAGTGAACACCTTTGGACCCTCTCAGCTGAAAATCTCCACAGTGCTGCCGGTTACACCCCTTACGAAGGGTTCAACGTGGTTGGCAAAGCGATTATGACCTACTTGAGGGGACGATTAGTTGTGGGTGACGGTATCTACCTAAGCAAGAAGGGGGGAGGCAAATTTATCGAAGCCCAAGAGTCACTCGTTTTCGAAGGCTTTAGGTGAGGTAGAGCTTCCTAACTAAAAAGAGGACCAAACGGTCAGGTAAGATGCGCTTCAAGAGAAGAAGTACCTTATAACTTAAACCAACAGCTACCCGCGGAGGGGGCGAAGAGCGCTGTGCTAAGCGCCATACTGTCTTTGCCACCTTCGAAGGGGGGTAACCCCCCTGCTCATCTTTACCCATCTGTTCAATAGCGTGAATCCCTTGCTCACTGTAGGGAGATCCTTCGGGGATAGCTGCGACTCGCTGAGCGGTGAAAGGGGTCTTAGTATCTCCCGCTTCAACGACTGTTGCCCTCAAACCAAAGGCTCTCCCCTCCATCCTTAGGGCATCACTGTAGGCTTCTATGGCAAACTTAGTGGAGCTGTAGTGGCTCTGGAAGGGGAGGGAGATCTTCCCTCCAACCGACCCCATCGTGATTACCAGCGATGCTTTGCGCTCTCTCATAAAGGGGAGGAGGTGACGATTGACCTTTAAGACGCCAAAGAAGTTGGTCTCAAACTGTTGGTAGACCATCTCTAAGGGGGTATCTTCGGCAGCCCCGGCTATCCCAAAACCGGCACAGTGGAGGATAACACCAATTCCCTCGCCAGTGAGGCTTTTAGCTTCAGATTCTATAGCGGCTATGGTTTGCTCTACTTTAACCTCATCCCGGATATCTAAAGGGTAGATGTGGACATTAGGGGGGAGGGATTCCGCAATCTCCCCCCTACGGGAGACCCCCCACACCTGCCACCCCCTCTCAGCAAAGAGGTGGAGTGAGGCTAGACCAATCCCACTGGTGGCCCCTGTTATTAAAATGTTTGAGCCGTAAGGTCCCATCTATTCCTTCTTTAAGAGGTCTCTAATCTCTGTTAATAGGGCAATATCTTGTGGCGGAGCGGGGGGCGCCTCTTCAACAACCTCCTCTTCTTTCTTGAAACGGAATGAGTTGATCCCCTTGATAACAATGAAAAGCACAAAGGCAATCAGGAGAAAATCGACAACAGCTTGTAAGAACAGCCCATATGAGAGGACCAGCGGCTCTCCAGTGGCAGTTACTTTCTTTAAGACAAGCTTTAGGTCAACGAAACTGATTCCACCAATTATGAGACCCAAAAGGGGCATCACCACATCATTGACAAACGAGGTTACAATCTTACTGAAAGCTCCCCCTATGATTACACCAACTGCTAGGTCAATGACATTCCCTCTTGAGATGAAAGTCTTAAACTCTTCAACAAACTTACTTTTCTTGGCCATAAAACCCTCCCTGTTTTCATCAAATCTACCCTATATTTAACTATAGTGCTATATCTTCTTCACTTTTGATATTTATAGTATACTCTCTCAACAGCAGGAGAGATGTTATGGATAAACCAAAGAAGAGAATATTAACAGGCGATAGGACCACCGGAAAGTTACACCTGGGGCACTATGTCGGGAGTCTTGTTAACCGCGTAGCCCTTCAAGACACTTACGACACCTTCATCCTATTGGCCGATATCCAAGCCTTAACAACCCACTTTAATGAGCCTGAGTTGCTCTATAGCAGTATCTATGATGTCGCTATCGACAATCTTTCAGTTGGCTTAGACCCCAATAAAGTTACCTTCGTCCAGCAAAGTGCCGTTAAAGCGATTGCTGAGATGACCGTATTCTACTCAATGATTGTCAACGTTAATGCACTGCGCCACAACCCAACGATTAAGAGCGAGGCGGCCCACTACGGGTATGAAGATTTGACCTACGGCTTTTTAGGCTACCCGGTGAGTCAAACAGCAGATATAACATTTTGTAATGCCGACTTGGTGCCAGTAGGGGAGGACCAAATTCCCCACCTCGAGCTCTCACGGAAGATTGTGAGGAAGTTTAATAACCTCTATGGGACAAATATTACGGTGCCCCAAATTAAGTTGAGTGCAACTCCCCGTTTAGCGGGGCTCGATGGAAGTGCTAAGATGAGCAAAAGTGCCGGTAACGCTATCTACCTCAGCGACTCCGCTGAAGAGGTGCGAATGAAGGTGCGTAAAGCGGTCACCGACCCGGCAAGAATCACCAAAGATATCCCGGGGAATCCTGAGATTTGTAACGTCGCCAAGTACCATAAAATCTTCACCCCCGGCCGCTATGAAGAGTTGTCTGGTAAATGTCGTACCGCCCAAATCGGGTGTTCTGAGTGTAAAGAGATCTTAACGAAGAGTTTGAACGACCTTCTTGATCCCATCAGGGAGCGACGCGCCTACTACGAAGCTCACAAGGATGAGGTGCGCGATATTATCAACACAGGGAGCCGGATTGCCAATGAGATAGGTGATGAGCAGGTTGAGCGAATGCGTGAGGCGATGCACCTGGTTATATGAGCAGATCCTCCACTTTTAAAGAGGCCTTTCTCCTCACCATCCCGGTGATGATGGGCTACCTCGTTTTAGGGGTAGCCTTTGGTCTTTTATTGCAAAATGGGGGGTACCACTGGCTCTGGGCAACCTTAGCGAGTCTGGTGGTCTACGCCGGCTCGATGCAATTTGTCTTGGTAGGACTCTTAACCCAACAAGCCCCCCTCTTAACGGTTGCTGTCACCACCCTTTTAGTCAACTCACGCCACCTCTTTTACGGCCTCTCATTCATAGAGCGCTTTAAAGCTATGGGGAAGCGGGGCCTCTATATGATCTTCTCTCTCACCGATGAGACCTACGCTCTCCTCTGCTCGGTTGATGAGAAAGCTTCTGATACTCTAATATTGATTATTGCTCTTTTAAATCAAGCCTACTGGGTGATTGGTTCCACTTTAGGAGCTCTTGTTGGCTCTTACATTACAGTCAGCCTCGAGGGGATTGAGTTTGCCATGACTGCCCTCTTTACCACTATCTTAGTGGAGCAGCTTTTAGAGAAGAAGAACCGTATTCCTGCCCTTATTGGGTTTATCTGTGCTGCCGGAGCGCTCTTTTGGCTTGGCCCCGATAAGTTCCTCCTCCCTGCTCTGGGGGTGACGGTGCTCCTCCTTCTCCTGTTACGCCCTAATCTGGAGGTAAAAGGGTGAACCTAGTCCACTCCCTCCTAATAATAGGTGTCACTGCCCTTAGCACCCTCATAACCCGCTCTACCCCCTTCCTTCTCTTTGGAAGGGGCGAGAAAAGGGTGGGGGGGACAATCCTCTACATTGGGAAAATCCTCCCTCCAGCGATTATGGCAACCCTTCTAGTTTATGCCCTCAAAGAGATCTCTTTTGGAGAACTCAGTGGCTGGCTCTTTGATTTGGGAGCAATTGCGGTAACAGCTTTAATTCACCTAAAATGGCGTAATGCCCTCATAAGTATTGCGGTGGGGACTATCCTCTATATGGTTTTGGTACAAGGACTCTTCTGGTAGCTTTGCGACTCGTCTCGGATGTGTTACATTAAGAGTATGGAAGAGAAAAAGACGAGGAGAAGAGAGTTATATCCCACTACGGTTTTCACCAAAGAGGTGATAGAGAGTGTCTTAGTGATCGACCCCTCTTTAGACCTTGATTTATTAAATAATATTGCACTCAAAAAGCGACCCGAGAGGTCTTTGGAGGGGAATCTTAACCACTTCACTAAGAAAGACCTATTGGAACTAGGTGAAGACTTAGGACTCCAAATCCCCAGCTCTCAGAAGAAAGGGGAGGTGGTCCAAGCTGTCGCCCAACAAATTGAGGGGGAGTTTTCAAAACTACTCCCCTACTTCCCCGTTAAAAATCTTGAGTTTTTAGCCCGCTTCAGGGGGAAGGGGAGTGTGAAGATCAATCCTAATAAGTTGAGCTTCCACGATATCTCCCACCTCCAAAACTTTGGTTTCATCTTCCTCTACAAAGGGGGCTCGGCATTTACCCTAGTGACCCCCACCGAACTTATAGATAAGCTAGAGATCTTGAGCGATTTAAACTTTTGGAAAGGGGCCGAACTTAACCAGCGCATCGACGCTTATGCCATTGCATTGACCAACCTCTATGGTGTTCTCGACATCGACCAATTTGCCATTGTCTGGAACAGGTTTGAGAGTGAGACTCTCACCCCTGCCATGATTCAAGATGAACTACACGCTTTAGGACGGGTTCAATACTATTGGTGGATTCTCGACGAATTGGTAATCTCCTCCTACTTCAAAAGTATCGATGAGGTTGAGCTCTTCTTAGATAATGTTAAACAGGTCGCCTATTACGCCCCCAGTCGTGAAGATCTAATTACTTACTTCAAGACCCCCTACGACGACCAATCCCCCGCTGCAAGTGCGATGATTGAGTTCCTATCGGGGTATCGCCTTCCCGCTGGGGAGCAGATTGAAGAGCTGATGGGCGAAATTTCCGATGCGTGTATCATGGGTGAGAGGATGCAAGATGTCTTTAACCTCCTCAACGAGTATGGACTCCTCTTTAACGAGATGGAGGAGATTGACCGCTTCACCGAACTCTTTGCTCAGATGAATCAGAGTTGTCGTAAATGGGAGCTGAGGGGCCACCTCCCTGAAACTGCTAAAAAGGGAAAAACTTCTTAGGGTATTTGACTGAAATAAGGATTGAGTTGAAAGAGACAACGGTCCCCCTTTTAAGTAACTACAACGAGAGGCAAAGCGATGCGTAAGAGGCTTGAAATTGAAGAGCTATTACCCCACCGTCCCCCCTTCCTTTTTATTGAGGAGATTGTGGAAGCCAATAAAGAAGGGAGTGTGGGGCGCTACCGCTTTAAGGAGAATGAGTTATTCTTTGCAGGTCATTTCCCCCACTATCCAATAGTGCCAGGGGTTATTTTAATTGAAATGATGGCCCAATGTGGTGGTGCGGGTGTCAATAAGATGGGGTATTATAAAAAAGATACACTTTTTGTCCTAGCATCTGTGGAGAAAGCTAAATTCCGCCAAGAGGTATTTCCTAACGCTGAAGTGAAGGTTGAGGTGAAAAATCTGAGAACCTCAAAGCTGATGCTTAAGCAGAGTGGTAAGGTCTATGTGGGGGAGGATGTTGTCGCTGAGGCGACCTGGCTCTGTGTGGTGAAGGAGCTGGACGGATGATAATCAAACAGCGGATATTGCGCAATGTCTCACTAAATGCCCACCCTAAAGGGTGTGCTCTTTATGTGAAAAAACAAATTGAGTGGCTCGAAGGGCTATCGGGTGTTTTCTCCAACTTCCCCAAGAGAGTTGTGGTCCTTGGTGGCTCTAGTGGCTATGGCCTTGCTACTCGCCTTGTCAGTAGCATCCTCGGCGGTGCTTCAACTATCAATGTCTCGTTTGAGCGGGAACCCAGTGAGAAGCGTACAGCCTCTGCGGGGTGGTACTCTTCCCACGCCTTTGAGGAGGAAGCAGCTAAGCGAGGGCTCTATGCTAAATCTATCTTTGGGGATGCCTTCAGTGACGAAGTGAAAGAGGCAACAGCAGAACTCATTGCCAACGAGTTGGGGCAAATTGACCTTTTAGTCTATTCACTCGCCTCGCCCCTCAGAATTGACCCTATTACAGGGGAGACTTACCGCTCTGTTTTGAAACCCATTGGAGTTGATTATAAAGCCCTATCGCTTGATCCCTCCACAGGGGTTATCGGGGAGGTGGTAATAGAGAGGGCCCTAGCGGGGGAGGAAGAGGCCACTGTTAAAGTGATGGGAGGGGAGGATTGGGAGCTTTGGATTGATACTCTCTTAGCCAAAGGGCTCTTGGCCCCCTCTTTCAAGAGTGTTGCCTACTCCTATATAGGTCCTGCTCTCACCTACCCAATCTACCGAGAAGGGACGATTGGACGAGCTAAGGAGCACCTTGAAGCAAGTAGTCACACAATCAGTGAGAAGCTAAAGCCAATTGGGGGAGAGGCCTACGTTTCGATTAACAAAGCTCTCGTCACTAGGGCCAGTGCCGTTATTCCAGTGGTCCCTCTCTATATTGCCCTCCTCTACCAAGTTATGAAAGAGAGGGGGGTACACGAGGGGACAACAGAGCAGATTTTCCGTCTTTTCCTTGAGCGTCTCTACACTTCAGGGGAGGTTCCTACCGACTCCAAGGGGCGCATCAGGGTAGATGAGCGGGAGATGGATAAAGAAATTCAACAAGAAGTTGAGCATTTGTGGGGTCTGCAGAGAGTGGGTGAAAGCCTCATAGGGGGCGATTTAGTGGGGTTTAACCTAGAATTTGCCCAAATCAACGGTTTTGGATTTGATGAAATTAATTATGAAGAAGAGGTCGACCCCTTTTCATAATGCCCCCACTCTGATACCATTCACCTGATTTTATAGGAGCGTGAATGGTAATTCAGGTTTTTCAGATGGTGGGAAGCCTCGGCCTCTTCCTCTACGGAATGAGAACGATGAGCGACGGTATCCAGAAGGTTGCCGGAGATAGGCTCCACTCAGTTTTGAACTTCATGACAGGGAATCGGTTCGCCGCTATCTTTACTGGGTTGTTTGTAACGGCGATTATCCAATCCTCTTCAGCTACTACCGTAATGGTGGTCAGCTTTGTCAACGCCGGCCTTCTACAGCTAACCCAAGCCATTGGGGTGATTATGGGGGCCAACGTCGGGACTACTGTCACCGGTTGGTTGGTTGCCAGTCTCGGCTTTAAGATTGAAATTATTGTTATTGCTCTCCCCGCCATCGGGATTGGCTTTATAATCCTCCTTCTCAAAAAGTTTCGATACCGCGATTTTGGTGAAGTTTTAATTGGGTTTGGCCTCCTCTTTATGGGGCTTGAGTTCCTCAAGAACTCGGTCCCTGATATCGGTAAATATCCCGAACTTCTCCAAAGGGTGGCCCAGTTTGCCAATAAAGGGTTCTCCTCCTACCTCCTCTTCATTGGGGTGGGGATGGTTTTGACAATTATTGTCCAATCCTCATCGGCAGCTATGGCAATTACCCTTATGATGGCCTACTCAGGGTGGATCGATTACCCCACAGCAGCTACTATTATCTTAGGGGAGAACATCGGGACAACCATCACCGCTTATATCGCTTCAATTGGGACCAGCGTCAATGCGCGACGGGCTAGTAGAGCCCATATTTTGTTCAACATTTTAGGGGTAATTTGGATGACCCCTGTCTTTATGCCCTTCTTGAAGATGGTCAATTTTATTACGCCGGGGAATGCCTTCTCAACCGATATTACAAATCCTAATGTTCTGCCCATGAACCTAGCGATGTTCCACACCCTCTTCAACGTCTTTAATACAATCATCTTCAGCTTCTTTATAAACCAGATCGCCTTTGTGGTGACAAAAATGGTCCCTGACGAGAAGGGTATTCCCTCTGAATACAAACTCAAATATATTCGAGCCTCCCTCCAAGATACCCCTGAGTTCTACCTCGTAACTGTTAAACGGGAGCTCTCTAAAATGGCCGATGTAATTGCCGATATGTTCACCCGCTTCTGGGATATCTTTAGCCAGCCTGAGAAGAAGCTGGGCGATGAGGTAGAGACCCAGAAGAGGATGGAGGACCTCACCGACCAGATGCAAGAGGAGATTACTAAATTCCTCTCCCAGTGTTCGATGGATACGATGAACCGCGTTACAGCCCGCAGTGTCTATAGTATGATGAGAATTACCAATGAGCTTGAGAGTATTGGCGACAGCTGTTTCAATTTGATGCTCTTAGCTGAACGGCGCCACCGTAAGCAAATTGAGATTGACGATGCGGCAATTGAGTCCCTTTTGCCTTATGTCGACTTGGTGAACCAGTTTATTAGGTTTATTAGGAGCCACCTCAATGAGCACATCTCAAGTGAGAATATGGCAGTTGCGGTCAACCTAGAGAATAACATTAACAAGATGCGCAACACCTTAAAAGAGTCGGCTTCATCACGTCTTCAAGAGGGGGCCGATGTTAAGGCTGAACTCCTCTTCATCGATGTGGTACGTCACGTTGAACAAATTGGAGACCACTGCCTCAACATTGTGGAGAGTGTTGCTCGCCTCGGCTAAAGTGACCACCTAATTTTTCAGCCCACCTCTCAGGATATCCCGCATAGTATTTGCCCCACCGCTCCTTCTTAATCTTATTGAAGAGGAGGGCGTAGCAAGCCCTTGAGAAGGAGGGGAGTCCAATTACCAAGAGGTAGAGGGGGCCCACCATCCGAGACTGGAGAGAGTGACCCGCCTCGTGATTACGGTTTTGCTCTCTCCCTGTATAGAAGATGAACCAACCCAGAGAAACACCAATTGGGGCCACTATAAAGAGGCGCCTTTGCTCAATAGTTATCTTAGTTACCTTCTTAAGGGTAACCATGTACAACAACACGAGAGCCCCCAAAACATTTTGGGGGAGCTCCCAAGTGAGGCCACTCAGTGTTGCTAAGAGAGTGAACAGCTTGTTACTCTTGGTAGTGTCCTGGAGGGATGAGGTCTCCAAACTTCTCCCTAGCCTCCTTTATTTTAGTAATCGTGGCGTCCCAATAGTCGAAGATATCTTGTGGAGTATTGGGGTCTGTCTTCTTGTAGAAAGCTTTGGTGCGCTCCAACTTCTCAATCCACTTAGTGGAGCGGAAGGTGAAGAGGTAGTTGTAATCTTCTTCACTGAACTCCTCATCAAGATATTTCTTGAAGAGCTCTTTTAGGTCCTCATACTTTGGAATTCTCCCTGTTGGGGTGAGGTAGTAGCCAAATTCGTCGTAGATACGCCCCTCTGCCCAGTGGAGCCACACCTTCTTAGCCAATTTACTGGTGACAAATTTCCCCTCTGCATTGCGCATGAAGTAGTTGTTGCTAAAAATCTTGGGGGTATCGTCGACCTTCTCCCCAAACTTG
>DUOJ01000054.1 GCA_012838895.1 Spirochaetales bacterium
GGATTCTCTTCCTAATAATCCCCCTTAGTGGGATGGTTTATGGGGAACAAAGGTCTACTCTCCTCTTAACAGGGGCTATGTTTGCCCCAGCAATTAGCAGTATCCTAGTTAGATTAATCACCAAAGAGGGGTTTAAGAACATGCTCTTAAGGCCCAACTTTAAGGGTAATATTAAAACCTATCTCCTTATCTTTTTTGGCCCTTCTCTTTTAATAATAGTTAGTGCTCTACTCTATTTTCTCCTCTTCCCAACCCACTTTGACACAGGATTAACTCTACTCCAAGGGGCAGAAGTAACTCCGAGTACTATCCTCTTGGTCTCGCTTCTTCAAGTCATCTTAGTGGGGCCTGTCATAAACATAGTTCCCACAATGGGAGAGGAGTTGGGGTGGAGAGGCTATCTCCTCCCTAAGTTGAGAACCCTCTTTAGTGACCGCCTCGCCCTAATAATCTCAGGTGTTATATGGGGGCTCTGGCACGCTCCAGTAATTATAATGGGGCACAACTACGGCACCGACTATCCTGGCTACCCCTATGTAGGAATCTTAGTGATGGTTGTCTTTTGTGTTGCCCTAGGCATCATAGAGGGGTACTTTACCATAAAGCTAAACTCAGTAATCCCTGCAGCTATGATTCACTCAGCCATGAACGCTGGGGCAGCGCTCCCTCTAATAGTGGCTAAGGTAGGTATCAATCAAACAATAGGACCCACAGTAGCAGGCTTAATTGGTGGTCTACCTTTGTTCTTAGTAGCTATTACGTTGTTCTTAAAATTAGATTCAGCCAAGACTCTCCAGAGCGACCAAATCTTAGATCAGGAGAAGTTACCATCTCAAGAAGGGTAAAGGAGCCAAGGCTACCAAGAAATTCTTCAAACAAAAGAGGGGTGTAACAAGTAAAGCTACGCCCCTCACTAGTGTAATCCTCCTCCCTGTTCTTAAAGGAGCAGTAGAGGACTCCATTAGCTTTTAGAGCTCTAGCCAAAAGAGAGAAGGCTAATTCCATCTCATTCCTAGGAACATGTACTAAAGAGGCACTAGCCCAAATCCCATCAAAGTGATCTATATAATCGAGCTCTTGGATAGAGAGATGACGAGCATTAAGACCCGTTAACTCACTAGTGGCTTTAACCATAGCTAAAGAGGAGTCGATAGGAGTAACATCATAGCCCTCTTTAAGGAAATAAAGGGAGTCTCTACCACTACCCGAACCTAAATCTAAGATTTTAGTTCCAGAAAGGTACTTCAAAAACCTAGCATAGTGCTCTCCCATATCTAAATTAAGGGTAGAGGCTATATAAGAGGGGGCATTTAAGTCGTAGTAATCATTAAAAATTGTTCTCACCCCCTTTCTCTGTTATAATCATTGTAAACCTTCTGGGGGTAAAGATGAACTACCAATTCAATGAGCAGTTACCAGACTCAAAGCTAGTCGATAAGAATATCTTGCTCCAACTATTTAAGGACATCACTAATAGTTATAAGTACCTCTTCTTTATGGGGCTCTTGAAATTATTAAAGAGAGAAAACTTCAATAAGTTAACCTTCTCCCTAGAGGATATTGGCTACCAAATGTTAGCGTTAGCCTACTACCCCTATAAGGTATTTAAGCTCTCCTTTGGATTACAGGACCAAATCTGTAATGAGTTAGATAACCAGAAACTAACAGAAGATGAAGAAGTTCTGACCTTTAACCCAGATAAACTGATTAAGAGATTTAAAGCTTCCTCAATCGAGGTTAACTCATTTTTGAAATATGTCCCCTATAGACTGATAAGACCTTTCTTCCAGCAAGAGTTGAGAGGAAAAAGAGACCAAGAGGTTAATAGATTAATCAGCAAATTAGCTAAAGAAGAGTTTATGACACGTCACCCCCTCTATTACATAGATGAGGATAACAACAAACTAATAATTCACCCAGGGTGGGTGAGTTACTTTAGTGATAACCATGAGCTAGTACTAGCTTTTGCTAAATGGGAATACCTAAGATATATGCAGAGAAACAATCCTTCAGTTCCCAACGTCCAATACAAGTTATTCCCCGAAGAGAAGCGTCAGTCACTTACTAAAGAGACTAACTTCTGGACAGAGGTGTTAAAGAAAGAAGAACTCTTCTGTATCTATAGTCACCAAAGGATTACCCCAGAAAACTTTTCTTTAGATCACTTCATCCCCTGGTCATTTGTAGTTCATAATCAACTCTGGAACCTAATTCCAACGCTAAAGTCAGTTAACTCATCAAAGTCAAATAACTTGCCATCGATTAATAGGTATTTTGACAACTATGCCCAACTACAACATAAGGGATTAACTCTCTTTAAGACGGGAGCCACTCCAAGTAGTTGGAATAAGGCTATTGAACCTTATCTGTTAGATTTAAGGATTGAGGAATATAAAATCTCAAACTACGATTACTTCAAAGATAAGCTAAAAGCTACAGTCCTCCCTCTTATTACAATTGCAGAGAATCAGGGGTTTAGTAATGAGTGGGTGTATGGGAGTTAGAAAATATATTTTTTGTAAATTGAAGATGTAACTAGATATCCAAAAAGTTAATATCTCTTTCCTACTTCGTAAATTGAATACTAATACTTGTCCCCTAACGAGAAAATAGACTTAACAAAGGATGCTTTCTTAAACTATTTATGATAAAATGAAGTTAGGATTCGCAAGATATCTTTACATAAATTGTTTTTATAACAATTTATCGCGAACCTTAATAAACGATTTTTTACACTAATTAGCGTACTCTCTTTAGAGGAAAGTTAATTATCAGTGCAACTTCTTATGAATCTGACAATAGTGAATCTTTCAGCTTACCCCGTGGAGCATGGGTCCATATTGATAATACAGCGATGATTAATATAATCGAGAAATCCCTTAAGAAAGAGTCTTGAATAGAGAATCGCTGGTTTACCGCTCCTGCTAAAAATCTACCAATAGAAATCAGCTTAATATGTAACAATCTCTCCTTTTTATTTTGACATTATGTTTTAATATGTTAGTATGACTGCATAGTTATTGATTAGCAAGGAGAGAACTATGCGGACTATTATTAAGATGTTGGAAGAGGCTGCTGTTCGGTATCCTTCAAGAGCCTACTCCTCAATGAAAGGAGAGGGGGGATGGGAAGGGAAAACCTTTGCTCAAGTCGATCAATTATCTAATCATTTTGCGGCCCATATCTTGAGTTTAAATCTTGATTTAGGGTCTAACTTTGGACTTTTAGCTGAAGGGCGAAGTGAATGGATTATAGCGGAGATGGGGTTACTTAAGAGTAGAATGGTCTCTGTCCCCCTCTCTATTAAACTAACCAGTGAAGAGATCGCCTTTCGCCTTAAACACAGTGAAGCCAAAGGGATTATCGCCTCTAGTAATACACTCGATAACGTTTGTAAAGCTTTAGGGTTGTTGGAAGAGAAACCTGTTCTCTACTACTTAGACAACTTTGATGAGCGCCTAAAGAGAAACAGTGAAGCCTTTAACTGGGTTGAAGGGGAAGACTACTTTGTTTGGCCTAAGCTAATGGAAAACGGTGTTAACCTCCTATCTGAAAGCCCCTCTCTAGTTAAAGAGAGCATTGCTCAAATTGATGAGAGTGATGTGATTAACATCTGTTATACCTCGGGTACTACTGGAAACCCCAAAGGGATAATGCTGACTCACTTAAACTACTGGGCTAATAGCCACGATGCAGTGTCCCTCTTTGAGTTACCTGACGGTGAGTTTGAGACGCTGGTAGTCCTACCGGTCGACCACTCCTTTGCCCACACAGTAGCGATTTATACTGCTCTTCTAAAGGGGATTACCCTCCACTTTGTCGATGCTAGAGGAACTAACGCTGCTATTGTACGTAACTTTCCTAAAAACTTAGTTGAAGTTAACCCCATCTTCTTACTAACTGTTCCTTCTATCAGTGGCAACTTTATGAAGAAGATGATTAGTGGCATCAGTAAGAAGGGGAAATTTATAGAGAAGATCTTCACTAATGGACTTAACGCTGGCATTGTCCGTAACGGCGATGGCTTTAATAAAGTCTCTTTCGGTAAGAGGCTTAAAGCCTTCTTCCCCTATAAACTCGCCTCTATTTTAGTCTTCCCCAAACTACGCCAAGTCTTTGGAAATCGCATCCAATACTGTGTTGGGGGAGGGGCCCTCCTAGAGGCCCGCCAACAACACTTCTTTGCCGCTATTGGAGTTCCCGTCTACCAAGGATACGGCTTAACTGAAGCCGCCCCTATTATTAGCTCTAACTCTCCCAAGAGATATAAGTTTGGCACCAGTGGCATGGTTGCCCCTTCCGTCACCTGTAGGATAATGGTCGATGAGACCACTGAAGCTGTTGTGGGGCAGCGGGGTGAA
>DUOJ01000055.1 GCA_012838895.1 Spirochaetales bacterium
CATAGGCGCGGATGTAGTCGGTGGAGATTACCACTGGTCCATCGTGCCCCTCCATAATTTGTGTTAGATAGGGGACCCTCTTCTCGCTGTGGGTGAGGTTGTACCTCTCTGTGTCGATGCCATCTTTGTGAAGTTCGTTGATTCCCAAAACACTCCAGATATCACTTTCAATGCCAAAGTCACTTCTCAAAATCTCTCCAGCAGCAATTACTTCTCGTAAAATTGTGCCACTCCCCATCAGTTGAACTTTACTCTTCCCCTCCCCTTTACTGAAGAGATAGGCCCCTTTGCGAATCCCCTCTTCAGCCCCTTTGGGCATTTGAGGGTGGCTGTAGTTCTCATTCATAAGGGTGATGTAGTAGAAGACCTCTTCGTTCTCTTGGTACATCCGTCTTAGCCCATCTTGGACAATGACAGCCAGTTCATAAGAGAAGGTGGGGTCGTAAGCTTGAATAGTGGGGATGGTGGAGGCCATTAAGAGGCCATGCCCATCTTCGTGCTGGAGTCCTTCTCCTAAGAGGGTTGTGCGTCCTGCTGTGGCCCCCATGAGGAACCCCTTAGCGCGGCTATCAGCAGCGGCCCAAATTAAATCACCCACCCGTTGGAAACCAAACATAGAGTAGAAGGTGTAGAAGGGGACCATGGTGAGGTGGTGGTTGGCGTAGCTGGTGGAGGCAGCTATCCACGAGGCGGTAGCTCCTGCCTCGGTTATCCCCTCTTCGAGGATTTGCCCCTTTGCATCTTCGCGGTACCACATCAACTCTTCGCTATCAGCCGGTTCATAGAGTTGCCCTTGGGGGGCGTAGATTCCGATTTGTCTAAATAACCCCTCCATCCCAAAGGTGCGTGCTTCATCGGGGATTATGGGGACAACCCGGTTACCAATGTTTTTATCTTTAACCAGTTTAGTTAACATCCTCACAAAGGCCATGGTGGTGGAGATCTCCCGCTTCTCGGTTGAGATTAACATCTCAGTGAAGTCGTTTAATGTGGGCACTTCAAGCTTCTCATTGGCCACAGTCCTTGCTGGTAAACTATTTCCAAGCACCTCCCGGCGCCTCTTTAAGAAGGCTGCTTCGGGACTCTTGGGGGTGGGTTTGATGAAGGGGAGGGCTTCAACCTCATCATCGGCCAAGGGGACATGGTAGAGGTCGCGGAAAGCCAAGAGCGACTCTTTGCTCATGCTCTTGAGGTTGTGGGCTCCCATAGAAGCTTCACCACTTCCTAGCCCATACCCTTTGATGGTCTTAAAAAGGATTACGGTGGGTTGTCCCTTATGTTTAACAGCTTCAGCGAAGGCGGAGTAGATTTTACGGGGGTCGTGTCCTCCCCTAGTCATCTGCCACAGGTCTTTATCTGATTTGTCTTGGATGAGTGACTCTAGATACTCATCCCCTCCAAAGATCCTCTCTCTGAGGTAGGCGGGTCCTTTAACCTGAATAGCTTGGAACTCACCATCGACCATCGTAGAGAGTTTTCTTAAAAGGACCCCTTTGGTATCACGTTCGAGGATTGAGTCCCACTCACTTCCCCAAATCACTTTAATTACATTCCAGCCCG
Organism: Spirochaetales bacterium; assembly: GCA_012838895.1. GTDB lineage: Bacteria > Spirochaetota > Spirochaetia > Sphaerochaetales > Sphaerochaetaceae > DUOJ01. The sequence continues at coordinate 1,561 of DUOJ01000055.1, forward strand.
CTCCCCTAAACTTCCCCTCCAGCTCTTGAATAATCTTGCCATTACCTCTAACGGGTCCATCAAGGCGCTGTAGGTTGGCGTTGACGACGAAGATGAGGTTATCGAGGTGCTCGCGAGCTGCGAGGGAGAGGGCTGCTAAAGATTCAGGCTCATCACTCTCGCCGTCCCCCATGAAGACCCAAACTTTACGGTTCCCCACCTCTTTGAAATCTCTCGCTTCAAGGTATTTCATAAAGCGGGCTTGGTAGATCCCCATAAGGGGCCCTAATCCCATCGAGACGGTTGGGAATTGCCAGAAGTGGGGCATTAGGTAGGGGTGGGGGTAGGATGAGAGCCCCTTACCACCAACCTCTTCTCTAAAGTGGTTGAGTTCATCTTCGGTTAAGCGTCCCTCAATAAAGGCTCTAGCATACATCCCAGGGGAGGAGTGGCCTTGGAAATAGACAAGGTCGTCCCCTTTAAAGAACCAGTCGTAGCCAACTTCGTAAATAGAGGAGTAGGAGGCGTAACTTGCTATGTGACCTCCTATGCCGTGGTTCTTTAGGTTCGCTTTGGCAACCATTGCCATCGCGTTCCACCTCACATAGGCTGAGACGTTACGGGCAATTAGAGAGTCCTCTTGAGGGAGTTGGCTAACTCCATTGCCGTTTAGGGTATTGGCATAGGGGCTAATGACTCCAGGGGAGGTGTTAACTCCCAAGTTGCGCGCCTTTTGGGTCAACTCCCCTAAAAGGAAGTCGGCTTTAGCTGGCCCCTCTTGCTTGATGACTCCTTCGAGAGACTCTATCCACTCTTGGGTCTCCAAAGGATCTTTATCTTTGTAAAATTTATTACTCATAATGCTCCTCCAAAAGAGCTGATATATTACTTACAAGATAGGCATATAAGGGTAAATAAGCAAATTGAGAGGAGCCTAATTTTAGGTGATAAAAAGGGGAATTCTTAATAATTTATGAGA
>DUOJ01000056.1 GCA_012838895.1 Spirochaetales bacterium
GGCAGTATGCTCTAATTATGGAGAGTGACGTACCGGTGGTAGCCGTCTTTGGTCGCCTAGACCGACGACAAGATGTTGCCTACTACCCTGTTGCCCCCTATACCGAGTAGAGAATAATTTAGTCTTAAGAGCCTAATAGTGGGACCTGTACCTCTCCTAAAGAGATGCAGGTCCCCTTTTTTATCACCTATAGAAGAGCTTCAAAGCGATCTAAGAGGGTGGAGAACGTATCGAGAGCCTTCTTAATGGGCTCTGGGCTCTCCATATCGACACCAGCTAGTTTGAGAGCTTCAATTGGGTAGCGAGACCCTCCCGACTTCAAGAAGTTTAGGTAATCATCACGCTCTTTTACCCCACCATTTAAAACCTTCTCACTTAGAGTAATCGCTGCACTAATTCCAGTAGCGTATTTATAGACGTAGAAGGCGCGGTAGAAGTGGGGGATTCGTAGTCCCTCTAGGTCGCTCACCTTAAGAAGTGTTACCTCTGGACCAAAGTATTGCTCTAAGAGCCCCCTATAGGTGCTTCTGAGGAGATCTAGGGTGAGAGGTTCGCCCCCTTCAGCCTTAACGTGGCAAAGGTGTTCAAACTCGGCAAACATTGTTTGTCGGTAAAGGGTTGCCACCACATCATCAATCTGTTTCCCTAAGATATAAGCGACCAACTCTTTCTCTTTGGCCTCTTTAATCATGTAATCAGCTAAGAGTTGCTCGTTAAAGGTGGAGGCTACTTCGGCCTCAAAGATTGTGTAATCGTAGGATGAGAAGGGGTTGTTGGCAGAACTGTAGTAGGAGTGCATCGAGTGACCCCCTTCGTGTGCAAGGGTGAAGACATCCCTCAAAACATCCTCTTTGTAATTCATTAAAATGTAGGGAGGGCCACTAAAGGTGCCTGAAGAGAAGGCTCCAGAGCGTTTACCCCTGTTCTCGTAGCGATCAACCCACCTATCGGTAGTTAATCCCTTGCCAATAGTGGAGACATACTCCTCTCCTAGGGGTGCCATCGCGTTGACTATCACATCAACCGCCTCTTCATAGGTATGTTTAACCTCTATATCGCCCACAAGGGGGACATAGACATCGTAGTGGGCTAACTTATTTACCCCTAAGAGTCGACGGCGCAACTCGTAGTAACGGTGGAGAGAGGGGAGGGCGTTGTGCACTTCACTCACAAGATTGTCGTAGACTGCCACATCAACCTTATCGGGGAAGAGGGCTTTTGAGCGGCTGTCTTCGTATGAGCGCACTTTGGTGCCAAAGATATCTTGTTTGACACTCGCTTCGTATAAGACAGCTAAGGTGTGCTTGTGTTTGTCGAAGACCCCATAAAACTTCCGATAGGCACGCTCCCTAATCTTGCGGTCTTTACTTTGAAGGAGATAACCAAAGGTGCTCTGAGTGAGGGGTATTTTCCCTTCTGGTGTAATTATTGAACCAAAATCGAAGTCGACGTTAGTGAGAGTGTTGAAAGCATCTTGCGACTTTCTACCCACCTCGCCTTGGAGGGCTAATATCTTCTCTTCATCAGCTGTTAGGACATGGGGTTTGTAGCGGAGCATCTTTTCCACCATTACCCGGTAATCTTTAAACTCTTCTCTCTCAAGCCAACTGTTGATTACTTCGGTATCAATACTCAATATTTCAGGATTTAAGAAACTAGTTTGGGATGAGAAGTTGGTATAGAGTTGCATTGCCAACCCCTGGCGCCTCTGGTTTTGGGAATTACTCCCATCGCCTGCATGGAGGAGAAAAGAGTATTGACTAATACTTTCAATAAGAATTCCTACTTGATCAATTAGTTTAAGGAGTGCTAGGAAATTGGAGGGCGACTCTTTTAAAGTGCCCCTAAACTTAACAACCTCATCGATAAGTCCTTCAACCCTCTTAAGGTCACTCTCCCACTCCTCATCGCTTTTGTAGAGGTGGGTTAAATCCCAAGTGTCTCCTAAAGCTACCTCTTCCCTCAATGGGATTCTTTTTTCAGCTGACATAGAAAATCTCCTTTTGTTCAATATTGTGCAGAAGGGCTACAATACGTTGGGCAGCCTTTCCGCGGTGACTAATTCTATTTTTATCTACACTACTCAGTTGGGCCATTGTCATTTCAGTTGAACCAACAATGAAAATAGGGTCGTAACCGAAGCCCCCCTCGCCGAAGGGTTGGTTGGCAATAAACCCCTCTATTGTCTCTTGAACTACAAATTTACGATAGGGGGCGATAACTAAGGCCATTGCACACACAAAGCGCGCTGTCCGTTGATCTTTGGGAACCCCTTCTAAATTTTTAAGTAGAAGTCGATTGCGCTCATCTGAGGGGAGCAATTGTCCATTTGAACTCCCATAGCGGGCGGAGAAGATGCCTGGCTCTCCATTGAGGGCATCTACTACCAATCCAGAGTCATCAGCTAGTGTGGCTACTCCGCAGAGATTGTAGAGGGCTTCTGCTTTGTCTAATGCATTGGCGATAAAGGTGGAACCATTCTCCTCAAAAGAGAACTCTAAATTACGGTGTTGGGGGAGGATGATTGAGTGGCCCAATAACAAGGCTGAAATCTCCCCTAATTTATGGTGGTTGTGTGATGCTAACATTAACTCCATAAACCGAACATACCCGATTTACTCATTGTCGTCTACAATTTCCCGTAAAGCTTTCTTGAGGGCGCTCATCCCCGAGTCGATTGTCCCTTTGGGTTTCTCAAAGAGTTTGGAGAGGGCATCGTGGGTGACTGGGTTGGGGCGACTGCGTGCCTCTTTACACCGCTCTAAAAAGAGGGAGTGAGAGCGTCTATACCTCTTTTTTACCGCTTCAATTGTGGAGTAGTGGGCATCAAAGCTTTTAAACATATCTATCTCCCTCTTTAAAAATTGCGACTCTAGGTAGTGGCTATTGCGCACCTCTTGGACGTGGAGGGATCGATTGTGCTTCTCTCCAGCCAACTCGTGAGCTTCGCTAATTAATTGGGCTAGTTCCAATTCATCAATCTCTAGATATTGGGCTAAAAATGCAATTTGTTGGGCGCTTAGGTGGGGGCCATTGAGGACGATGAATTGACGAAAGCGATTAGCAAACGCTTTGTAGTTGTTGTAGAGTCTCTTAATATGTTTTGAAGCAGCTGTCTCCATCGACCAGTTGTTGGGGAGCTTATTCTCTATCGACTCTTTCTCAATCTGGTATTGGAAAGCAGGTTCAGCCAACATGTAATACTCCATCTCGTCACCGGGGCAGGTGAGATAGTAGAACTTGCGCTCCTTACGGCGCCTCTTCTGTTTGTAATAGATTGTTTGGAGATAGATTGTGCGCGTCAAAAACTTCTCAAAGTCGATTCCTTGGTATTGGAAGGTGGTAATCAGGGTCTTCAAACGGGGGACCAATATTAGGAGCAGTTCAACCGCCTCCTCCTCTTGAAGAAGTTTCACTTTAACAGGGTATTGGTAGATGATAATCTGGCACATCATCTCAATTTTATGGTATAAAACTTCTAAAGATCCTTTTGGGTGATTAGCCTCACCTTTAAGTAGTTTCTGATACAACAAAACAGCTTTTGTTAAATTGCTCATACACTCCTCCTCTGGAGAAAAATATGCAGCAATTTCTATGCCAAATAACAACTATATAACATTTAAAGAGGGGCTATTCTCTGTTTAGTTCTCGCTCAATTGTTGTAATCAAAAGTTTTTTTAGGTCTTCTAATTTGCCCTCAACAGTGGCTCCGGCAGCTTTACGGTGCCCCCCTCCGCTAAGGGTACTACTGATAGCCCCCACATCGATGGAGGAGGAGTGGGAACTTCTAAAACCAATTTCCCACACATCACTAGCGATATATTTGAAATAGAGGACCACCTCCACTTTATCGACCCCCAGTAGGTGGGAGTAGAGGAGATCAGAGGGGCGGTCGTTTAAATCGAAGTTAGTTACATCAGCGGGCTCTTCTTCGACAATCATTAGACGCCCTTCTAGGAGGGATTGGGCCCTTAAGAGGAGAGTTGCTAAGAATCTTTGAGAGATTAGGGTGTTACCCCCCTCCATCTGATTATAGATATCGTTGGGGGAGACTCCCAATTCAACGAGTTCCCCAAGTAGCTGAAATGTCTCACCTCGGTAGGGGCCAATAAACTTTAAGAAACCGGTATCGGTGGCTAGACCAAAGAAGATATGTTCAGCTATCTCTTTCGTCAGCTCAACCTCTAAGGCTTTGTAGAATTGCATTATACAGAGGGTCGTGGAGAGCGATTTTGGAACAATGTAGGCGAGGTCGCCAAAGTTGTCTCCTGAAGCGTGATGGTCAATTGTAAGGAGCGTTAATCCCTCAATCTCTTCGGCTAGGTAGCCAATACGGTCGAGGGTTGAGCAGTCAACCATCACTACGAGTGGCTTCTTAGCTTTTAGTTGGGGGCCTATATGGGGGGCAAAGAGTGGTTCATACTCTCTAATCTCTTTGCGTTGAAAGGGGCCAGTATTGACTAGATGGGCCTCTACCCCCATTTTCTGGAGTAACTTTTGGGTAGCTATTTGGGAGTGGACACAGTCCCCATCGGGGCCGACGTGTCCAATTACAACTGCGGTAGTACAACTGCGAATCGTCTCTAAAATCTCTTGAGGGATTTCAGGGTAGATATACATTCAGTTACTCCATTAGGCTGTCTCTGCGTTGTCAAATTCGAGTTTGGGGAGCTTTGATTTCTCAATACTCTCCCTAGTTACGACAACTTTCTTGACACCCTTTTTTGAGGGGAGGTCGTACATCACATCAACCATGATGTTCTCAACAATTGAGCGCAATCCCCTTGCCCCTGTTTTTTGGGCAATCGACTTTTCAGCTATAGCTTCAATTGCCCCATCCTCAAACACGAGATCAACGTCGTCAAGTTTGAGTGACGCAGTGTACTGCTTTATAATCGAGTTCTTAGGCTCGGTAATGATACGCATCAAATCTTCTTTATTGAGGTAGTCGAGGGCTACGTTGATGGGGAGCCGGCCGATGAACTCAGGGATAAGACCAAACTTTATAAGGTCGTCGGGATGGAGTTGCTTATAAAGTTGTGAAAGGTCTTTATCTTTAGTATCGACAATATTGGCACCAAAGCCCATTTGACTGGCCGAGACGCGCTTCTCAACCACTTTGTCGAGTCCCACAAAGGCTCCTCCACAGATGAAGAGGATGTTGGCGGTATTAATCTTTAACATCTCTTGGTTGGGGTGTTTGCGCCCGCCTTGGGGGGGGACACTCGCCTCAACGCCCTCAATTATTTTTAAGAGGGCTTGTTGGACCCCCTCACCTGAAACATCACGGGTGATTGAGACATTTTCACTTTTACGGGCAATCTTATCAATCTCATCGATGAAGATAATACCGTGCTCAGCTGCCTTGATATCATCATTGGCATTTTGGATCAATTTAAGGAGGATATTCTCCACATCTTCCCCAACATACCCAGCTTCAGTCAAAGTCGTTGCGTCGGCAATAGCAAAGGGGACTTGTAGTTTCCTAGCTAATGTTTTAGCTAAAAGTGTTTTTCCAGTCCCTGTTGGTCCAATCAGCAAGATATTTGATTTATCCATCTCAAGCCCTTCGCTACGGAAGTGGTCTTGGTATTTCACCCGTTTGTAGTGGTTGTAAACTGAGACGGAGAGCACTTTCTTAGCCTCTTCCTGCCCAATTACATAGTCGTCGAGGTATTCATGAATCTCCTTTGGGGTTGGAATATGCCCTAAAAAATCTTCATCTACCTGACTGTAGTAGGGCTCAGCTTTCAATATGTCGTTACAGGTGTGGACACAGTCGTCACAAATTGCCACTCCGGGGCCATCTATGAGCCGTTTTACCTCTTTAATACCACGTCCACAGAAGGAACAAACTTTAGTATTACGTGCCACTATTTAACTCCTGGCCATTATGTGGTCGGCTAGACCATACTCAACCGCCTCTTTAGCATCAAAGAAGAAGTCGCGTTCTAGGTCGTTGGCAATTGTTTTGGCATCTTGCCCAGTGTGATAGGCAAAATAGTCGATGCTTAATTTCTTAATTCTCAAAAGCTCACGAGTGTGAATCGCTATATCTGAAACTTGACCGGTGACACCCCCCCAAGGTTGGTGAATCATAACGCGCGCTGAGGGGAGGATGTATCGCTTACCAGGTGAACCGGCTGCCAATAACAAAGCTCCCATCGAAGCAGCCTGCCCTAGACAGATTGTTTGGACATCGCTCTTGATGTATTGGATGGTGTCGTAGATTGCCAAACCAGCCGTCACACTACCACCGGGGCTGTTAATATAGAGGCTAATATCTTTGGTTGGATCTTCAGACTCTAAGAAGAGGAGTTGAGCCACAACAAGATTGGCTGTCACAGCGGTTATCTCCTCTCCTAAGATAATAATACGGTCCCTAAGGAGCCTTGAGAAGATGTCAAAAGATCGCTCAGCTACCCCCGAATGTTCTAGGACAACGGGGACTAATGATGCAAATTCGTCACTTTTTCGCACAGTTAGAGCCTCCTAAAATGGGCCTAATTAATGTCTATGGCTTGAGAAAAACTCTTCGTAGCTCACTTCTTTGCCATCTTTAAACTTGTTATTCTCCAGCAGGAAGTCGTAGGTCTTATGAGTTTTCATGTCATCTTCAATTACCGACTTGTAGTAGTTACGCGTCCCCTCGTCGGTGATCCCTTCAAGCTGTCTCTCAACCTCTTCCTCAAGTTCTTTCTCGTCAACTGTAATGTTTTCAGCCTCTTTAACTTTCTCCACAATGAGTTGAAGTTTAAGTTCTCTCTCCGCTGGTTCACGCCACTCTTTAGTGAAGTCTTCTTTGGTCTGTCCTTGGAATTGGAGGAACTGGAGTACCTGTTCTTCACTCATTCCAGACTGACTAATAAAGCGGTGCCAAGAGGAATCAACTTCGATGTCGATCATCGATTGGGGAACAGAGATTACAGTCCCCTCTAAAATCTTGTCGGCAATCGCCTTAAATTTTTCCTCTTTGAGGTGGCTCTCAAGGCCCTCTTCCATATTTTTCTTAGTGCCGGCTTTTAAGTCAGCCACAGTTTTATAGTCATCACTCACATCTTGGGCAAACTCATCGTCCAAGAGGGGGACATCTCTCATCTTAATCTCTTTCAGCTCTAAGCGTAAGGTTACACTCTTACCAGCATATTCAGAGTACTCGTAATCTTCGGGGAAGGTTTTTACAACTTCTTTAACTTCTCCCTTCTCCATGCCTAACACATCGTCATCAATTTTATAGAAATTGGTACCTGATCCGACAGTAAAGACAAAATCTTTGCGCTCAGTGCCCGCAATAGGGTTCTTCTCTTCGTCGAGTTCGACAAAGTCGAGGGTGGCAATGTTATCCTTCTCAACTTTTCCCTCTTTCTCAATTACCATGGCGTTTTGCTGTCGTGTCTTCTCGATCTCCTTGTCGATATCTTCTTTAGCGATCTTTACAGCTGGAATCTCAACGGTAAGTTCTTTGTAAGGTGGAAGTTCAAAGAGGGGGAGGATATCATAGGTAATAGCAAACTCTAAGTCTTTATCAATATCTTTATAGATTGAGTCTTCATCAACCAATGAGGGTTGGCTATAGGGGAGGGGTTTGTATTTATCTTCAACTTCCCTCAAAGCTTCTTGAACAGCATCATCAATAGCTGTAAAGACACTCTCCTCTTTCATGGAAGAGCCAAACTTTTGCTCAAGGACCGAAGCGGGAGCTTTCCCCCTTCTAAATCCGGGAATCTGGAGAGACTTCATATACTTCTGCAATACTTTTGTGTAGGAGTCTACCAGGCTCTCCTTCTTAATCTTAATAGACATCTCTACAGCAGAATTTTCAATTTCTTTAACAGTTTTTTCTACAGCCATCGTATTTCCTCTTTCTCTAGGTGTACTTAAAATAAGCAAATTTTAGCCTGCTCGGCAATCATCCCTACCATAATAGCAAAATCTGACAATAATTGCGAGATTGGAGCAAGACAAGTATTGTTACCACTTTACTAGCGGTTAGTAAAGAGAGGCTCTAAGTCTTGTAATTGTTCTGACAAAACAAGACCACTTATTTGGCTATTCTCTCCCTTAGAAATCTTTTTAAGAAAGGGGTTAAAAAGTAGGGGAAGGTGTAGAACTTACCATTAAAGCCAATATTTTTATTGGCTAGTTTAATCCCATACTTAACCACCTCCAGTTTTTTATTGTTTATTAGTTTATTTAAAGAGAGGGAGGAACCGTCACTAGACTTAACTTCTACAGGAATTAGAGAAGAACTGTCTCTCACAATAAAGTCTATTTCAATACTACTTTGGCTATTACGGTAGAAGAAGAGGGAATATCCTTGTTTTACCAACATATCGGCGACAACATTTTCAAATATGGCCCCCTTGTAGGTGTTAAAGTTTTTATTCTCCCGTAGGTCTTGTTGTGCTTCATCATCTAAAGAACCGATTAACAAGCCCACATCATGAAAATAGATCTTATAGTTATTAGGGTCAAAATTCCCCTTTAAAGGGAGTCCTAAATTAGCTATTGAGTAGCAGGTGTGAATAATTCCTGAGCTGTTGAGCCAGTCAACAACCCCTATATAATCCCTATTACGGCTGTTTCTACTAATCCGAGTTACTTGAAACCTCTTATTATCTTGTCCTAAAAAAACGCTTATCCTGTTGTAAACATTTAAGATTTTACCCTTATCTAAATTTGAAGCGTACTTAGTAATATCTTCTTCGTAGTCTAATAGTATCTGCCTTTGAATCTTTAAAGTACCACTAAAGTTTTTATTTATGATAAAAGAGTTTACAACTGCAGGCATTCCTCCCAAGACGAGGTACTCTTTGAAAGCCGCATCGATTACTTTAAATTGAAGGGTGGAGAGGGGAGTTATTTGGAGCATATGGTCGTATAGGTCTTCAATTTGTTCTTCAGTATACCCCTTAGCCCACAAGAATTCCTCAAAATCGAGGCTATACATATTATAGTCCTCTTTATAACCGACACTATTGGCTTCTATTTCATTGTAATTGATTCCCATCATTGAGCCACTACAAATGACATCAAAGCGCCCATCGAGCTTAAAAGGTTTCAGTGAACTGGCACAGTTGGGACAATCTTGGAGTTCGTCAAAGAATATTAGGGTCTTGTAAGGAACAAAGGTTAATTCCGGATTAATTAAGGAGATATTTTTAAGAATAGTGTCAACTTCAAACCCATCATCAAAAATTGAGCAATACTGTCGCTGTAGAGAAAAGTTTATCTCGATAGTGTTTTCATAATTATTTCTGGCAAAGAACCTAATCGATTCAGTTTTCCCAACTTGTCTCGCACCTTTTACAATAAGGGGAAGTTTATTGTTACTGTTTTTCCAATCAATTAAATACTGATCAATTTTCCTCTTAAGCAA
>DUOJ01000057.1 GCA_012838895.1 Spirochaetales bacterium
ATTGAGCTTTCGCGCGCCACTCACTTTCTGCTGTCGCTATGATTATCCCCTCGCTACTCTCAATGGAGTGGAAGAGGGTGGCCCCCTTGTCACCAATCCTCCCCTTTGTCGTAACCGTTACTTCATCATCTCTTAAGGCTTGCGCCCGGTAGCTGATATCGACAACAGTTGCGAGGTAGTTGTCACGGAAGGTGAAGGGGAGAGATTCAAGCATCCATTCAAGGTAGACCACATTGTTGACATGGTGATTCAAGTCAACATCGCTGTAGACAATTCGGGGGGTGTAGGTGTAGAGGAGGGGAAGGTCCTCCCTCTCCCCATTGTGGCGTGGCCCCAATTCTGGCTCTTTATAAAAGGCCTTATCGACTTGATCAAAACTGTTGCTTATCCTCTCATTGCGCTGGGGGCGTTGAGTCTCTGTGTCGACCACTAACCATTGGCTCATCGCCTCAAAGAGAGGATTCCCATCTTTTGAGTTTGCACGACACACCCTCGGATAGTAAAACTTCCAGATTCCTTGAGGCCAAGTTTCAACCTCTATGGTGGCGGGCCAGGAGAGGTAGTGGTAGATCTCCATCCTAGTGCGGGTGACAACCCAAGTCATCCCCTCCTTGCGGAGGTGGGGGATCCCCACACCCTTGAGATAGGCGTGACTTCCAGACGCCTCCTGCAGTACCCTAAAATAGTGGGCTGGGTGGACTAAGTTAAAAGTGTCGACATCGTGACTGTTTAGCTCAACTGTGTTGTGGTAAATCCCATTAACTATCTCCATTTTCACCCTCCTGACGGTAGAAACGAAGTAAAGAACGCCCATATTTACGCTCATCTATAAAGACGAGGCTATCAAAGCTCTCTGGCCACAACTTTTGTTCCTCAGCTGGATAGTGGATTATAAAGAGGCCTTGGGGGAGGAGGAGATTCCTCTTAGCAACCAAGTCGGCGAGCCCAATTTTGTCGGGGTAGTTGAAGGGAGGGTCGGCATAGACAATCCCATACTCCCCTTTAGCGCTCCTGATAAACTTCACAACATCGTTCGAATAGAGCCGAATGGTCGACTCCACAAATGAGATATTTTTAAGAATTGTCTCCCGCTTATTGCGGTCAAGTTCGACGAGATGGACCGGCTCAGCTCCCCTCGAAGCAGCCTCAATGCCAACTAAACCACTCCCGCTGAAAAGGTCTAGAAAGGGGACTCCCGAGATATCTCCCAAGATACTAAAGAGCGATTCTCTCATCCTCTCCATAGCAGGACGGATTATCCCCGGGGGGCAAGTTATCCGTCGACCACGATAGATTCCTCCAGTAATTCGCATAAAAATAGGATAGAAGAAAGGGGTAGAAATTGCAACGGACTCTAGCTCTCCAAGACCCGCTCATCAAAGGGGGGAGCGGTGATTAAAACCTCCCTTAAGACTTGGTGTTCTTTACGTAAAAGCTCTTTATCAATTAGTAAAATTGAGTCGACTCTCCGCTTCACCTCTTCAATAAGGGGGAAGTTATCAACAAGGCTGGCAAA
>DUOJ01000058.1 GCA_012838895.1 Spirochaetales bacterium
ACGGTTGTTAAATTTGTCTGGTTTCTCATTCTTAAAGTCTTCACTCAACCAGAATCCCCCCTCAACCATAAAGGTTAGAGGACCTGTTACAAAGGTAGCCTCAAGACCAAAGAGCTGTGCTCGGGTGAAGTCGACATCTATAGTAGCTGAGGCACTAGGACCTAGTGGATTAAGCATGTCCACATCTATATTATTCACGTAATAACTAGGTTGGTAATGGTACCCATTGTAGTAGATAACCCCTAAATCGAAGGGACCCAAGGTTTGCTTGAACCTGGCACCAAACTGGTACTTCGATAGCTGAGAGAGCTCTTCAGTGGTAGGAGAGTTCCCTATTGCAATTTTAAAGGACAATGGTGCGAATTGTTCAGTCAGAGCATCTGTCGACATCATTGACCATCTTCCCTCAGGGTCCTCTTCACTTAACATTGGAATTAGCATCGGTTTGTAGAAAAGATCGAATGAAGACTTGTTCCAACCAATAGTGGTGTAGAGCATTGGTTCGGCTACTTTCATAGCTAGGGGGTCATCGACAATACCGTAGCGGTAGTCGGGAGCATTAATAACATCGACAACGTGGACACCGTCTCCAGAACCCCACTCTTTTTTCAGTAATCCAGCCTCAACGCGTCCCCCTTCAAAGAAGGTGGCAATTGAGAGACCGGTAAATACATCAATCCAACTCAACTCGTTTTCTAGGGAGGGGCGTAGCGAGAAATTTGCTTTGGCATCAACTATAGAGCCTCTCCAAGAGAGGTCTATGTCGAGCCCCCCACCAATATCAACAGCAGAGTCTTTAGGGTTAGTTTGATCTATAAACCCCTCAAGAGAGAAACCGGCTGAACCGGTTATAGCAAAGCCACTTTTAGAGGATGAAGATACTGAAACTTCCTCTACTGGGGCATCGAAAATATCGGCAAACCCATCAAAAGCAAATATTGGTAGAGTTAAGGTTAATAAGATAGCTGCAGAAATTATTATCTTTCTCATAAGACCCTCCCTGTCTCTAAGAATGAGGTGGTGAAATAACCCTTGTTCATTGCAATATTGTATTTAGCTTGCAAGATCTCAATGCGGGTGGAGTGTTTTGTGGCAACAGTTGTCATGGTTACTGTCTGGGTTATCCAGCGGTCCTCCACATACTTCATCTCATTGGTTACTAAGGTTTTCACCAATGTCTTCCCATCTTTGGAATAGAACTCTACTTGAAGGGGGAGGCAGTGCTCTTTGTCGACCCACAGCCTTGTCTTACCATAGTCACTGGCGGTAATAGGGATCGACTCAATTAGATAAGCCTCTCGATTAAATATTGTCTCCTCCCCTATAAGGGTGTGGTTAGCTTCATCTACATCGAAAGTAGTGGAGGCCATATCGGAGTAGGAGAAGTCACTACCCATAAAAGAACCACTCCCTTCACTGGCAGCAATGCGTTTAATTCTTCCGATTGAGGGGAGGAAGATCCATTGGTCATCCCCTCCCGATCTATTTTCTTTGGTTAAAAAGCGGGTATTTTTAACACTTGCTGGCGAAAGGAACACGGTAATGGTACTGGTAAGACCATTCTCTGTCATAGTGAGTGTTTGGATACGACGCTCTCTCACCTCTCCATTCGCTTCAATGAGACTCAAGTTTATATCCATTGCTGAACTGTCAGCCTTTTGAGTTGCCTGCAGCTTTTCCATTATTGAAGCACCCGTCTGGGCAAAAACGGAGAGTGGAAGCACTGCTAAAAGGAGTGCAATTAATAAAAGTTTAACTCTTTTCATGGAGCTATCCTCCTCTTATGATTTAAATTGTTCTTTCTTGTATTTTCTTTCTTTTTTATCCCGTAGATAAATTTCGGCTTCAAGATAGTCGTTGCCATGGGCAAGACAGTTAAACTTGAGATTCCTGCAAAAAGCATTGAGACGCAGAAGAGAATTCCCATCTGTCTAATTGGCATAAAGCGGCTGAAAATAAGTCCTGCAAAGCCAACGATAACCGACACAGCGTTGATAACAATTGCTTTGCCTGTCGTATTCATAACCTGCTCCAACGACTCTTCAATCTTGTCTAAGTTGTTGTGGCGTTGTAGAGCTGCCATGAAGTGGATGGCATAGTCGACCCCTATCCCTATGGCTAAGGCTGCTAAAAGACTCGTTATAATGTCTAGATTAATTTGTAACACCGACATGAAGATGAAGATTCCCATCAGTGCAAAGAAGACAGGGATTGTTCCCAATAGCCCTGCCATGGGGGAGCGGAAAATTAGGCTCACTAAAAGCCAGACAATAAGTAGGGCCCCCACTAGAGAGTAGATTTGTGACTTGGTGACTAAATCGGAGAGGGTCAGGGCTATTGCCTCCCCACCTCCCACCGAGTAGGTCCACCCACTGGGGATATTTTCACCCCAGTATGAATTTATCTTAGCGGTAACTTGACGTAGCAACTGTGTATTAGACTTCTTTAACTGGATAGTGAGGAGGGTAGCATCTGGCTCTAAAGCGTCATTGATAAAGTTGTCCAAGTTCCCCGAGAAGAGGATGAGGTATTGGGAAATCATATTCTGGAGCTCTTCCTCTGTCTCAAAACCATACTTTGCTGGGTCTGTGGGGATCTCTTTATAGGTGTTGGGGTCCCAGGTCGCGGTTAATGTCTCCTCCACAACCTCTTCTTCAAAGCCAAAGGAGTCGTCAAAGCCAAAAGAATCGCCAAAGAAGTCGAAACTGATATCATCTTGAACAGCTTGTTTATAAGGCTCATTCTCGTGGTTCATGATATAGTTCATCCGTTTAACGTAAGGGGTAATTGTCTGAACTTTGCCCACTCCATCCATTGCTTCAAACTCGGTTGAGAACTGTTCAATTGTGGTGAGGAAGGTGGGGGAGAGGACAGCACCCCGCTCATCTGCTTCAATCATAACGGTTAAGATTCCAGAGCCACTAAGCTTATCGTTAAAGTGGTTGGTATCTTGAACCATCGTACTCTTAGGGGTAAAGAAGTCGAGCATATTTGTCCCAACCTTGATATTTGGCAAAAGGGCAACGGTCAACACTAAGAGGACTACCGAGACGATAATCAAAGGCCATTTACCCTTCAGGGCAATGCGGGAGAAAGCCTTAAAGAAGATGTTACTTTTACTCTCTTTTGTCCCTTTTTTGGAATACTTAAATCTATCAGGGTTGATGCCGTGACGATAGGTGACTCTCAAAAGGGCTGGTAGGAGATAGAGTGAAGAGAGTTGGGAAAGAACCACTCCAATGGCACTTAGTAATCCAAAGGTTCTAAAAGGACCTAAGGGGCTGGTGAATTGGGCAATAAAGCCGGCAGCAGTGGTTGCCCCAGCCATTACTATTGGCATCCGGTTTCGTTTGATTACCGCATGGATTACTATACGCGTCTCATCTCGACTAAGGGCTCTGTTGGCTAAGGCAACCTCTCCATAGAAGTGGCTCATCACGTGGATAACATAAGCGCTACCAACTATTAAGAGGAGGACGGGGACTAACATGGTGGCCATCGTAAAGGTGATCTTAAAGAGGGCCATTATCCCAAGAGTCACCGACGCCGAGATTGCCAAACCAATAATTGGTAAGACAACCCCGGCTAATCGGCGGAACGAGAAAAGGAGAACCAGAATAATAAGGAGGCCTACAATCGGAGCCAAAATGGCCATATCACTCATTAGGCTCTCATTTATTTGTTTCTTCACCACCGGTAATCCAACGTATGAAAACTCTAAGGAGTCGTGCGGTGATAAGTCGACAACACTTTTAAGGCTATTTAAGATAGCATCTTGTCCATCTTGTCCTAGCCCAGTTTGGGGGTGGATGATAAAGGCAACCATGGTACGATCTTTGGAGATAAGAGACCCTTCGTAGACCTCACTCCAATCGTCTAAGCGCTTGCTAAGGCACTCAATTGCCCCCTCTTCATCCTTATCGTAGAGGGGGATTGCTTCAAAGCCGTCACTACAGGGTTGCATATGGTCAGTGTTGGTTATTGAAACGACCGACTTCACCCCATCTATTTTACTAAACTGGTCGGAGAGGTTAGTAAGGATAGCTAGATTATCTTTAGTCAGGATTGTTCCGTTAGGGTTGGAGACCCCAACCATCATTGCATCAATGGAGCCAAATTCTTCTTCTATCTTATCATTTATGGCAACGACTTGCTCTTTCTTTGGTATAAAGACATCTGTTGAGCTATCGATATGGAGTCTCCCCATTAAAGAGAGGGAGGCTACCGCTAAAAGAATCGCCCCTAAGATAATCGCTAAATCACGCTTAGTAGTTTTGTCCATAAACACTCTCCGACGTTATATTAGGAGCAAAGCGATTAACTTAATATAATCTTCATAGAGTATTTCTCTACCAGAATAGGGGGATAATAGTGGTCACCCTTTGGGGTGATACCCCATTATAATGCCATTTTGGAGGGAACAGCATAAACCATATTAGAGAAATAGTGGTTGAGAAATAGAGGTTGGTGCTTTTCCTATTACAAGGTTCCCTTTCGTGTTATAATTAACTAAACTTTATTATTAGGAGTCAATATGTCAAATATTCTCAAAGAATTATTGCACCACGAAGATGTGCTTCAATTTAACCGTTTTGATTCAGAGATTGCGTGGCGTTTAGGGTCTTGGATAGTCAATAAAGCACGCCAAGAAGAGCTACCAATCGCTCTCGACATTACAGTCAATGAGAGATGCCTTTTCCACTACTCTTCCAACGGTGCCTCTCTAGACAATGTGGGTTGGATGGATCGTAAGAAAAAGACCGTCCACCGCTTCAAACACTCAAGCTACTATATGGGACAACTCCTAAAAGAGAAGGGGAGAAGTGCAATGGAGGAGTTCTATCTCGATGAGACAGTCTACTGCTTCCATGGGGGAGGCTTCCCAATAATCTTAAGGGGGAGTGGCCCTATAGGGATTATTACAATTTCTGGTCTCACAGAAAAAGAGGACCACAATCTAGCTGTTGAGGGGTTGGCTTGGATTCTGCGCAAAAAGGATCAAGTTACCCCCATCCCATAAAAATAATTTAGGAGAAGTATTAGGTATGTTAAATTTCAGTTATTACAATCCAGCCAGGATCGTTTTTGGAGCTGGGACCATAAAAGAAGTAGGGGTTTTAGCCTCCGCTTACGGTAAGAAAGTGTTGTTCCACTACGGTGGAGGATCAATCAAAAAGAACGGTGTATACGACCAAGTAATTCACTCTTTGAAAGAGTCGGGATTAGAGATTATTGAGCTCCCTGGAGCAGTCCCCAACCCCCGCCTCGCCCTAGTTAAAGAGGGGATTGAGGTGTGTAAGAGGGAGAAGATTGATTTCATCTTAGCTGTAGGGGGAGGAAGCGCCATCGACTCAGCTAAAGCTATCAGCTTTGGAGCAAAGCTACGTGATGGTGAAGATATTTGGGAAGATTACTACATGCGGGGCGACTATAACATTAGAGAAGCAATTCCTCTTGGAGTTGTCCTCACTATTCCAGCAGCCGGCTCTGAGAGCTCAACTGGAAGTGTCATTACCGACTGGGATAAAAACTTGAAGCGAGCCGTTAACAGTGAAACCATTATACCTAAGTTTGCTATCATGGACCCCGAGACCAACTACTCCCTGCCAGCCTACCAAACTGGGTGTGGTATCTCTGATATCTTAGCCCACCTCTTTGAGCGCTATTTTACTACCGAAAAACACAACGATTTGAGTGACCGCCTCTTAGAGAGTGCTATGCGTAACATCATTGCTTACGGACCACTAGCTCTTAAGCATCCGAGTGATTACCGCTACCGAGCAGAGATTATGTGGACTGGCACGATTGCCCACAACAACCTCCTTGATCAAGGGAGGGTGGGAGACTGGGCCAGCCACGACATTGAGCACGAAATTAGTGGGATTTACGACCTAGCCCATGGAGCAGGACTCTCAATCGTCTTTCCTGCATGGATGAAGTATGTCTACAAGAAACATATCGACCGCTTCGTTCAGTTTGCAACCCGGGTTTGGGATGTTGACCTCACCTATGACGACAAAGAGACAATGGTTGAAGTGGCTATTGAGAAGCTAGAGAACTTCTACAAATCGATAGGTATGCCCATCCGACTCAGTGATGTCAATATTGGAGATGAGAATATTAGACAAATGGCAGAGAATGCCTTCCTCGGAAGAACCAAGCTAGGCTCATTTGAGACCTTCAATGCTGATGATGTAGAGAAGATATTAAGACTTGCACTCTAGATAAGAGAGGGGCTGTTTTCAGCCCCTATGCTATTATCTAAATTACAAGGTTAGAGAAACACCAAAAGTAAGTTGAAAATCTTGTCTTGCATTGGTGTGTGACTCTGATGGGACAAGGTAGTCCCTTAAATAAATATATGATGCGTGAACCCAAGTTCGCATATCAATAAATGTGTTAAATAATCTTTTGAAATTATGTTCACCAAAAAGGGATGCTCTAAAAGTTTCTTCTATCAAATCGCCCGATGGGGTTGAGCCCCTTTCCGCATTGACTTCACTATTTTTTGTAAAGAAATCTATAACTCCATGGCGCATAAAGAAGAGCTGCAAACCGAAGTTTCCTCTCTGGGGGAGACGGTAGTTCACATCAAGTTGGAGAACCTGGGCATCTCCTCCATATTGGTAACCGATGTAATCAAAATGACTTATAAAACTTAACCCATTTCCAAAATATCGTCTGAGCGATATGAAGTCGACATACTCTCTTCTATACATGGCTGGTGTTGTTGTCGCAAATTCTAAAGACGAGGTTAGAATTCCCTTGGAGATGGGGAGGGCATACTCAACTCCAGCGAGATAGCCATAAGCTGCCGCTTGTGAGTCACCTTCATTGGGAGCTGTAGCTTGATCTAAAACAAACTGCCCATAGATGTTAAAACCCTTAAATGGCATAATATCGAGTTCTAGATGGGCAATTGCATTAAACATCGATCTATTATTGAGATTGTGGTAGATGTTCGCTGGATTGAAATGGCGTAAACTAAAGACATCATTTTGGTACATTACATTTTCTGAAATTGCAAAAGTTATCATCTTAATGGGTCTAAATTCTAAACGATGGGCCATCAGGATTTTGAAGGATTCGTCGGCACTATCCCCTTCTGCCACGTTGTAATTTGTTTCAAAAAACATATTTACCCAATCGTAGGAGAACTTATCACTAAAAGCTGTGAATCGTAAATATTCTTGGTAATCGTCATGGTCGGAGAAGACAAAGTTACCCGAATGGCCGTTACCCCATCTCAACTTATCTCGAGCCAGAGAAATGTTCCAATTTTTCCCACCGACACTAACTAAAGCTCTCTTAGGAACCTGAAAATCGATGTCGTAGGTTTCTGCCATCCAGTTCGTAAGGAAGGGGAGATTGTAGATTGTTGACTCAGTTAAGAATTTACCTCCTCCACTGCCAGTGATGATGCCCTCATCTCTATCTATTTTAAAATTTTCAAAAGTATCTCCCTCTCTAAATCTATTTCTTTGGTACTGTAAATCGGAATAGATATAGAGGTAATCGAAGAAAGAGAGGTCATAGCGCATTCTTAACATTGGAGAGCGTTTAGCAAAACCAAAATCCCAATCAGCTTCATTATTGAACTCTTCCCCGTTAGTATGGGTGTACATTTCTCCAAAGATATCAAAAAAGAAACTAAATTTTACAGATTTTCCAAACTCCCAACGTGTCTCTTTATAAATCGCTTCCTTGAGGGCGCAATAAAAGTAGAGCAAGTTTTTAGGCAATGTTTGTTCATCAATTCTCGAAAGGATAAGCTTTGCTTCAGCGCCACTCCATGGTCTTTTATTTGTTGGAGTTCCGTAACCAGCTACTAAATACAAGGCTTCCATTTCGTCATAGATGGTTGAGTCGGGGGGGAAGATATAGGTAGAGGAGTAGCTAAAGAGAGGCGTTATTGTTACCACCACTAGGATGGTAACAATAATTAACGCCTTAAGATCTAAATTTCTCATAAACTATAAGTAGCTCCAACAGTGAGTTGGAAATCAAGTTGGCTAGGATTAGATTCTTTGTTGCCTGGATTGACGATGTAAATAAGGTCAGCTTGTCCAAAGACACTCAACCCTTTAATAATTTTATAACTACCATTAATACCAACAACTAAGGTATTTTCAACACTATCGCGTCCATCTGCATGTTCATCACGGTTGTTCCCCATATTTGAATGGTCTATAGTTGGAGTGGTTTCGAGGGTGGTCCCATTTCCCCCAGTTTCCTTAGACCAGAGAGACCACTTATCTTTTACTCCATGAATCATATAGAAAACATTCAAAGTAGCATTCCAGCGCTTATAGTCGCTGTATCCAACTTGTCCGTTGAAGACTATGGCGTCTCCCCCATATTTATAACCGAGGAAGTCTTCTTTGTAATGGATTCCTGAGGTCATATATTCGCGAACTGCAACAACGTAGTTAATTCCATAATCTCCGATTGCTTGCACACGATCACCATTATCACGTAAGTAGAGGTAGGGGTCGGTCATAGCCCACTCAAATGAGCCAAAAATGAAGCCACTAAGCAAAGGGTAGTTCCCTTGAACGCCCACCATATACCCCAACCCATCGGGGAGAGAACCATCTTCACCGCGTACAGGCTCTCCGGGTAAAACAAACTCATCGACTACTACTTGCGCATAGATATTGAGATATTTAATTGGAGTAACGTCAACTTCGAGCGATAGGATTGAGTTGGCATTGGAGCGGATATAGTAGTTGTGGAAAACAGCTGCAGGGTTTAAAACCCTTAAATCGAAGGTGTTATCCTTTGACTGGTACATAATAGTTTCAGTCAAAACCAAGTTTACCTTGTCT
>DUOJ01000059.1 GCA_012838895.1 Spirochaetales bacterium
CTCGACTCCCTAATCTTTGACTTCAGTGATATTCAATCGATGATTATTACCGCTAAGAGTACCCTAGAGTTCTACTATAAAGACCAGCTTTGGCGTCTAAGAGTAGAAGAGGGGCGCTCAATGTTAAAATATTTTGAACTTTACAATATCTACCGTGAGGGGCTTAAAGAAGTAGAAGAGGAGGACTAAATGAACTGGAATTATGTTGTACACATAGGGGTAATCTCCCTAGCATTATTAGGTGGAGCTCTCTTGAGAGCTAGAGTGAAATTCTTACAGCGCTTTTTATTGCCTGTCTCTATTATCGCCGGAGTTTTCCTCTTTTTATTCTACAACTTTATCGCCCCCCGCCTCGGATTTAAGAGCGATTTCTTGGGAGAGTTGGTCTACCATCTCCTCAATATCAGTTTTATTGCGATGATGTTACGGGTTGAAAATAAGAAAGAACCCAAGGGGTCAAAGAAGGGGATATTAGCCCAAAACGTAACAGCGGTAATAGCCCAGTATGGACTCCAATGCTTCTTTGGGTTAATTGTCACAGCTATCTTGATGGCGACCGTTATGCCCAATCTATTTCCTGCTATCGGCTACACCCTTGTTCTAGGCTTCGAGTTGGGCCCGGGACAAGCCTACTCTATTGGGTCAATTTGGGAGAATATGGGGTTTGTGGGGGGCTCTTCAGTTGGCTTAACGATGGCTGCCATTGGCTTCTTTGTCGGCTCTTTCGGGGGTATTATCCTCATCAACCAAGGCATTAAGAGGGGGTGGATAGGGAAAGACTACCTTGAAAACCTTGAGAAAAAGTCGGTAAGAACAGGTTTCTTTAGCCGTATTGAGAGTGAAAGACCGATTGGCTCCTACCTCTCTACCGATGGTGAATCGATTGACACTTTCAGCTACCACATTGCCCTTGTAATGTTTGTCTATCTCTTAAGCTGGGGGGTTTTGACCCTCTTGAGTAAACTTCTCTACCTCTTGGGCCCCTTAGGGGTCGACCTTGCCGATAGCCTCTGGGGAATAAATTTTATCTTCAGCGCCTTCTGTGCTATAGCAGTAAAGAAGTTTATGGGGTTGGTTAAAGTCGATACGACTGTCGATAACGGAACCTGTAATAGGATTAACGGTCTGGCAGTTGACCTCACTGTCGCCTCCTCATTGGGAGCCATCAACTTGGTGGTTGTGAGGGGGTACTGGTTACCTATTCTCCTCTTATCACTCGTTGGTATCTTCATCACGATGGTCCTCCTCCCGTTCTACACCTCGCGTCTTTATGGTGACCACCAGTTTCAGAGGATGCTGATCCTTTACGGCACCGCTACTGGGACTCTTCCCACCGGTTTAGCCCTGTTGCGAGTCGTTGACCCTGAATTTGATACCCCGGTCGCTACCGACTACCTCTACTCAGTTGGAGTGGTCTTCTTCTTGGCGATTCCAATTTTATTGAGTGCCAACCTTCCCGCTTTCAGTGTGACACAAAATAAGCCCTACCTCTTTTGGGTAACAGTTGGAATTTCTGTTGTCTACACGATTGGGGCCCTTATTGCCTATAAGATTTTGGCGAAAAAGAAGGCCTTTGCCAAAATGTCTAAGCTCTACTACACAGAAGATTAAATGGCAACTTTTAGTGATACCCTCTTAAAGAGGACGCAGCTCTTCTCCCGCCAAGTGGAGGCGCTAAATTTTACCTTTGAGGGGTATGTCTACAACCCTCTCAGTTATGCATGGCCCCTCCACGCCGCCTATTTGGAGAATTATATCCACCCCAATGTTGATCTCCTCTTCTTGGGGATG
The DNA here is from genome assembly GCA_012838895.1 of Spirochaetales bacterium. GTDB lineage: Bacteria > Spirochaetota > Spirochaetia > Sphaerochaetales > Sphaerochaetaceae > DUOJ01. The sequence continues at coordinate 1,792 of DUOJ01000059.1, forward strand.
AACCCTGGCCCCTTTGGGATGGCCCAAAACGGGGTCCCCTTTGGCGATACCATGATGGTTAAAGAATGGCTCAAACTGAGTGGGGAGGTGGGTAAGCCCCCCCAAGAACACCCGAAACGGAAGATTGAAGGGTTGGCGTGTCAGCGCAGTGAGGTGAGTGGTACGCGTCTTTGGTCACTGATGGCTGAAAAATTTGGCTCGCCTCAAAACTTTTTCCAAAACCACGCCATTATGAACTACTGCCCCTTAGTCTTTGTCGATGGGGGAGCGGGGGGGAGAAATATTATCCCCGAGAAACTCCCTAAAGAGGAGAGGATCGCCCTTGAGGCAGTGTGTGACACCTACCTTGACGATATAATCACCCTAATCAACCCCCAAACCTTAGTGGGGATTGGCCAATATGCGAAGAGAAAACTGGAGCAGAGTAGGGGGCGCTTAAAGCTTGAAAAAGATGTTATATCTATTTTGCACCCCAGCCCCAGTAGCCCATTGGCCAATCGAGGGTGGAAAGAGCAAGTCATTAAAGAGTTAGAGGAGGCCGGGGTGTGGTAGGGTTGGCTTACGCCAAGGTAAATCTTCACCTCTCTGTGGGCCCCTTAAGGGGGGATGCTTTCCACTCAATCGTCTCTATTTTTCAAAAGATAGA
>DUOJ01000060.1 GCA_012838895.1 Spirochaetales bacterium
GTCAGAAAGTTATCGATTGTGCAATCTCTATGAACTATGGCAGTTATGGGAAACTTGAATCTAGTCGCAATAAAAGAGTTGTTGCTATTTGTGTTCCAAGCGCTATTAGTGGTTTTTCACAATTCTATTCCTCTATCTACTGGACAGTTGAGCGAGAGTTGGCTAGTCGTGGCTATCGCTCCCTATTAACAAGTGTCTCATCGGAGATGGAGGATTCATTACAACTTCCCCCCGTATTAACCGAAAGTGATGTTTTAGGGGTAATCGTTGTTGGTACATTTGCAGAAAGTTATATTGTTAAGATTTCAAGTGTCTTTAAAAATTTAGTTTTAGTTGATAGCCACTTTGTTAATTTACAAATAAATTCGGTCACAACTGCCAACCTTGAAGGGGGCTATAAGGCAACTAAATTCCTTATAGAGAAAGGGTTTAAACGGATTGGATTTCTTGGGAAAATTGATGTTTTTAGAGCTTATAAAGAACGGTTTTTAGGCTACCAAATGGCTTTAGAAGAGAGTGGATTTGAAGTTAATCCCAATTTTATCCTCACTGAGGAGAACCTCTTTATCCCAGAACTAAACTTAGAAAGAATCGCCAATAAAATAGAAGCAAATAAACTCTCTTCTGTATTTTGTGCCAATGACCGCCTTGCAATTAGGTTGATGGGAAAACTCCAATCTATGGGGTACAACATTCCAAAAGATATCTCAATTGTCGGTTTTGATGATATTGAAAATGCCGACATTGTCTCTCCTCCACTTACCACAGTACGTGTTTCTAGAACTGAATTAGGGAAAAAAGCTACCCATATTCTTATAGATTTAATCAAAGGTAAAAATTCAAATACCTCTAATATTGCAATTTATCCCAAACTTATAATCAGAAACTCTGTTTTCGATATAATCGACTAATTAAAATCGCCTAACATATATCAATTTTAGCTTGACAATTGTAAATATAGGTTTTAGCATCAGATTGTTGATATTTCTATCAAACTATAGGAGGAAACAAGATGAGGAAAAAGTTGATTCTTGTGATTTTGGTAATCTTAATGGTTGGCCTAAAAATATTGCCTTAATGGGAAATTTACACACAACCGACACGATGCTCTATGGGACACCTGATGAGGTCTATAAAGCCTCTCTTAAAGCGATGGAACAGGCCAAAGAGGGGGGTGGGTTTATCCTAAGTACAGGTGACCAGTGCCCTTACGCAACTCCTGATGAAAATATCTTTGCTATGCTTCAAGCAGTTGAAGATAGCGGTTATTACTGATAAATGGACCCTTCTCCTTGACACTCAAAAGAGCCTTATGGTAGGGTAAACAGACCTCTTTATCCACTGTGAGTGGATCAATTAGTCCGTAAGGAGGAACTATGCGAAAGTACGAATTTACTATCATCTTCAATCCAGATGAAGATGCCACAGAGCAAGGTCTCACCCGAGTATTAGCTGAATTAGAGGCAGCTAAGGTTGAGATTACCAAGCAAGATGACATGGGGGTCAAAACCTTGGCCTATCCCATCCACAAACACGAGACAGGACACTACTTTTACTTCGAGTTAAATGCTGATCCTGCTACCATTAACACCTTTAACAACTCTTTTAGATTGATGCACCCCGTCTTAAAATTCTTGTTTGTCCTTAAGAGTAAGTAAAATAATTAAAGGGAGTTAATATTATGGCAAATGACACTAATATTGTTGTGCTCATCGGCCGTCTCACCCGAGACTCCGAATTGAAGTACACCAGCGGCGGCACTGCTGTTAGCCGTTTCTCGATTGCTGTTAACCGTATGAAGAGGTCCGGAGACCAGCGTGAAGAGGAGGTGAGTTTCTTCGATATCGTTGTTTGGGGAAAATTTGCTGAAGTCCTAAACCCCTATTTAACCCGCGGAAAGCAGGTGTGTGTCGAAGGGGAGTTGCGACAGAGCAGATGGGAACAAGATGGACAGAGTCGTAGTCGGGTAGAAGTAGTGGCTAGAAACCTCCAACTTTTGGGTGGTGGACCCTCTTCAGATGTCGACATGCCATCAGACAATAGAAGCAGAGAGAGGAACTCCTCTCAAACCGCGTCACCAATGCAGGGCTTTCCCGGCCCCGAACAATTTGATGACGACATTCCGTTTTAGAAACTTAAATAGGAGAAAATTATGCGTGAACGCGATAATAGAGAGATGAACATGGACGACTCCGGCGACGGAAGAGGTGGATTTCAACGTGACCGTCGTGGCGGTGGAGCAGCAGCTGGTCCTGGACGCAGAGGTCCGTATCGAAGAAAAGTTTGTAAGTTCTGCACCCAAAATGTGGTAGCCGATTACAAACACCCCGATTTCCTACGCCGCTATATTACTGAACGGGGGAAAATTCTCCCCAGTAGAATTACCGGGACTTGTGCTAAACACCAGAGAGCTTTGACAACCGAGATTAAGCGGGCCAGAGTATTGGCCTATCTCCCCTTTGATCGCAAATAGGGGTTAATTATGGACCAGCAAACTGGAACGATGATCAAGTCGGGAGTCATAGCTACCATCTTAGCCCTTGTTCTCTATAAGATGGGTGTCTCTTCCCCCTTGTTTATCTTACCGCTGCTGTTTTTTGCACCTAAGTTTAAACCAAATATCTGGGCAGTTGTTCCGGTAGCTTTGGTTTTGGCGATTTTGTTAGCCTATAACTTGATTGGTACAAGCGACCTGTGGCGCTCCTCCTCAACAATAGGGGTACTTTTGGTGGGACTCTATTTCCCCATCTCCTCCCTTGTTGGAGCCGGCATTTGGATTTTACTTGGCGAGCGGAGGATGTTGACTAAACTCCTCTCTGCCTCAGCTTTTGCAACTGCCGCTGGGTTTGGCCTTGTCTATTGGTTGAGTTTAGGGGGACCGGTCGCTACTGCTACTGGAGAGCTCTATCAGAGGACGATAGGGGTACTTATCTCTACCGTTTTCGGTGGAGAGATGCCAATGGGGCTTACGACTGAGGCAATTTTCCAAGCGATAGTCTCACTCTTAAAGAGGGGATTTCTCCCCATGTTTGTGGGACAGTTTGGATTTTGTGCCCTCTTAAGTACCATTCTCATCCACCGAGGAGATAGCTCCTTTCAAGCTAGGATGACGAATTGGAAGCTGAGTGAGAACTTTGTGTGGCTCTTTTTGGGAGCCTGGAGTCTCGTTTTGGTTTCACTTGTGGTGAAAATCCCATTTTTCGATATCGTTGGGTGGAATGTTGCTTTGGCGACAACGCTACTCTACATGGTGCAGGGAGTCTCTATTGTAGCCATGTTTTTCAGGAGGAAAAATCCCAATGTCACGGCGACAAGGGTTTTTGTCCTCGCCCTTATCTCGGCCTTTTTGCCCGGGATAAACTTGGTCATTTGGATCGCCCTCCCACTTCTTGGGGTGGCAGAGACATGGATCAACTTTAGAAAGAATAGTTAAGGAGAGCAGGTTTTATGAAATTAATATTGAATCAAGATGTTCACAACCTCGGTGAAGAGGGCGATGTGGTCGTTGTTAAAAGGGGTTATGGACGCAACTACCTCTTACCCCAAGGGTTAGCAGTCCCCTTTAATAGACAAAACCAAGCCTTATTTGCCAGTCGTGCAGAGATTATTGAGAAACGCAAAGAGGAGAAACGCCAAGCTGCCGCTTCCCTCAAAGATCGCATTGATGAGATGACAATTACAATCCTCGTCTCAGCTGGAGAGTCTGGCAGACTCTTTGGTTCAGTCACCAATACTATGGTCCAAGAGGCCTTAGCTAAAGAGGGGATTGAAGTTGAGAAGAAGAGAATTGAGGTCCCCTCCCACGCCATCAAAATGGTGGGTGAGTACAAGATCAATGTCAGGCTCTACGAAGGGGAGAATGCAGTTCTCTCTATCGATGTAACTAGTGAAGCCATTCTCAAGAAGCGTGAAGCTGATAAATTAGCCGCTGAAGAGGCTGCCGCAAAAGCTGCTGCTAAAGAGGCTGCTGCTGAAAAAGCTGCCGTTGAAGAGGTTGTAGTTGAAGAAGAGAGCGTTGTAGAAGAAGAAGTAGCTGAAGAAAACGAGGAGTAGGGTAGCTATGGCATCATCTGGAAGGATACCTCCCCATAACGATAGTGCTGAAAGGGCTGTGCTTGGCGCCATTTTAATGAGCGCCAACGCCTATAGCGAAGTTACCGAGGTGTTACGCAAAGATGATTTTTACAAACCTAATCATCAAGCCCTCTTTGATGCCATCCTCACTTTCCACCAAGATAACGTCTCTCAAGCAATCGACTTAATCACAATCACTGAACACCTAAAGGCCAAAAACCTCCTCGCCCTGTGCGGGGGCTTGGCCTATGTTGCCTCTCTAACTAGCGATGTTCCAACAACCGCCAATGCCATCTACTACGCTAAGATAGTGAAGGCTAATGCCATGCGTCGCTCTCTCTTGGAGTTGAGTGGCAAGATGAGGGAAGATGTCTTTGATGAATCACAAGATATTGCCCTCATTATGGATGAAAATGAGCGACTAATGAGCGACTTGCAAGCCTACAGTGGAACCTTCACCGATAGATACGTAGAGAGCTCAACTTTAATTAACGAAACAGTTCAAAATCTGGTTTACCGCGCTGAGCACGGTAATGAGAACGCAATAAAGTCTGGTTTTAGCCAACTCGATGAGATGACGGGAGGTTTCTTCCCCTCTGAATTTATTGTAATTGGGGCACGCCCCTCGGTTGGAAAGACCGCCTTTGCCATCTCTATGGCGATTAACATGGCGATTCACAACAAAATTCCGGTAGGCTTTTTCTCAGCGGAAATGACTAGCATGGCAATAATGGAGCGAATCTTAGCAGCTGAAGCGATGGTTGATGCTAAAAGAATCCGTAAAGCAATTTTACGCTCCCAAGATATGGTGAGCATTGTTGATGCAGCGAGTAGAATTTACGAGGGAAAACTCTTTATCCAAGACACCCCCAATATTAAACTCCTCGATTTGCGCTCCCAAGCAAGACGGATGAAGCGGGAACAAGATATTAAAATCCTTTTTATCGACTATATTGGTCTTATAAACCCCGAAGCGAGCCCTGGAGTGCCCCGCCATGAGCAGGTGGCTGAGATTTCTCGTTCCCTTAAAGCCCTCTCCCGCGAACTCCAAATACCAATTGTAGCTCTCTCCCAAGTCTCACGCGATGCTGAGGGGAAGGAGCCCAACTTAGCCAATCTTCGTGACTCAGGTTCGGTAGAGCAAGATGCTGACGTCGTTATCTTCCTCCACCGCGATCGACTCGCCGATTTAACCGACCACACCTCGGACCGCAATGGAGAGCAAGAGCGCTCCCCAATCTTTATCGAAGGGTTCCCTGTGCAAGAGACAAAAGTAATTTTAGCTAAACAGCGCCATGGTGAAACGGGAATTATTACGATGGGATTCCAAAATCAGCTGGTCCGTTTTGTTGAGATGGAGCACCACCTAGCCCCCTAAAAAGAGGAATCTAAAATCTCCTAAAATTACAAAGACCATTAAGAGGACTAAAATGATGAGCCCCACTGCTTGTGTTTTAACATAGAGACGCACACTGAGACTGCGCCCCCTTAGCAGTTCAATTAGATTGAGGATAATAGCCCCACCATCAAGACCAGGTAGCGGTAAGAGGTTAGCAATAGCCAGTGAAGCACTGACAAGGGCTAAGAGGTGGACCAGTGAGCTGAAGCCACTTCGGCGACTCTCCCCAATGATATAAGAGATGCGGATTGGTCCCCCCACCACCTCATCAAACTTAAAGGCCCCCTTGAAGATCTTAGGAAAGAGGAGGAGGGTCTCTTTTATGGAGTGATACTCTTCCAAGAACCCCATTTTAATCGCCTTCCAAAGGGGGGAGCCCGGTTGTTTAACTTGGTTGCGCTCAAAGGTGAAGCCAACCTTAATAAGACCTTGGCTATCGATTTGGGGGTTGTAGGTAATCTCTCTAATATTTCCACCAATATCTTCCACTTTAAGTATTATAGGGGCCTCTTGGTGGGTTAACTCTTCTAAAAAGTCGAGGGCGTTAGTGACAGTAACCCCTTCAATTTCTACAATTTGGTCACCGGGGGTGAGGGAGGCGAGAGCTTCAGGAGAGAGGGGGTCGACCTCGGCCACCCGGTTAGAGAGGAAGACACTCACTCCGAACAATACTTTACCAGCAGCTTCATCCCATTCACCGCTAGTCGTTCTTTTAATCTCTTCGCCCTGGCGTAGGAGGGTGAACTCAACCACCTCTTCCACCCTCTTTTTACTCAACTCTGTTTGAATGGTGTAGAAATCGGGAGTCTCCACTCCATCAATCTTAACAATTGTATCACCCGTGAGAATTCCAGCTTCCTCGGCTGCGACCCTCTCATCGCCACTAAGGCCAAAGAGGGTGGGGTAGTCGCTACTCACCACTACCTGGTTAGAGTCGTCCCAGCCAAGGGAGGGGAGGGCAAAGAAGAGGATAAAGAGGAGAAGGGCAAAGAGAAGATTGAAAAGCGGTCCTCCCAAATAGGTTAATATCCTTTTAAAAGGGTGGGCTTTAAAGAGGGAGCCCTCTTGGGCCCCTTTAAGGTAGTCGTCTCCCCTATCTAGAGCCTCCTTCAGCTCATCGGCCCCTTTGAGGCGGCAGTATCCCCCAAGTGGAAAGATGTTGAGCCTTATTTCAGTTCTCCCACTTTGCCACTTTTTGAGGGCTTTTCCAAAACCAATGGCAAAGACCTCCACCTCAATTTTCAAAAGACGCGCCATCACAAAGTGCCCCGCCTCGTGGATTGTAATCATCAAGGCTAAGGCCAACAACCCAATTAGAAGGGAGAGGAGGGTTGCCATAACTACAACTCCCGACAAATTGAAGAGGCTAAAAGGCGCCCCTCTCGGTCAATTAAATCGATCTCATCAACGGTAGTGTAGGGGTAATGGTTAAAGCTCGCTACAGTCGCTTCAACCACTTCTGCTATCTCAACAAATGATATTTTCTCTTTTAAAAAGGCCTCAACCGCCACTTCATTGGCACTGTTGTAGATAATAGGGCGACTTTGTCCCTCTTGGGCACATTGATAGGCGAGCTTTAAGAGGGGGAATTTATCGTAGTTGGGGGCCTCAAAGGTGAGGTTAAGGGGGGTAAAATTGAGAGATGCGATAGCGGGTTCCGTTAAATTTGCCCCCAAAGCAGTCAAGATCGGTAACCGCATATTGGGGCTACTTAGTTGACCAAAGAGGGCCCCATTTTTAAGGCGCACCAAGGCATCAACCAAACTTTGGGGGTGGATTACCACCTCTATCTGGTCAGGCTTAAACCCAAAAAGATAGGTTGCTTCTATCACCTCCAACCCCTTATTGGCTAGAGTAGCACTATCGATGGTAATCTTAGGACCCATCTTCCAAGTGGGGTGTTTAAGGGCCATCGCTACCGTAATCTTAGCAAAATCTTCCTTGGGGAGTGTCCTAAATGGGCCACCTGAAGCAGTTAAGATAATTGAGGCAACCGCCTCGCGCTTAATTGGTTTAAGGAGCTCGTTAAGGGCTGAGTGCTCACTGTCGACGGGGATAATAGTAGCATTGTTCTCTCTAGCCACCTTAAAGAGGAGTTCTCCCCCCATCACAACACTCTCTTTATTGGCTAAGGCGACATCGGTGCCACTTCGAAGGGCAGCGAGGGTCGCTTTAAGACCGGGAGAGCCGGCAATGGCATTTAATACTAAATCTGTTTCTGTCTCTTCAATTAGTTCAAAGAGGGCGGCTTCTCCCCCCTCTAACCCTGAGTAACACACCTTGGCATTGGGCCAAATCTTTTTAATTATCTCAAAGGGGTAGCTAGAGGTGTGGGTGGAGGCACCCACAATTTCAAACTTGTCTTGGTGCTCTATAATAGCGTTGAGAGCCGTTGAGCCAACACTGCCACTGGCTCCCAGGAGAATTATTCTCTTCTTCTCATTTGTCACATTAACCACCTATTGTATTATTAAGCGTAAGAAGAGGTAGAAGAAGGGGGTGCTAGCGAGGAGGGAATCGATTGAGTCGAGTAGACCACCCCGTCCTAGAATTATTTTTCCCGAATCTTTCACATTGGCACTTCGTTTAAATACCGACTCGATGAGGTCTCCCAAATTACCAGTAATGGTCACTATTAGACCTAATAGTAGGGCTTGGTAGGGGGCTATGAGAGTTCTCAAAGAGGGGACTAGTTGACTCATTAAGAGGCTTAATATGAGGGTCATAACACTCCCCCCTATAAAGCCAATAAGGCTCTTATTGGGACTAACTGCCAAGATATTTCGACTCTTCTTGCCAAAGAGCATTCCAAAGAGATAGGCGAAAGTGTCGTTACCGAACACAAGGAGGAAAAGCAACAACAGCAATAGCTTAGCTTCACTTAAGAAGAGGATGCGGATAATAAAGGTTAATAAAAGAGCGGGGTAGAAGAAGAGAAAGACAGTTTTGCTCAAGCGCTCCATAGTAGAGGAGAAGTCATCCTTTGCTCCAACAAAAATCTCTTTCGCCAATCCATAAAGGAGAATAGCACTAAAGGTGAGTAGGACAAGGGGTAGGGTGGGGAGAAAGGCGAGTTCAAGGTATTGCATCAGAGGCAGAAGGGCTGCTAGCCAAGGGGGAACTTCACTCTTAGCGCCATCTTTGAAGAGGAGATGGTGCATCTCATAACTCCCTACAACAGTGGCAATGAGGACTAAAATAGCAAAAGTGAGGTGGTTGTAGTGGGGGAGGAAGAAGATTAAACAGAAGAGGAGTGGAACTGCTGTGACAGTTAAGATAAGTCTTTTGGCAAAGCTACTCATTTTACACCTCCCCATTGGCGTGTCCGTTGCCCATACTCTTCACACGCCTCTTTAAAGAGCTTTCCATCCCAATCGGGCCAGAGGGTGTCATAAAAGGCAAGTTCAGCATAAGCTGCATCCCACAACATAAAGTTACTAAGTCTTTTTTCTCCGCCAGAGCGTACAATTAGATCAACTGGGGGGATAAAGGGGAGGTCAATGTGGTTCCTAATGGCCTCTTCATTGATTAATTCATCCCCTTGGCGTCCCTTAAGCCATTGGTTAACAGAGCGGACAATCTCATCGTGACCACCATGGTTTATTGCCAAAACGACTGTAATTTTGGTGTGGGAAGCGGTCGCTTGTATTGTGGCTTTAAGGGCGTGACGTACCCCATTATTGAGTTTTGAGTAATCTCCCCTCACCAACACTTTAGCCCCCACTTTTTTCAAAAAATCAATTTCACTAAAGAGGTTATTGGCCAAAAGGTCCATTAAATAGTCAACCTCTTTTTGGGGGCGACTCCAGTTTTCGGTTGAGAAGACGTAGAAGGTGAGGTAGGGGATCCCTAAAGAGGCCGCTTCACGAGTGACCCGTTTAGCCGCCTTAATCCCCTCATAGTGCCCCTCTTTCCGCTCAAGTGAGCGTAATGTCGCCCAACGCCCATTGCCGTCCATTATTAGGCCGACATGGTCGGGGTAGAGGAGCGATCTTTTTTCTGAAACAATATTTTCCACCCTTAAATTTCCAAAATCTCTTTCTCTTTCTCGTCAGCTAAAACGTTAATCTCTCCAATATAGGAGTCGGTCAACTTTTGAACTCGCCCTTCAAGGTCCTTTTGTTGGTCTTCGGAGATCTCGCCCCCCTTCTCCATTTTCTTCACCTCATCGATTGCTTCACGTCTAATGTTACGAATTGCAATGCGACTCTGTTCTGCAATGTTTTTAGCGCTACGGGCCAACTCTTTGCGTCGGTCTTCAGTGAGGGGCGGGAAGTTAATTCGAAGCAACTTTCCATCATTATTGGGGTTAAGGGAGAGCTCACTCTTTAGAATTGCCTTTTCAATGGGTCCTAAGAGGGAGCTATCCCAAGGTTGTATTACAACAAGCCTCGCTTCTGGAACCGAGATGCTGGCAACTTGAGAGAGGGGGGTCTCTTGGCCATAGTACTCAACTTTTATCCGATCAAAGAGGGCTGCGGTTGCCCGGCCGGTCCTCAGTAAGTTGTACTCCTGTTGTAAGGCGCTGACACTCTTCTTCATCTTGCTTTCACACGTATCCAATACAGCTTGCATAATAATCCTCCTAAATAGTGAGCGCCCATAAGGCGCTCAAGTGAACCTATCCTTCAACTCCAACTTTGAAGTTAAGATAGCTTGTAATCTTTAGCTCTGAGTTAACCTCTTTTGAGAGGGCTTTGAGGGCCTGTTTTACCGATAGCGAGTCGTCTTTAACGAAGGGTTGCTCCAAGAGACAAATTTCACTCAGGTGCTTGTTGAGTTTTCCCTTTACAATCCCCTCTATCACCTTCTCAGGTTTGTCTAAATCTTTAGTTTGTTTGAGGAAGATTTCACTCTGTTCTTTAATATAATCGTCATCAACATCCTCAATTGAGAGGTAGAGGGGCGAGAACGCTGCTACATGGAGGGCACAGTCGAAGGCAAATTCTTTAACAGAATCAAGGGCCAAAACAGCTGCATCCTTAGCTTCAAGAGTCACTAAGACCCCTAAGTTTCCCTCACCATGAATATATTGGGAGACAATACTGTTTTCCCCGTAGGTGAAGAACTTTAACCTCTTAAGCGACATATTCTCTTTAATCTTGGTGATTAAATCATCCACCTTAGCAGTAAGGGGAGGGGTTATCTCGCTGTAGTTGTTGGCTAAAACATCTTCACAAAGCTCTTCGCCTAAGGCGATAAAGTCTTTGTTACGGGCGACAAAATCGGTCTCACAAGCCATCTCTAAGATGACCGCTTTATTATCTTTAATGAGGGTAAAAATTCTCCCATTGTTGGTAGCGCGATCGGCTCGTTTGGCAACGGCAGCTAAACCCATCTCTTTGAGGAGTTTCTCAGCCTTAGCAAAATCACCACCTGCTTCAACTAACGCTTTTTTACAATCCATCATGCCAGCATTGGTGGCATCTCTCAGTTTTTTTACAATTGCTGCACTAATTTCCACATCAATCTCCTTAACTCTTAGTCTTCGTAAAGAACCTCTTCATCAACTTCAATGCCACCCTCTGTCACCTGAACCGAGGCCCTAGCAGGCTCTTCATCGGCTACTTTCTCCTCTGATTCTACCTCAAATTTAGTGAAATCGGTGTTTTCATCATCGGTAGCAAAGACAACTTCTTCATCTTCATCCTTCTCTACTAATTCCTCAATCCCCTCTAAACCCTCTTCTTCTAAGGTCTCAATAATCTCAATACCAATCTCTTTATCGGCATCGAGGACGGCGTTGGCAATAATTTCAACGAAGAGAGAGATGGCACGAATTGCATCATCGTTGCCTGGGATAGGATAGTCGATAGGGGTTGGATCACAGTTGGTATCGACAACGGCAATAACGGGAATCCCTAAGCGGTTAGCTTCGGCAATGGCAATAGCCTCTTTTTTAGTATCGATTACAAAGATTGCTCCGGGGAGCTCTTTCATCTCCTTAATTCCCCCAAGGTTTTTCTCTAATTTAGCTTTCTCCTTAAGGGTTAGGGCGATCTCTTTTTTGGTATAGCTATCGAAAGTTCCATCAACCTCCTCTTTTTCAAGTTTCTTGAGGCGGTTAATCGATTTTTTAATGGTAGTGAAGTTGGTCAACATACCACCAAGCCAGCGGTTGTTTACATAAGGCATGCCACACCGTTTAGCTTCACTTTCAATTGTTTGTTGAGCTTGTTTTTTTGTTCCAACGAACAAGATTGTTTTACCCTGTTTAACTTGCCCTCGAGCAGCCTCATAGGCTTCTACAATGCAGGCACTAGTTTTTTGCAGGTCGATGATGTGAATCCCATTTCTCTCAGAGAAAATGAAGCGGGCCATCTTCGGATTCCATCTTTTGGTTTGATGCCCAAAATGGACGCCTGATTCGAGCAGGCTTTTCATAGTAACTACGGACACAATTCCTCCTGTGACGGTCTATTTAGACCATCCCCTTCGCTATTTCTCACCATACGGCGGATATTCTGAGTTCAAAAACTCAGTTGTTTTAATATGGCAGAAATTGCCTCGATTGGCAACCCCACGACAGTTGAGATCTCCCCCTCAATTGAGTCAATAAAGGGTGCGGCTTCTCCCTGTATCCGATAGGCCCCGGCGGCCCCTTGCCACTCCCCCCCAAAGAGGTAGTTATCGATCTCTTTTTCACTAAGGGGCTTGAAGGTGACCTTGGTCGCCTCTACCCCTTCGAGGGTGGTCCCTAGGTGGGGTAAATAGAGGGCATAAGCTGAGTAGACTGTGTGGCTCTTATTTGAGAATTTCTCTAAAATAATTTTAGCTTCAGCGGCTGTTTTTGCCTTGCCAACAATCTCCCCCTTAAAGTCGATTAATGTATCGGCGGCCAAAAGGGGGATGAGGGGAGGCGAGTGTTGTTCAAAGTACCCCTCGAGCTTACGCTTGGCTAAGATAGCCACAATTTCAGGCGTCTCTTTTAGGGGGCGCGTCTCATCAATATAGGTGGGCTTAACAACCACCTGACACCCCATCTCCTCTAAAAGCTGGAGACGTCCACTCGATTGACTAGCCAATATGAGGCGAGGAATTAGGCGGCTAAAGGGGGTCTCTTTAGAATCCATACAACGCCTTTAACTCTTCAACTTCGTTGTGACACTTAAACCACGCCTCTTCTTTGTGGTTACGTTCCCTCTCGAGTCTCTCTTTAGCCTCTAAAAGGGGGACTATTTTACCCCTTTCGCTGTAGTTCTCTTCCAACGCCATTGCATCAATTACTCGATTGATCTCTTGGTCGAGAAGTTCAATCTCTTCGAGTAGCCTATTCCCCTCTTTTACCAAGTTCTGGTAGCGGTTTTTAAGGCGTTTCTCCTCTTGCCACTCAAAGGTAGTGTTATTAACAGCTTTTAAGTTAACCTCTTCTTCAACCTCTTCACGCTGGCCCATCTTCCAGGCAAAATAGTTCCAGTCCCCCTCAAAGAGCTCCTCTTTTGTTTCGCTCAAGTAGAGAATCCGGTTAGCAATGTTCTTTATAAAGTGGGTATCGTGGGAGACAAAGATGAGGGTCCCCTTATAGGTTTGTAGCGCCTCAAGGAGGACGTTCTTTGCATTTATATCGAGGTGACTGGTGGGCTCGTCTAATATAAGGAGGTTGGCTGGGTGGAGAAGTATTTTAGCCAAAGCCAAACGACTCCTCTCCCCCCCGCTCAAGACTGAGACCCTCTTATCAACCTCATCTCCCCTAAAGAGGAAAGCCCCTAAGAGCGACCTGAGTGACCCAAAGTCATCAGTTGATGCCACCCCCTCAACCTCTTGGAGGACTGTATTGGCAAGATTTAAATATTGGACACTATCTTGAGCAAAGTACCCAATTTTAATACCAGGACCCACTTTAACCTCACCTTCATAATCTAAGTCGATTTGAGCTAAGATTCGTAAGAGGGTGGTCTTACCACTCCCGTTCCGTCCAGTAATGGCGAGGCGGTCCCCTTTGTTGACCAACATAGAGAAGTTATTAAAAATTTCGTGCTCTCCATAACTTTTGGCTAAATTAGCGACCCTCACAACATCGTTGGGGGAGTGGGGCCCCTCTGGAAAGGAGAATTTAATTCTCTGAAGGTGGGAGGGGATCTCAATAATGGGGACCTTTTCGAGCTGTTTAATTCTACTTTGAACCTGTCGCGCTTTAGTCGCTTTGTAGCGAAAGCGCTCTATAAACTGCTCTGTTTTAGCAATTTCACGCTGTTGTTCTTTGTAGCGCTTCTCAAGGAGGACCAACTCCTCCTCCCTTTGAACTAGATAGTTGGAGTAGTTACCCCGGTAAGGGGTGAGTTTACCATGAAAGAGTTCATAAACTACACTAACTGTCTCATCAAGGAAGTCTTGGTCGTGGCTTACAAGGATGGCAATTCCTTGGTAGCTTTTTATAAAGGAGCGCAAAAACAGTAAAGAGTCGATATCGAGGTAGTTGGTGGGCTCATCAAGGAGCATCACCTCAGCATCTTCTACTAAAACCTTGGCTAGAGCTATACGCATCTGCCACCCCCCGCTAAACTCCTCACAGGGGCGCTCAAGGTCGTCTGGGGTAAACCCCAATCCCTTTAAAATCTGCTCAATAATTGCCCTTCGCCGATAGTAGGGCCCCTCTAATAACTTCTCTTGGATTTGACTCAACTCATTACTTAGTGCCAAGTGGTCCTCATCCTCTGAGAGGGTAGCGAGGATACGTTCAATTTCACCTTGCCGTTTAAGGAGGGGGTTAAAACGGTTAAAGACCAGTTCCACCTCACCATAAAGGGTGTTGTTGGCGTGGACAATCTCTGCTTGAGGCAGGTAGGCGATACGCATCCCCCTTGAGAGGGTGATGGCACCACTGTCGCTCTTAAGCTCTCCTTTAATCACCTTTAGGAGGGTTGTTTTACCAGCCCCATTACCCCCGGCTAATGCCACATGGTCGCCACTGGAGAGGGTAAAAGAGACCTCATTCAAGAGGGTTAAATCACCAAAGGCGAGGTTAATATTTTGAATCTGTAAGGTGCCCATAATTACCTCTTTTAGGGAAGGTGTTGCAGATTTGTAGAGTAACAGGTATGATGAAACTTACCATAACGACGCCTAGGGATGCAAGGAGTCCTCCCACGCGTCCTACCCGTTCTTTTTGGAGGAACTCCGTTGATTTGTTTAGTTCTTACCGGCCAGACCATCCAAGACAACCTAGAACAGCTCACTAAAAACCGTCCTTATATCGACTTGTGTGAATTGAGGGTCGACCTTCTAAATCCTGAAGAGTACCCCTTTATCCCCTCTTTTCCTGAAGTAGCGGGGATTCCGGTTATCTTAACTTGTCGACGCTTAGCTGATGGAGGGATGTATGTGGGGAGTGAGAAGGAGCGATTAGCCCTTCTTGAAGAGGCTCTTGAAGGTAATTTTGCCTATATTGATCTCGAAACAGATTTCAAACGCCTCTCTTTAGAGCAGAAAGCGACAATGAAAGGGGCTAAAATAATAAGAAGTCTCCACGATTTTAATGAAATCCCCTCCGATATCTTCCATAGGATGGCAAAAATAGCGGCAAGGGGAGAGATTCCTAAGATGGCCGTTATGGTCAACTCGGTCGCCAATCTTATCACCCTTTTTAGGGCTAAAGAGGAGTTGAGAGAAGTTGGTGAAAAGATAGTGGTGGGGATGGGGGATTTTGGTTTCCCCTCCCGTATCCTCTACAAGAGGGTTGGCTCTCTTTTAACCTACTGCAGTGAAGAGGCGGTGGCTCTTGGCCAGATTTCTGCTAGGGCGATGAAAGAGCTCTACCGGGGTGACAGAGTTGATGAGAAGACAAAAATATTTGGGGTCATTGGTAACCCTGTCCTCCACTCCTTCTCCCCAATAATTCAAAACCAAGGATTTCATGAGATTAAATTTAATGCTATCTACCTCCCATTCCCCGTCGATAATGTACGCTCCTTCTTTATATTAGCCGAGATGTTAAAGATTACCGGCTTTTCAGTAACAGTCCCCCACAAGCAACAAGTGCTCCCCTATTTAGGGAAGATAACCCGTGAAGTGAAGCAGATTGGGAGTTGTAACACAGTGGTGCGGGCGAACAACTTATGGAAAGGGACCAACACCGACTACTATGGCTTTATTGCACCTCTTATTAAGGAGATCGACTCTCAGCGGGTTCAAAGTGCCCTTGTGGTGGGAGCTGGTGGAGCTGCGAGGGCTGTGGTGTGGGCCTTAAGGAACCATGGGTGTAAAGTGACAATTGTAAATCGCGACCTCAAACGGGCCGAACAATTGGCCAATGAGACGATGAGTAGTTGGGATTCACTGGAGAATGCTCCCCTCTATAAAGATGTTGATCTAATTGTCCAAACTACCCCCTTAGGGATGGCCCCCTATGAGGGGGTCGACCCTATCCCAAGTTTTGAGTTTAAGAGGGGGCAAGTTGTCTATGAACTTATCTATCGTCCCCACCTTACCCCCCTCTTGAAGAGGGCCCAGGAGAGGGGCTGTTTACTCCTCTTTGGAATCGATATGTTACTCAGACAAGGGAAGTTGCAATTTGAGTCGTTTAGTGGTTACCACTACCCCAAGCGGCTCGAAGTGGAGCTAACCCTGGAAGAAGATTGAGCGCCTAAGCTTCCTCACCCTAAAAACTTTAGCTATTGAAATCACTTTCTCCTCTTTACCAGGGAGAATAGAGACCCTGACGGCTGTCTCTTGGGTCGTTGAGCCACTAATAATCTCTTTCACCTCGCTCAATATTGTCCTTGAGTTCCCCTCATCGTCTAGAAGGTGTAACTCAAGGAGATCTAGGGGGGAGTTGAGGGTGGTTTTACACAAGTTGACCTTCCCTTGGAAATCGAAGCCACTCGCTTCCATTGTTTTGCTATAGCGCTCAATATTGACCACTTGGGAGGGGAGGAGAATCAATTTTTGCTCAATACGAGCCTCCAACTCTTCCCGCTCCCCTTTAGAAGAACCCCTCTTTTTAGCTAAAGCGAGAAGCGACTCTTTAAAATCATCAACCACGGGGAGGGGAGGGAGCTTCTTGGGAAGCCTCTTAAGGGCGTGCGAGAGGGAGTCGATTGAATTGTCTTCAATTTTGAGGGGCTCTGCAATTGGTGGCACCTCCTCCTCTTTTGTCCCAATACTTGAGGGTAACAAGCCGATACCGGTTGAGGTGAGCACCTCGCGCCACTGAGATTCCTCTTCCCGTTTGAAGAGGTAGATCCCCTTCTCAATCTTGGCAATTAGAAAGTCTTGGAGATTGGGGAGAGCTTCGATTATACGGGAGAGTCGCTCATCAGCTTTGACAACAATCCCATCATAGATTGTAATGGCTGAGTACTCCTCCTTCCACTCTCCCAAAAGGTCGCGGAGTGTTTGAGGAATTGTGGGGGTGAGTTGCTCAAGATAACCCAAGATTTCACTGTTGGAGAGACCACCATCGAACGCTTTAAGGAGGCTCTTCTTATTGAGTTCATACGAATTGACTAAATCATAACGTTTAATGATACCCAACATATAGAGGTCTACCCGCCCCTCAACGACTTGGAGGTCGTGACTGAAAGAGAGGGTTAAATCGCTATCTATCGTCGGTTTAAGGTGTTCATTCTGATTGGTACTATTGGTGAGAGGCTCCTGACTAGAGAGCCCGATGTCAAACAAAAGGTTAACAAGAAGCTCCCAATCATCAACCTCTAAGCGGTGTTTAAGGGCCACTAGGCGACAGATGAAGAGGAGTTGTTGACGGTTGGTTATAACGCACTCCTCTAAAATTTGACTTATTGAGGTGTAGAATGCGTTAAGGGTTGTGGGATGAACTACCTTTTTATTTAAGCTCTCTTGGGAGTACCAACTCGATTGAAAGAGGAGCTGTTGAATCTCAAATGGCTCAAGGGAGAGGAGATTCATGGCCTGTTTATGGATTACAACCGAATTACGGCCCCTCTCCTTTACCGCTTTGGTGTAGAAGAGGAGTTGGTTGAAATTGAGAATTAAAGCTCTCTGTTCCTCATTAAAGACACTTTTTATCAATCTATTTTGTAAGGTACGTGCACTGCGCTCTTGGGTGGTGAGGAGGTCGTGAAAATGGAGTGAGAGGAGTCCTCTGACAATGGAGCGTTGTCCATTACCAAATGTGAGACGTTTCTCCTCCTCCCCACTAGTGGGAAAAAGCTCCTCAAGCGAAAGGGAGTACTTTAGGAGACGCTCCCTTAAAAGGGGATTCACCATCAACTCCCCCCCCTTCACCTGTGAGTTGGGGTGGGGGACTAAGAGAAGTCGCTCTTCAAGGTTGACAACATTTTGTTGCAGAGCTACATAGTCGACCTCTTTTTCGAAGAGGGAGCAAAGTTCGTTTTGGGTGGGGCTCTCTAGAAGGAAAGCACTCGTTAAAATTTTGCGATCAATGGGGGAGAGCGATTGCTCTATGCGCTCTATAAACTCTTCACTTGAGAAGAGGTTCGTCATCCTCTTATTGAGGAGTGGTTTATGGAAAGGGGTGGGGACTTTCCCTAAAAAGTTCCGCACCAAATCGAGGTAAACCTCATCATTTAGGAGTGCGAGGGCGTGTTCCCATAGTTCAATATTTTTAATCATCATTGCCAAACCTCCACACGGTAACTGTACCCCTGCTCAGTTAAAAATTTTTGTCTATTTGCACTAAAGTCTTCTTCGCTCGAGTAGCGGGTCACAAGGGTATAAAAGTAGCTACTCTTCTGCTTAGGTCTCAAAATCCTCCCTAGGCGTTGGGCCTCTTCTTGGCGGGAGCCAAAAGTCCCCGAGACTTGAATCGCTACCGAGGCATCGGGGAGGTCAATGGCAAAATTGGCCACCTTTGAGACGACAAGGAGCTTAATCTCCCCACCTCTGAAGCTGTTGTAGAGCTCCTCCCTCTTTTCGGTGGGTAGAGCGCCGGTTATTAGAGGGGCGTTCAACTCTTGGGCTATAATCTTTAGTTGGTCAAGGTATTGTCCAATCACTAAAATGAAATCTTCACTGTGATTAGCAATCAACTCCTTAACAATCTCAATCTTCAAGCGATTCTCACTCGCAATGCGGTATTTCTCCCGCTTTGTCCCAATAGCGTAGGGGATCTCTAAATCTTCGGGAAGGGGGACCCTGATTTCGGTACAAATTGCCTCAGCAATCCACCCCTGACTCTCCAACTCGCTCCACGGTACATCGTAGCGTTTAGGTCCCACTAGGGAGAAGACCTCACCTTCACGGTTGTCTTCCCGAATGAGAGTTGCCGTTAATCCCACCCGATATATAGCTTGCAGTTCAGCGGTAATTTTAAAGACAGGGGCCGGCAACATATGAACTTCATCGTAGATTATTAGGCCCCAGTTCCCCTCTCTTAAGAGGCGCATATGGGGGAAATCACCCTCTTTATCGGGGCGCCAAGTTAACACCTGGTAGGTGGCAACAGTAATTGGTTTAATCTCTTTATGCTTTCCCGAGTATTCTCCGATTAAATTTTCATCAACATCGAGTTTATCGACAATTTCAGCCATCCATTGGTGAATGGCCGCGATATTAGTTGTTAGTATGAGGGTGCGCGTCGATAAGCGACTCATAATCTCCATCCCAACGATGGTCTTTCCCGAGCCACAGGGGAGGACAATAGTCCCATAGCCACTTCCTGGCCCACCATCACCTAATACCGAATAGGCGGCTAGGCGTTGGTAGTCGCGTAAGATAAAGGGGATTCCACCTTTTGAGACCTCTCTAAAAGTTATAGGGAGGCTCTCTCCACGATTGAGAGGGACTTGGTCATCAACGGGGAGGTTCATCTTGATAAGCTCAACCTTCACCTCTCCGCGCCGGTAGTGGGGGACTATAAAGCCGTTGTCGGCTAACCCAATACTCTTAGAAAGACTTTTGTTGCCCATAATCTCACGACGGAAGCGCTCTTGTTCCACCTCTAAGAGGTAGTTCTCCTCATCGTAGGGGAGGAGCTTAATTGAACCAAAGCGCCCACCAATCTCGTTGATATGAAAAATAACGTTCTCAGGGAGGGGGTAACGTGACCACTTCTCTAACCGTCTCAACACCTCACCACTATCGATTCCTAATGAGGCTGCGTTCCAGAGGCTGATGTTGGTAACCGCATAGGTGTGGACGTGCTCCGGGGACTTAACCAGTTCCGCAAAGGGGAGGAGGTCGTTACGGGTTGCTTCACTCGAGGAGCTGTGAACATCGAGGAGGAGGCTCAAATCACTTTGAACGATTAGGGGTTTATCGACCATATTGCTCGTACCACAGAGAGAGGAGGGTGACAGCACTCATTGCTTCAATTACTGGCACTATGCGGATACATATCGAGGGGTCGTGGCGTCCAACAACTTTGATTGTGGTCTCCTCTCCCTCTAGGTTTATAGTTTTTTGTTCTCTCTCAATTGAAGCTGTCGGTTTAACTGCAACCCTAAAGATAAGGGGCTCGCCATTGGTAATTCCACCATTGACCCCGCCGGCGTGGTTGGTTAAAAACCCCTCTTTGCCTAACTGGTCGTTGTTTTGAGAGCCATAAGCGGTCGCAACCTTAAAACCGTCGCCAAACTCAATCCCCTTGATCGCTCCAATCGACATAATCGCATGGGAGAGGAGGGCATCAACTTTATCAAAGAGAGGTTCACCTAATCCGGCAGGGAGGCCGGTTATTTGACACTCAACAATGCCTCCCACACTCTCATTCTCCCCCCTCATCCGCTCTATCAAGTTAGCCATCTCTTCAGCGGCCTTCTTGTCGGGGGTGCTGGTGTTATTAAGGGGCACTTGTGAGAAGTCCCTCTCATGGGCAACTACATCCCCAAGTTGGGTGGTGTAGGCGATGATATTTATCCCCTTAGCGGCCAATATTTGACGGGCGATTGCCCCGGCAGCTAGACGGGCAGCGGTCTCTCGGCCACTGGAGCGTCCCCCTCCACGCCAATCCCTAATTCCAAATTTCTTGTGCCAAGTGTAATCGGCATGTCCGGGGCGGAAGAGCTCAGAGATGTTATTGTAGTCATCAGAGCGTTGATTGGTGTTACGAATAATTATAGCGAGGGGAGTGCCAGTGGTCTTGCCTTCAAAAATCCCACTCAAAATCTCAAAAGTATCGCTCTCATTACGTGTTGTCCCTAAGGGGTTGCCACCAGGGCGCCGTCGGTCGAGCTCTTTTTGGATTGCCTCTAAGTCGAGGGTAAAATTACTCTCCAATCCATCTATAACAACCCCTAAAGCGACACCATGCGACTCGCCAAAGGTGGTTATTTTAAGGGCTGTTCCGAAACTGTTTTTTGACATTGGTCCTCACTTCCGGCTACCTCGAGGAGAAGTTTGGCCACAATCAGCCCATTCTCCTCGACTGACCGACAATCGGATAATTGTAGCACATAATCGGAAAGTTTCCTATATTGTGCATCCCTTTGCCGGTATAGGGTATCAAATGAGGACGCTGGATCGTCACTATCTAAGAAGGGGGGGAGCCCCCCTTTGACTATCCTTTTAAAGAGAGTTTCAGAGTCTACCTGGAGATAGATTATCTTACCCACTCTTTGCATCAAGGTTATTAGGGGGGTGTTATCACAAGCGCCACCCCCTAGGGCAATAATAGCTAACTCCCCCTCAGCTTGTTGTAGTATTGATTTAACAGCCTCTAGCTCTAAGGCCATGAAAGCAGCTTGTCCTTCAGAGCCATAAAACTGGCGAATTGAGGTGTAGGGGGGGGCAAGAAGGGGAATCACATAATCGTCACTATCGTAGAAAGTTGCATTAGGGATAACAGAAGAGGCCAAACGACCCAGGGCACTTTTGCCTGAGTGTTTAATGCCCACTAAAAAGAGAATGCTAGTTGAACTCATCGTAGAGGGCTACCCACTCTAATGGATAGGTCTTTCCCTGCACCTCGCGGGCCTCTTTAGCCGCTTTGCGTCTCAATTTATGTGCTTCTTTTCGGTACAGTTTGAGCTCTAGGTAGTTAACATAGCGCGCTTCAGCTAGGTTGCGTTTGGTATCAATCAGGTGTTTGTTTTCTGGAACAGCAATCCGCAAAGCGATGCGCAATGAGATAACCAAGAGGAACCAGAGGACAACCACAATGAGAGGGAAAATTCCATCGATTGAGCGGTAGGGTGAGAGTTGAATTTGGTAGGCCTCTCCAATGTTCCCAAAGGCGACCCTAAAGAGGGGACCCAAGCTAAGGTAGAGGAAGATGAGGGAGATAAAGGAGGGGATTATCCAAAACCACCCCTGCCTGGAGAAGATGTAACGGATGGAGAGGACGGCAGAGAGAAAGCATACGAGTGTTGTCCCAATAGCAATTAGTAGCATCATCATGGCAAACATGGTACCATGAAAGGGCCTACTTGGCTAGTAGAGTAATCTGTTTATAGGGGTCGTTATGGCTAGGGAGAAACAATTTGTCAACGCCTTAAGTGAGGCTGTTTTAAAACAGCGCCAACATGAGCGCAAAAGCGATGTTCGTGGCGACTACTACCGTGATACAACTGCCATAATCCACTCCTCCCCCTTTAGGCGTCTCAAGCACAAAACCCAAGTCTTTTTCTCCCCCGCTAACGACCATATCTGTACCCGAATGGAGCACTCTCTCCATGTTGCTTCAGTGGCTAGTGCAGTGTGTCGTGGACTTAACCTCGACTCGGAGTTGGCCTGGGCGATTGGGATGGGGCACGATTTGGGTCACACCCCCTTCGGTCATGTAGGGGAGACTATCTTAACTGAGATGATGGAGAGGGAGGGCTTTAGGGGGTTTGAACACGAATTAAACTCCCTCAGAGTGGTCGATTTTCTGGCCAATCAGGGGCGTGGGCTCAACTTAACCTACGCAGTAAGAGATGGAATAGCGTGTCACAATGGGGAGGTTTTTGAGCAAACCCTTATACCGACAGGCCAAGAGAAGGACCTTTCAGCCCTTAAGAGTCGCAAGGATGCGGTTCCAGCTACCTGGGAGGGGGCCGTTGTCCGGTTTTGCGATCAAGCAGCCTATTTAGGGCGTGATTTTGAAGATGCTTGTCGTCTCTCGATTATTGAAAAAGAGTCGCTGCCAGAGTTGGTGGGGGAGAGGTTGGGTAAGAACAATGCTTCGATTATAAACACCCTGGTAAACGACCTAATTGATACCTCATCGCCAGAGAGGGGGATTGCCTTCTCTGACCCCATCTTTGAAGCAGTCTTAGAGATGAAAGAGTTCAACTACAAAAATATCTACCTATCGCCCCTTCTGCAGGGGTATGGTCCCTACTTTAAACGCCTCTTTGTCTTGGTAGTCGACTACCTAAAGGGGTTGTTGAAGAATTATCAACTCAATGAGGCGCTCTACCACACGGAGAAGAATATGTTGGCCAGTGGCTTTGCCCACCACGTTAGTGAGATGTATGACCCCTATATTAAACACGATGGGAATATAGAGCGTCTCGTTTATGACTATGTGGCGGGGATGAGTGACAATTTCTGCCTCGATTGTGCCAACGAGATCTTAAAACCTGAACGGCTCAATGAGGAGATAGAGAAATCAATTACTGGAAAATGGTTCGACGTTAAGCACTAAGTTACCCCATCTTGTGGGTAATGCGCTCAATCTCTTCGATAAATTGGTCGACGTTGTTAAATGCACGGTAGACCGAAGCGAATCTGATATAAGCTACGGTATCTAGCTTGTAGAGTTGCCTGAGGGCAGCTTCCCCAATCTCTTGTGAGGATATTTCCCGCTTTGACCCGGCTAGATGGACAATTTCATCCTCAATGTCTTGGAGAATTTGTTCAATCGTCTCTTGGCTCACGTGCCTCTTTTCGGTTGTTAGGCGGAGGCCTCGCTCAATCTTGCGGATATCAAAGGGTTCGCGCCGCCCATCTTTTTTGACAACTAAAAGAGGTTTTTCTTCGATTCGCTCATAGCTGGTGAAGCGGTAGCCACAGGCTAAACACTCGCGACGGCGTCTAATGGTCGATCCACTACTATTTTGGCGAGATTCTAAAACTTTATCTTCCATTTTACCGCAATAAGGGCACAGCACAGGCTTAAGTTCCTCCTTTATCTACACAACGACTATAACACACAAAAAGGGTTGTGCAAATTGGGAAAGGAATAAAACGGTTTACTTTGTAGCAATCTAAATATTATTGTTATAAATGATTGAAAAATTACACTTTTCGTGCTAACAATAACAGAAGAGGTGACTTATGGAATCAATTAGCAGTTGTGTTAAACATATCATCGACCGCACCCCTTTCCTCTACGAGATGTTAATTCAGGGGATTTTAAGTTACAGCAATTATGCCCAGTCGATTCAAAGTAATGTTGAAGAACTCTACGGAAAGCCGGTTAAAACGGCAGCTATAGTGATGGCTATTCGTCGCTATGGAGAAGAGCTGCGCAAAAGGGAGATGGAACAAAAGAGCTATAACCTAAAACATGAGATTGTGATGAAGACCAATATCTTCAGCGTTAATTTGGTACTAAGTGATTCTGTTATGGTGAAGCTAGGAGCCCTCTACAACAAGGTGAAACCCACCTCGAGTGATTTTCTCAATGTCACCGTGGGGAGTCACGAGGTAAGTATCTCAATCAGTGAGAAGAACATTAGCCTTCTTGACCCCTTCTTTAGGGAGGAGAAGGTGCTCCATAAGATGGGGGACTTAGTGGCCCTTTCTCTCGTTTTCAGTGGGGACTTTATGTCAACGCCCGGCATTGTCTATGAAGCGGTGCGTAAATTGGCGTGGGAGGAGATTAACGTCAACGAGATTGTCTCTACAATGAATGAACTCACCTTTGTTATCAGCCGTGAAGATTCTATGGCCGCCTTCAGTGTTTTGCAAAGCTTTTTAGCTGAAAGTGACGACTGATGTTAGCCCTAATAATTACCGGCGATAAACATAGTGGCAAATCGAGCTTTACCAAGATCCTTTGTTCCCGTATCTTAGGTCTTGAATTGGGAACCCCTATTTGCGGGTTAATCCAAGTCCCACCCCTTGCTGGAGAAGAGCAAAAAGAGTGGTATCTCTGCGACATGGTTAGTGGGGAGGAGAGACTCCTCTTAACAACCATAGAGAGAGAGGGGTGGCCTCAAAGGGGGCGCTTTTGGATTAATCAAGCCACTTTTGAGTGGGCCAATGAGCGCCTCCTTGACTCTATTGGAAAATCCGTTTTTCTTGTTATCGATGAAATTGGCCCCTTGGAGTTGGAGGGGGGTGGCTACCATGAGGCGTTAAGTGAACTTCGCCGGATCGATGAGGCCGAGGGCGACATCCCCATTCTTATTGTTGTCGTGAGGCGTGAACTAGTTGATGCGGTTATTGAGCGCTACTCATTAGAGTGGACTAAAATGTTAGATACCAGTCGACCTTGGGAAGAGGAGTTTGGGGAGTTTGTCTATTAGTGAATGAACTTTTATGGTTTCTCATGCTAATTCTCAATTTTGGGGCTATTATGGTAGCCTTTCGCCTTTGGGGGAGGGTGGGGCTCTTTGTGTGGATTCCCATTTCGATTATTGTAGCCAATATCCAAGTGACTAAAACAATAGAGATCTTCACCCTTGAGGCGACCTTGGGCAACATTGTCTATGCTACTAGCTTCCTAGCAACCGATATCTTGAGTGAGTGTTACGGCAAAGAGGAGGCCTATAAGGGGGTAGGGATTGGATTTTTTGCCCTCCTAGTGATGACCCTCTTAATGAATACAGCCCTCCTCTTTAAACCGGCTCCTTCCGATTTAGTACAAGAGAGTCTCGTCACTATCTTCTCCCTCATGCCCCGGATTGCTTTGGCAAGTTTAGCCGCCTACCTCGTCTCACAGCTCAACGATGTGTGGTCTTACGAGTTTTGGCGTAAAAAAAGACCCAGTGTCGGGTGGCTTTGGCTCCGTAACAACGCCTCTACTATGGTGAGTCAATTGATAGATACCCTCATTTTTACCCTTATCGCCTTTTGGGGGCGCTACCCTTGGGGGGTTCTGTGGCAAATAATGGTCACCACCTACGCCCTAAAGTGGGTCGTGGCAGCTTTAGACACTCCATTTATCTATCTGGCCAAGCGGTGGCACACTAGAGGCGTTGTCACCAATTAGGAAAAAAGGGTTACCAACTCTTTAATAAACTTAGGTTGACTCGAATAGATAACCCCCTTGAATTTCTCTCTTTTAATTAAAAGGTCATCGCTATAGATGAAGGGGGAACCATCGCTATAGACCACCTCATACCCTTGCAGAGATAAGAGGGCGTGTGCTCCACAGAGATCCCACACATAACAGGGGGTTGAGACTGCCCCTTGAATCAGGGGGTGAACTAGTGGTGAGACCATATGGAGGATATTTGAACCAAAAATCCTAATTTTCCCCTTAAAGCGCTCTAAAGGGAGGTAGCGGGCTGAGTAGGAGCTCATTGTAAGCTGCTCTAGAGAGTCACTCGAGGCGCGCCCCTTAAAGGGGGAGCCGTTAAGGAGGAGGGGGGCGTGGGGCGCTTGGTATAGAAATAGCCCCTCTTGGTAGTTTAGTCCCCACCTAGGGGCATTTATAATAGCTCCAATGGGCTCCCTCTTCTGGTTTAAAATGCCAACACTGATACACCATCCGGGGAAACCCTGGGAGTAGACATCGGTCCCATCGATGGGGTCGATGACAAAGGTGTAGGGGGCGTCGTTATCGAAAGGGGAGAGCTCCTCTTCACTGACGATATTTGAACCGGGAAAGAGGTGATTAATTGTCCCCATAAGGGTTGATGAAATCTCGGTATCGGTTGAGGTGACTATTGAGCCATCTTCTTTGTAATGGGGAGAAATAGTAGCTTGGCGCTCATTAGCCAACTCCCCCATTTCTAATACAACTTGAGCTAATGTTCCAAATGAATCCATTGAATACCTTTGTCCTCTATGATAGTGTGAGCATCGATGCAACAACCCATCAATAAACTTGTACAATCTTATCTTAAAAGGGGAGCCCCTTACAAGGCATTCAAAGATAATCGCCACACTCGTCAGTGGGTAGAAGGGCTTGAGGGGTACCCCTTAGCTCTCACTCTCAACCTCTACAACCAGCTAGTTGAGGGGCGCCTCTGGGTAATTGCCCCCACCGAAGAGGGGGCGCGCCAACTAACCAAAGACCTTGAAAGTGGGGGGGTCCCTTTCACCTATCTCCCGAGTAGCGGAAAACTCCTTTATAGCCCTTGGCAAGGGAGTGAGCGTGAGTATGCCCAACTTAGGGCCTTGGTAGCGATTGAGGAGAATAAAAGGCGTATTGTTGTGACCCATTTGAGGGCCTTTGTCTCCCCCTTAATCTCTAAAGAGTCGCTCTCTAACTCAACTTTTAAGTTGAAGGTGGGGGACCCTTTCAACCCCAATAAAATTGCCGAAGCTCTCTCCCTATCGGGTTACTTTAGATCCCCTAGTACAACAATGCAGGGGGAGTTCTCAATCCATGGTGAAGTGATCGACTTCTTCTTAAAAGATGAGCCCTATCCGGTGAGAATTACAGGGGACTGGGATACAATTGAGAGAATCACCTATTTTGACCCTTTTAAGCAAGATACCGTCAAGTCTCTCTCCCACTTCTCCTACACCCTTCTAGGCGATGAAGAGCGCCTTAAGAGCTCCAGTGTTGAACCCTATCTCAATAAAGATGATTATATCTTCTTCCAAGGCAAAGAGCGCCTTGAGGCCTCCTACCACTCTCTAATGGTTGAAGCTAAGAGTCTCTATCGCGGGGCTTTCTTAGAGGACCGCAGTTCCCCTAAACCCGATCAACTCCTCTACAACTACAGCGACCTCTTTGAGCGCTGGGACTCCTCCACCGTCTTATTAGATGTGAGGGGGCAACAAAAGGGGGCCCTTGCCTACTCTTTAGATGGACCTCGCTCCTATTTTGGCAACTTCACCATGTTCAAGGAGTCACTTAGCCAGTTTTTAGAGAATGGGTATAAGGTCTTTATTTATGGTGGCTCTCAACTTCAAAAGAGTCGTCTTACTAACATGCTCTCCCAATTCCCAGAGGTGACTATCTTTGAGGAGAGTATCAGCAGTGGCTTCTCGATTATTGAGGAGAAGTTGGTTGTAATTTGTAACCACGAGATCTTTGGCAGACGCAAAGAGGTTGTTAAGACCCTCCATAAAGTACAAACATCTCCCCTCGACTCCTTTGTTGACCTTGAGGAGGGGGACTATGTGGTGCATGTCAACTATGGGGTGGGGCAGTTTATAAAGATTGACCGCATTACGATGGCGGCTAAAGAGCGCGATTACATCAAGATAGTCTACGCCGATGAGGAGTTCCTCTTTGTCCCTATTGAACAAGCCAACCTTATTCAACGCTACGTAGGGGGAGGGGGAGTTGCCCCCCGACTCGATAAATTGGGAGGCCAGGGGTGGGAGAATAAG
This sequence comes from Spirochaetales bacterium, assembly GCA_012838895.1. Classification (GTDB taxonomy): domain Bacteria; phylum Spirochaetota; class Spirochaetia; order Sphaerochaetales; family Sphaerochaetaceae; genus DUOJ01. Next base: position 27,794 of record DUOJ01000060.1, read on the forward strand.
AAAGCGAGAGCTCGTAAAGCGGCCGAAGAACTGGCAACTAGGTTAATAAATCTCTACGCTAAGCGGAAGAGTTCAAAAGGGTTCCCATTCCCTAAAGATACCGATTGGCAACTCGAGTTTGAAGCCTCTTTCCCCTTTGAAGAGACCGAAGACCAGCTCCTCTGTATCGAAGACGTGAAACAAGATATGGAGAGCCCCATGGTGATGGATCGCCTCATTTGTGGTGATGTGGGGTATGGGAAGACCGAGATAGCCTTCAGGGCCGCCTTTAAAGCGGTAATGGCGGGCAAGCAGGTTGCGTTTTTAGCACCAACAACCATCTTAGCGGAGCAACACTACACCACCCTTGTCGAAAGATTGGGACACTTTCCAGTGGAAGTAGCCCTCCTCTCGAGGATGGTCTCAAAGGGGGAGCAACGTAATATTGTCAAACGCCTTAAAGAAGGGGAGGTCGATATCCTTTTGGGGACCCACCGTATTATCCAAAAAGATATCCATTTCAAAGATCTAGGGCTTCTAATAATTGATGAAGAGCAACGCTTTGGAGTTAAAGATAAAGAGAGGATTAAGGAGTTAAAGACCAATGTTGATACCCTCGCCCTCTCAGCTACCCCCATTCCCCGCACCCTCTATATGTCGCTTCTAAAGATTAGAGATATGTCCCTTTTAGCCACCCCACCCATGTCGAGGCGCCCCATTAAGACTATCATAGGGGAGTTTAACTTAGAGAAGATAGTAGAAGCGATAAGATTCGAAATAGGGCGAGGTGGGCAAGTCTACTTCCTCCACAACCGCATTGAGAGCCTTAATGAGGTGGTGATGATGATTCGTCAGCAACTCCCTTCCCTCCTCATTGAGTCGATTCACGGGCAGATGGACCCCATCCTAATAGAGGATGTGATGCACCGCTTTGTCCACCAAGGGATCCAAGTTTTAGTCTCTACCACCCTAATTGAGAACGGAATTGATATCCCCAACGTCAATACGATTATTATCGACCGCGCCGACCGGTATGGGATATCGCAACTCTATCAACTGCGGGGGAGGGTGGGACGCAGTGACCAAGAGGCGTTCGCCTACCTCTTCTATCCAGCTCAAACAGCTTTGAGTGAAGTGGCTATCAAAAGGTTAAAGGTGATTTCAGAAAACACCTCACTTGGCAGTGGCTTCAAAATTGCCCTTAAAGATATGGAGATTAGAGGGACCGGGAACCTCTTAGGTAGAGAGCAGAGCGGCCAACTGGCTTCAGTGGGACTCGACATGTATATGCGTATCTTAGATGAAACAATTGCCGAGATGCTCAAAGAGGGGGAGATAGAGGAGTCAAAAGAGGTCTACCTCGAACTCGATTACAGCGGCTTTATCCCCGACAGCTACATCGATGAGCCCTCAATTAAGTTTGAGATCTACAAGAAATTGGCCTCGATTAATAGCGATAGTCAGCTCCAGAGTTTAACAGCTGAGATGGAGGACCGCTTTGGCCCCATGCCCGAAGTTGTGGCCAACCTCCTCTATATTGCAGAGTTGAAGATTATCTCTCAAAAGCTCTCTATTAGCCACCTGAAAGAGCGTAATGGGGTCGTTACCATCGAATTTGCCAAAGTTAAAGATGTCGCTATCGATAAGTTGATGGAGCTAATTAGGCTCAGCAATGGAACTGTCCGCTTAAATCCCAAGCGGATGAATGAGTTAACACTCAACACCGATGCTGTCTCCCTCAAGGATAAGTCACTCTTTATCCTCGAGACACTACAGCGTCTGGTTTAGGAGGGGTGATGGGAAAGGAAGAAGTGAGTTCTAAGCGCGATGTGAAGAGTTTTGTGCTACGCCAAGGGCGACTCAAGAAGAGCCAAGAGGAGGCACTTACCCTCTACTCTAAAGAGTATGTTCTCCCTTTTAAAGAGGAAAAGATAGACTTTGAGGAGCTCTTTGGTAACCCAAACCCGGTCGTTATCGAAATTGGGTTTGGGATGGGGAGCGCCACTTTCCAAATAGCCCAAGCGAGGCGTGACTTAAACTTCTTAGCAATTGAGGTCTTCTTAACCGGTTTTGCCAAACTCTTAAATTGGGTGGGGCAAAGTGAGTTAAATAATATTAGACTTATCCGCTTCGATGCCGTTGAAGTCTTAACTTCTATGATTGAAGATAATTCAGTAGCTGGCTTTCATATCTTCTTCCCCGACCCATGGCCCAAAAAGAGGCACCACAAAAGGCGCTTAATTCAACCCCCTTTTGTTGAGTTACTAACTAAAAAGTTAAAGAGTGGAGGCTATATCTACGCCGTCACCGACTGGCAAGAGTATGGGGAGCAAATTTTAGAGGTGTTGGGAGGAAACTCTCAATTAGTTAACCCCTCTAAGGGGTTTGCGGTGAGAAAAAATTGGCGCCCCGTCACCTCTTTTGAACGTAAAGGGGTGGCTCAAGGGCACCAAATATGGGAAGTTTGGGTTGAGAAGCCGGGAGATTAACCCCGGCTTTAACCATTAATCTTCGGCAGCCTCTTTAGCGGCTTTAATAACGTCATCGGCAATTCGGCCACTGATAGTCTCGTAGTGGTCAAATTCAATCTCAAATGAGCCGGTACCACTCGTCATCGACTTGAGGTCGATAGCGTAGTTGAGCATCTCCGCTTGGGGTACATCGGCTTTAACCATCTGGATACCGCCACCCATATCTTCTTGACCCAAGACACGTCCCCGCTTTCCGCTAAGGTCGGAGAGGATATCGCCTAGGTATTGGTCTTCAACATAGACTGAGAGCTTCATAAAGGGCTCTAATAGGAGGGCACCAGCCTTCTCCAGTCCCGCTTTCATTGCCCCTTTGGCAGCTAGCCTAAAGGCCATCTCACTTGAGTCGACTGGGTGCTCTTTTCCATCAACAATGGTGATTCCGATATCAACCATCGGATAGCCGGCTAAGAATCCTTCAGCCATAGCATCTTGCAGTCCCTTCTCAATCCCGGGCATATACCCTTTAGAGACGTTACCACCGCGAATAGCGTTGGTGAAGGAGTAGAACTCGCCTCTTTCGAGGGGTTCAATCTCAATAAGGACCCTACCATACTGGCCATGTCCACCCGATTGTTTCTTATGGGTATACTCAACAATCCCCGATTTCTTGGTAATTGTCTCACGATAGGCAATTTTGGGGAGTTCAGTATTAATTGTAACCTTCTGCTTCTCTCTAATCTTGTCGAGAATCATGTTGAGGTGGAGTTCACCCATTCCACTGATGGTCGCCTGTTTTGTCTCATCGTTGTAGGAGCGTCGCAAGGTGAGGTCCTCTTCAATCATTTTCGAGAGGGCTTCGTTCATCTTATCTTCCGACTTCTTATCACCAGCTTGGATAGCGAGTGAGTAGACAGGTGAGGGGAGGGAGAGGGGGGCAAAGGCAAATCCAGCATCGCCCGTTAAGAGGGAAGCGTTGGTGTAGGTGAGGTTTCCTTTGGTAATTACCCCTACATCGCCGGCCTCAAGGGCATCAACTTCTACCAGTTTTTTACCCACCATTCTAAAGACCTTTCCAGGGCGCTCCCTTTTGCCCATCTCTGGGTTGGTAAGTTCACTTTCACCACTGACTTTCCCTTGAACTACTTTCACAAAGGAGAGTTTTCCAGAGAACTGGTCAATGGTTGTTTTAAAGATAAATGCCGCTGCTGGCTCGTTGGGATCAATTAAAACAGTCTCCCTCTCTTCCCCTTTAATGATGGGGAACTCTTTTCCAGCGGGGTGGGGGAAGTCGTCACGAATAAAGTTTAAGAGGGTTGTCAGTCCCGATGAGTGCTGGGCACTTCCGGCAAAGACGGGGACAATACGGTTGGTATTGAGCCCTTCGTGGAGCCCCTTTCGAATATCTTCTACCTCTAAGGACCCCTCTTCAAGGTACTTCTCAATTAACTCATCCGCCCCTTCAGCCGCGGCCTCAATCAAGAGCATGTTGTACTCTTCCACTAAATCGTTGTACTCAGTGGGAATCGCCCCCTCTTTCTCAACGCCATTGGCGTCGAAGAAGTAGGCTTTCTTATCGATTAAATTGATAACCCCTTTGAAATCTTCCCCATAGCCCATCGGAATGGTGATTGGGACATAGGTGGCGGGTAGTTGCTCCCCAAGGTGGGAGAAGGCGTTGAAGAAATCGCCCCGTTCACGGTCAACTTTGTTGATAAAAACAGCGCGTGGCTTGTCCATATCATTCAACTTCTTCCAAAGTTTAATGGTCTCAATTTGTGCTCCGTCGCGGGCATCAACGATAACGAGAGCCGTTTCAGAGGCACTCAATCCGCTGATAACTTCACCAATAAAGTCGGCTGTTCCAGGTGTGTCAAAAAAGGTTAAAATTTTCCCATCAAAGTCGAATTGCACCATCGAAGTGTGAATTGAGATCTGTTTAGCAATCTCCTCTTCAGTGTAGTCGCTGGTTGTTTTCCCAGACTCAATTGTTTCGGCACGGCTGATTAATCCACGTTGAAACAAAATATGTTCTAATAGGGTTGTCTTTCCAGTTCCATTGTGTCCAATAATGGCAATGTTCCTTAGGTCAGTGGTCGATACGCTCATAACTCCTCCTGCAGAGAGAATCTAGTAATAGTCAGAGGACATGGTAAAGAAGTAGCTCCTTTATGTCAAACCTCTGGTCATTTGGTTCTATGTTTTTTGGGCAAAATGTGAGAATTCCATCGTAAAAGTTCCTCGCCCTTGGGTTGAGGAGCGTAAGTTGGTGGAATACCCAAACAGTTGTGCTAAGGGTGCCTTAGCTAATATGTGCTCAGCAGTTGCCCGACTCTCAATACTATTGACTATTCCACCCCTCGCCGTCAAGCTCCCAATAACCTCTCCCACATATTGATTGGGGACAATTATATCTATTTTCATAATTGGCTCAAGAAGAATAGGGTCTGCCTCACGGCAGGCAGCCTCAAAACAGAGGGTAGTGGCGGCTTCAAAAGCGAAGGGGGTGCTGAAGAGCTCACTATAATCGACCGCTTCAAGGGTCGCCTCGATATCGACTGCTTCATAGCCAAATTTAATACCTGAGCGACGCGAGTTATCAATTCCCCTCTCAATCGCCTCAAGCATCGGCGGTGGAAGCTCTTTATGGCTAACTTTCGAGATAAACTTAACTCCACTACCGGTGGGTAGGGGTCTCACCTTTAGGGTGACTCCTCCACTATTCTCTTTTCCAGCTAACACCTTCGAGAAGTATTCACTCTTCACAACCTCTTTTAGAATCGATTCGCGGTAGGTGACTTGAGGATTACCGACACGCGCTTCAACTCGCATCTCTTTAGTGAGCCTAGTAACTAGAACTTCGAGGTGGAGTTCTCCCATCCCCGAGATAATCAACTGTCCAGTATCTAAATTCTCGCGCCAAGAGAAGGTGGGGTCCTCCTGCATTAGAATCATCAAAGCAGCCTTCAACTTATCTTGATCACTCAAGGTTTTAGGCTCAATAGCCACAGAAATTACCGGCTCGGGGAAGTTCATCTCCTCTAGGAGGATTTGGACCCCTTCACTACCAATAGTATCACCAGTTTGGGCCACCTTAAAGCCAACTATAACGCCAATATCACCGGCGGAGAGGGTCTCAATGGGTTGTTGGCGGTTGGCGTGCATCCTAAAGAGGCGGTTGATCCGCTCCCGTTTCTTCTTTGAGATGTTGAAGATTGCACTCCCTTTTTTAATAACACCTGAATAGACCCTTATAAAACACAAAGGGCCCGCCTCGCGGTCGTGAGTAATCTTAAATATTAGGGCCAAAGGGGGGCCATTGGGGTCGTGCTTAACTTCAACCGCCTCGTTGTTCTTCACCGTTATACCCCGCATGGGGGGGATGTCGAGGGGGGAGGGGAGGTAACGCACTATCCCATCAAGGAGGGGTTGCACCCCAATGTTTTTAAGGGAGGCCCCCACAAAGAGGGGGACTAGGGTGCGCTCAAGGGTACATTTGCGCAATGTCTTAAAAATTAACTCGTGGGGAATCGCCTTGCCGGCAAAGTAGAGCTCGGTAATCTCATCACTGTAGATGGCTAATGCGTCAATTATATTCTCATACCACTCCTCACTCTTATCGACCAGGTCAGCGGGGATGGGGTGGGTAACCATACTGCTCCCCCAATCGGTCTCTTCAAAGGTGACCATATTCATATTGAGGAGATCAATAATCCCATTAAAGCTCGACTCAGCGCCCACAGGGAGAAACAGAGGGACAGTTTTAATGTTAAATTTAGATTCAAGCTCTTCCACCACTTGGTAGAAGTTGGCTCCGAGGCGATCCATTTTATTGACAAAGATAATACGGGGTACTTTATAGGTATCAGCTTGGCGCCAGACAGTCTCGGTTTGGGGCTCAACACCACTAACGCCACAAATGACAGCTACCGCTCCATCTAAGACCCGTAGTGAGCGTTCAACTTCAGCGGTGAAGTCGACGTGCCCTGGGGTGTCGATGATATTAATCTTGTAATCATTCCAAAAGCAGGTGGTAGCAGCACTGGTGATAGTAATACCGCGGTTTTGCTCCTCTTCAAGGAAATCCATGAAAGCTTCACCGTCATCCACCTCACCGATGCGGTGACTCTCTCCTGTGTAGAAAAGAATCCGCTCAGTGGTTGTGGTCTTACCGGCGTCAATGTGGGCCATAATCCCTATATTACGAATATGTGAGTCATCCATGGTTCACCCCTTGTTCAGATACGCCACTGATAATAGCACAAAAAAAGGAGTGCTTAAAGACGTTTAAGAGCCCTAAGCCCATTTAGGATAGCCAAGAGGGCCACGCCGGTGTCTCCAAAGACCGCCATCCACATGGTGGCCCACCCTAACGCCCCTAGAATTAAGATGGCACCTTTGACAATTAGAGCGAGGGCAATGTTTTGACGCACAATAGAGAGGGTGCGACGACTACTCCTAATAGCTTGCGGGAGCCGTTTTAAATGGTCCTCCATGATTACCACATCTGAGGCCTCAATGGCTGCATCCGACCCTAGTTGTCCCATTGAGACTCCAATGTCACTTCTCGCTAAGACAGGGGCATCGTTGATTCCGTCCCCTACAAACACGAGGGATGATTTGGGTGATTTTTCACCCAAAAGGCGCTCAATGTGGGCCACCTTATCTTGGGGAAGGAGACGTGAATAGTACTCCTCAATACCTACTGCCTGGGCCACCTGAGCGACAGCTGGTGCGCTATCACCCGAGAGGAGAACTACCCTTTCAACGCCTAGTTTGCGTAGCTCTTCAACACTCTCTTTAGCCTCCTCTTTAATAGAATCGGCTACAAAAAGGGTCGCTTCCACAACACCATCAACACTGATTGAGAGCTCTTTTCCCTCTCCTAAACCTACTTTGACATAGTGCTCTTCAAAGTGCCCCTCAATTCCTACACCGGGAAGTTCAACTACATTAGTAACCTCTAATAGGTCTCCATTAAAAGAATCAACAATGGCCCGCCCTATGGGGTGGGTTGAGTTGTGCTCTAAAGAGGCTGCCCATTGGAGGAGCTCCTCTTCACTATAGGGGGAGTTTTTGCGAACTTTCATCCCATTGTAACTAAATTGTCCTTTAGTGAGGGTTCCAGTTTTATCAAAGACGACCACTTTAGTCTCACTTAAGAGTTGAAGATAGTTACTCCCTTTCACTAAAACTCCCATCCTCGCTAATGCCCCTATTCCGGCAAAGAAGGCGAGGGGAACTGAGACTACCAAGGCACAAGGGCACGAGATTACTAAAAAGACGAGAGCCCGGTAGAGCCAGAGTGCAAAGGGGAGAGGTGAGAAGAGGGGAGGAATGGTAGCTAACAACAGAGCGAGTAGGACGACGATTGGGGTGTAGACCTTAGCAAACCTTGTTATAAACCGCTCTGATTCGGTCTTACGACTTGTCGACTCCTCAACCATCTTTAAAATTAGGGCCACCGTCGACTCGGCGTAGGTGCCACTTGCCACCACTTGAAGAGCACCACTACCATTAATTGATCCACTTAGAACCTTGGAGCCAACGCTGACCGCCACCGGTAGCGATTCACCCGTTAGGGCGCTGGTGTTTAGGAGGGAAGAGCCACTCTTTACAATCCCATCGAGGGGAATTTTCTCACCGCTTCGCACAACAAAGGTCTCCCCTTTCTCAATCTCTTCAACGGGGACAGTTACATATTGTCCCTCTCTTAGCACTGTAGCAGTAACAGCTTTTAGGTCTATGAGGGCCGAAATTGACCTCTTTGAGCGGTAGACAGCTAGGCTTTGGAAAAACTCTCCCACTTGGTAAAAAGCCATCACAGCGACAGCTTCAGAGTGTTGCCCAATGGCAAAAGCCCCTATGGTAGCAATGGTCATGAGGAAGTTTTCATCAAAGACAACCCCCCTAAAGAGGTTTTTGAGAGCTTTTAGGAGGATATCGTAGCCACTGGCTAAATAGGAGAGTAGATAGAAGAGGTAGGCTAAATTAGAATTTTGAAAGTAGATAGCAAGGCCTAAAAGGGTAAGAGATACAACAACTCTAGCGGGAATTACTAGGAAGCTGGTCCACTCTCTTTTTAATGGTTTATCGCCATTTTGAGTGGTTATCGCGGGATCAACTTTAGCAATTGTCTCTTTAACAAGATTATCGAAAATACCAACTTCTTGATGGGTTGTAGAGACCTCAAAGCGGCCATTAAGAGGGTTTAAATTGAGTGATTCAACTCCATCAATTTTTTTAACCGCCTCTTCAATCTTTATCGCACAAGATGGGCAATCAATCCCTTTTAAGTTGTAGACTCTAATGTTACGCATAGCACTCCTCTAATATTCATATATGAACAACTGTTCATATATAAGATAGGTATTTGTGCCCCTAGTGTCAATAAGATTTAAGCTCTCAATTAAGCAATAAATGAACCTACTTAAAAAAGAACGCCTAGAGAATTCTCTAGGCGCCCAGATAGAGGGTTTACTTCTACTCTAACTTAAAGGCTTTGTTGATGGCTACAATCTCTTCATCCTTAATGTGGACCACCTCTCCAACTGATTGGGAGATGTAGAGACTGGCAGCGGTTGCTTCGGCCACCTCAAGGCGGTCAAAGGCTTGGAGGAGCGATTCCCCGGTAGTAATAATTGAATCGTTGTCGATGAGGAGGGTGGGGCTTTGGGGTGAGAAAGAGTCGGCAATCGCTTGGTAGTCGGTATAGAGCATCTCATAGGGGACCCTCTTCACATCTCTCAGTAGGATATAAGATTCGGGAATTGTGCGGGGGTCAAGTTTTGCCCCTGTTATAGCGAAGGCCATTAGGTGCATTGGGTGGGCAACTAAAATTGCTTTAATGTGGGGATTCTTCTCATAGATCTTGGCGTGAAGTTTTATAGCCCTAGAGGGGGTTTTGCCCCGTTCTTTCATCCCATCTTTCACCCTCACAATATCTTCAACTTCAACATAGGCTCGATCTTTATTGAAAGGGGTAATCAAAATAGAGCCGTCGGCTAGCCTGACCGAATAGGTCCCATTGGTGGCATTGAAGAGTCCTAACCGGTAGGAGCGCTGAATAAGGGTCACCATCTCTCTTCTAGCCGTCAACTCCTCAGTTGTCCGCAGCTTGAATTCGATGTCATCCATTAAAAGGTGGTGGCGGGTGTCAGAGAGGGAGAGCTGTGTTGAAGTTAGCTCTTTTACAACTCCAAGACGGTTAGCGAGTGACTCTAGACGGGCACTCGACTCGAGGGTCTCAAAGGTCATAAAGGCTTTAAAGAGGTTATCAGCCCCAATTACGACTCCGTGGTTCTCTAATAATACAATATCGCTTCCAGAGGCAAACTCGTGGGCTATTTTAGCGCCTAGACCATCACTGCCTGGAAGGTCGTAAGGGGCCAGCTTTATCCCCTTACAGGTACGGGCGACCGAGGGGAAGAGGGAGAGGGAGGGGATTTTCCTCACAATAGAGAAGGCAACTAAGGCATTGGGGTGGGCGTGAAGCACCGCATTAATGTCGGGGCGTGCCTTGTAGACCGCAAGGTGGAAAGGTAACTCCGAAGAGGGGCGATGAATCCCATCGACACTGCCATCTTTAGTAATTCTAATAATATCACCGCGAGTGAGACTCCCTTTGTCAATTCCGGCTGGGGTAATCCACACATCACCCGAGTCGTCTTTAATGGAGAGATTGCCTCCGCTAGTAGTTGTCATACCACGACTATAGATACGATTCATAATCATCACTAATTGATCAGCTGGATGTAGTAGTGAAAAGTCCATATTCTTCCTCCCTGATAAGAGGAGTATAATACATTACCCCCCTAAGAGACCACACTCTGTTGACAAAGAGTTGCCCATTATGGTAGTTTCTCACACGAAACGAGAGGGGGGTTAGCTCAGCGGGAGAGTCCCTGGTTTACACCCAGGTTGTCGTGGGTTCAAATCCCTCACCCCCCATTTTACCCCTAATAGAGTATTACCATATAGTCCTCTTCTCCCATAAAGAGGAGGACCATGGGGATTTCAACGACCATCAATTTATCTTGTATTATGACATTAACCCCATCATCTTCACCCAAAAGGTAGTCATCGCCAACGTAAACTTCAGCATGCCTTATATCACTCAAAACATCGGTGAGACTCAAGATCATCCTATACTTTGTCCCAGAGAGGAAGTCAATGGTATCTTCATCCATCTCATCACCCCCTAGTGAGGGGAGGGTGACAATAAAGTAATCGCCCACCTTATGGGGGACAAAGGGGACATCATCGTCGTAGGAACTTATAATGGTAATCTCGGCTCCAAAGTCGTAGGGGCTGTCTATTTTCCTTAAAGAAGCGAACCCCTCGGGGATATCTTCGAAGATCTCCTCTCCTATGTCAAAAACATCACTGGCGTTTACACCATCAGTACTAAATAGTGATAACATGTCAAAAAGGTACTTTTGCGCTGTATAGCGGATTTGGGTGGAGACCACTCCGTTGGAGATTGTTATCACGTGGATAACTTCAATACAACTCGTTAAAGTTAAGACCACTAAGGCCATAACTATAAATAGGGCAACTTTTTTCATAATTCCCTCCTCCAACAACCCTTGTGGCTTAACTATAAACCATCTTTCTATAAAATAAAGGGTTAAATAAGTAACTTGCTAACCAAAGGTCTATTCGCTATGCTACCCATTAAGGAGTGCGCGGTGTACAAAGAGATAATTGCTAAACTGCTAGAGGAGATTGCCACAGCCAGTGAAGGGAGAAAAGTTGATTTAATGGCTGTCTCAAAAACCCACCCTATCACCACTATTTTAGAGGCTGTCAAAGGGGGACAACTCCTCTTTGGGGAGAATAGGGTGCAAGAGATTGAGGAGAAGTTCACCACCGACCGCAGCGGTTATTCTCTCCACATGATTGGTAATCTCCAATCAAATAAGGTGAAAAAGGTGGTCCCATTAGTCGACTCAATCGATTCGGTTGACTCGCTGAAACTTGCTAAGAAAATTAGTAGTGTTGCCCTCTCACTCCACAAAGTTATGCCCGTCTTAATTGAGATCAACACCACTGAGGAGGAGTCTAAGGGGGGTTTTAAGTCGCTTGATGACTACTACCGACTCCTTGAGGAAGTCCCTAATCTTAGGGGAATCAAAATAGAGGGGTTGATGACAATAGGCCCCTTGGGGGGCAGTGAGAAGGCGACCAGGCGCTCTTTTGCCTCCTTACGAAATATTGCACAAGAGAGTAGAGTACGTTATCCTGAACTTAACTTTGAAACCCTATCGATGGGGATGAGTGGTGACTACCTCTGGGCGATAAAAGAGGGGTCGACCCTAGTGCGTCTAGGGAGTGCCATCTTTGGAAGACGAGGAGAGAGATGAAAAAAGTTATTGCCCTCCTTTTAATTGCTGTATTTTCTCTTCAAATGGTAGTAGCGGCCGATTATGAACCCTACCGGAGTGATGAGTTTCCCCAGTGGAGTATAAAGCTGAGGCGCGCAGAGACCCTTTTTTTTGGGGCCATCCCCCTAACGTTAGGGGCTACCGGGATAGTCTACTCTGTAGCGCGCTCCTTTGGAGCCGGTCAACTCCATACCGACTCTAATAAAGAGACTCTAGCCCTCCTCGGCATTGCCGGAGGGGTTGCTCTCATAGTTGCCTTAACCGATTTCATTATCGGTGAGGTTCAAAAGTGAGTTCTAATCATCTAGAGAGAGATTCCTTTATTGTCCCCCCTGAGGCTAAAGGTGATCGAGTAGATCGTCTCTCTACAATTTACCTTTCCAATTTTAGTCGCCCTTTAGCTTCTGATTTCAGAACTATTTTCTCCATCAACGGTGTAAGGGTTAAGAAGGGCAAAGTTGCTAACCCCGGTGATAGGGTAGAGGTTGAGTGGTGGATTGAGGAGGCTAAAGCGCTAAGCGGAGAACCTATCCCTTTAGAGATTATCTGGGAAGATGAGTCGATTGCCCTTATAAACAAGAGTGCCGGTCTTGTGGTCCATCCAGCAGCTGGAAATTCCCATGGAACCCTCTTAAATGGATTAATTTACCACTATGGGGGGGAGTTCTTTGGAACAGGCGAGTGGGAACGAAACGGCATTGTCCACCGTTTAGATAAAGAGACTTCAGGTATCTTGGTGGTCGCCAAAACCTTAGAGGCTCAAACATCGCTCTTAGCCCAATTTAAGGGGCGTAGTGTCGAAAAGGGCTACACTGCAATAGTGAGAGGGCGCCTACTGCCTATGCAAGGGGTCATTGATGAGCCCATTGGGCGCGATCCGAGAAGCCGACAGCGCTATAAGGTGAGCGAGGAGGGGAGAGCGAGCTACTCTGAGTTCAGAGTGTTGCGCCATTATGGTAGTACAACGCTAGTGCACTTAAATCTAGTTACCGGACGCACCCATCAACTTAGGGTCCACCTCAAACATATCGGTTTCCCTATAGTGGGAGACACCCTCTACGGAGGACGCAATGAGCAGCTCCCCATGTTACTCCATGCCACCCAAATAACCTTTAACCACCCCTTAACCGCTGAGAGGCTCACCTTTAGGGCACCTCTTCCCGCCACTTTTAAGGAGTTCCTTAGTAGTGATAGAGAATAGAAATTCTCCAACTCATCAAGTGTTGAATAGCTATAAAAGTAAAATTAGAATTGGTTGCACACCGTTGCAATTATGGGTAGAGTAGGGGCATGCAGACGTACACTGGGGTTGTTACACGGGGAATTAATAACATCTATTCAGTCATCCCTTTCGATGAGTTAAAGCTACTTTCAGCTGAACGCCTCTTTGAGTGTAGGATTAAAGGGAAAGTGCTCCAAGGGGTTGATGATACCTATAATCCACTCGCTGTTGGCGACAAAGTTGAATTTACTGTTCACCACAAGGGAGAGGGGTTAATTACTAGTCGCTTAGAGAGAATTAACTCCTTTGAGAGGTGGAATGCGAAGCGGGAGATGAACCAAACTTTGGTGGCCAATATGGACCAAATATTAATTATCACAAGCAGTGACGATCCCCCCTTTAGACCCAGGTTTCTAGATAGGGCGATTGTGTGTGCTGCCAACACTCCTCTCCTTTTAGTTCTCAACAAGTGTGACCTTCCTATGCGAGAAGATATGATTGAACGCTTTGAACACTACAAAGCTTTAGGTTACCAAACCTTCGCGATGTCGGCCTTTGATGAGGAGGGGATAGTTGCCCTTAGAGAGCACCTTAAAGGGAAGGTGAGTGCCTTCATAGGGCAGTCAGGGGTGGGTAAGTCAACGATAGTCAATGCCCTGTTGGGGGGAGAAGAGGTGCAAAAGGTGGGCCAAATTTCCCATAAGTATCAAAGGGGACGCCACACTACCAACCACGCTGTTATGTTTAATTTGGACGATTCAATCATTGTTGATACCCCTGGTATGCGAGAGATTTTAGTTCCCCACAACGACCCGGTTCTTTTAGGTCATTCCTTTCCTGAATTTAGAGAACCGTCACAGAAGTGCAGTTTTCAACCGTGTTTGCACTACCATGAGCCCGATTGCCACGTTAAAATTGCCCTAGAGAAGGGGGAAATTCATAGCGATCGTTACGAGAGTTATTTGAGGATGTTAGATTCAATTACACAGAGGCCAAAAGAGTGGGAGTAGTAGTACCAAACAGAAGTCTGAGTGACTTAGAATACAATACCATTTTAGAAGAGGTATCAACTTACTGTCTCAGTGAAGAGGGGCGCGAGGAGTTGGTCAAACAAGGCTTCAGTGCTGATAAAACTCTAATAGAGGAGCGCCAGCGGATTATCGACCAGTTCCTCTTTGTAGCGAGCCGTATAGCGAATCGTCCCCACGCTTTCCCCCCTATCGAAGAAATTTGTGACACCCTCAATCTTAAAGAGAAGAGCTTAGATGGCATTGAGCTCTACACCTTAGCCCTCTACCTAAAAGCGGGGGAGGCCTTTATAACCTATTGTCACAGCCACTCTTCTGAGGAGGAAAAGGACCCCCTATACCACCTTTTTAAGCCATTAGACCAAGTTTTGAGAAACCTCTTAAAAGAGATAGAGTCAACTCTGGAAGGTGACGGGAGTGTTAAAGCTAGCCATCCAGCTATCGCCCACTTGATGAAACAAGTTGACCTGCGTCGAAGTGAGAGAAGCAGTTATAGCAACGACTTCTTACGGCGTCACGCGGGGGAGGCCGCAGCCCAACTCCCAGTCTATCGCGATGGGCGAGTTGTCCTCCCCATTCGAAGTGACCAGAGTTCACAAGTTAAGGGGGTTATCCACTCCAGCAGTGCTTCAGGGGCAACCCTTTTTATAGAGAGCTATCGCCTAGTAGAGCTCAACAACCAAGTGATCCTTGCCCAACAAGCGATTGCCATAGAGACAGCCCGTATTTTGAGAGAGTTAACAGCTAAAGGACGCTTAGCCCTCGATGCAATCTACACCTTAAGGCGCGAGGTCGCCTATGGAGACTCCCTCTATGCCCGCTCTCTATGGGTGGAGAGGCACGGGTGTGTTAAACCCCTAATAACCCCAGAGGGGGACTTAATACTACGCGAGGCGCGTCACCCCCTATTGGGAGTGAGGGCCGTTCCCATCTCTTTAGAGGCCGACTCTGCCATTAAAGCGGTTGTTATTAGTGGCCCTAATGCTGGAGGAAAGACCGTTACCATTAAGACTGTAGCCCTCTTTGTCCTCCTCCATCAAAGCTTCTACTACATCCCTGCTAAAGAGGGGAGTGCGCTTCCCCTCTATAAGAGCCTCTATACCGATATAGGGGATGAGCAATCGATTAGTGAGTCGCTTTCAACCTTTAGTGGCCACATGCGCAATATTAGCTCTATTTTGAGGAGTATTGATAACAACTCCCTCATCCTCCTCGATGAGCTCGGTAGTGGCACCGACCCCCTCGAAGGGGCTGCCTTAGGGAGGGCTATCTTAGAGTACTGCGTTGAGAAGGGGGGGCTCACCTTTGTCAGCTCCCACCACAACCTCTTAAAACAGTACGCCTATGGTGATAACCGCCTCCTTAATATGGCAATGGAGGCCGACGCCAAGAGCCACCAACCCACCTTTAGGGTGATTAAAGGGGTTCCTGGCGAGTCGTATGCCCTCGAGACCGCTAAGAGGATGGAGATTCCCCCTCCGGTCTTAGATAAAGCCTCCTCTTATATTGGGGCCGAAGCGGCTGAAATCTCCTCAATTATCAAGGGGCTTCGCCAAAAGGAACAAGAGTTCATTATTCGTGATAAAGAGATCAAAGAGAGAGAGAAAACTATCGCTGAGAAACAACGTGAAGTGGAGTTGAAAGAGCTCTCATTAGACCAGAGAGAACATCTAATACGAAAGGGACAACTGGGGGATTTAACCCATTTCATTGCTGAAAAGCGCTCTGAATTGGAGAATTTAGTGGCACGGCTGAGAGAGGGAGAAATTACCCGTGATAAAACAAGAGAGGTTAAGAGTTATCTTAACTCTCTCGATCTAAAACACGAGGAGGCCTTGAAACGGGCTAATACCCTTAAGGTCAAAGAGAAGCGGCAACCTTCTAAGCTCCCTTTGGGGGTTGGCTCTAGCGTCCTTGTCAAGAAGTCTAAAAGAGAGGGGCGCATTGTACGCCAAGAGAAAGATGGGAAGTGGGTTGTCGCAGTCGGTGCGATGAAGTTTACCCTCTCTGAGGGTGAGATTGAGGCGGTTCAAGAGCGTGAAAAGAAGCCAATGGTCTCCTATGAGACGAGTTCTGTTAGACCGATGACTCAAATTGATGTGCGTGGTCTCACCCTAGATGAGGCGCTCGATAGGGTCAACCTCCAACTAGAAGGCGCTTTAGTGCACGACCTAAAGAGCTTCTCGATTATCCACGGGCTGGGGGATGGAATCCTCTCTAACGGAATTCAAACCTACTTGCGAAGTCTCGCCTATGTCTCTAAGTTCTACTTTGCCCTCCCAGAAGATGGGGGACACGGAAAAACCTACGTTGAGCTCTAAAAGTTTGACAACCTCCCTCCCTAGTGGTACCTTTTTTTCAAGAGGGGGAAGCTATGAGCGTCTATATGGATGATAAAAGCCTGCAGTACCATCTTCACACCCGTCGTGGTGATGTTGGTCGTTATGTAATTTTGCCCGGCGATCCCAAACGGTGTAAGAAGATTGCCGCCTACCTGGATGACCCCATACTAATTGCCGATAGCCGTGAATTTGTCACCTATACTGGTTATCTTAACGACCAGATGGTGAGTGTCACCTCAACCGGAATTGGAGGCCCTTCAGCTGCTATTGCCATGGAGGAGCTCTTCCAGTGTGGCGCTGACACTTTTATAAGGATGGGAACCTGTGGTGGAATGGCACTAGAGGTCCTTGGCGGCGATATTGTAATTGCCACCGGGGCGGTGCGCCAAGAGGGGACGAGTCACGAATATGCCCCTCCTGAGTTTCCCGCAGTGGCTAATATTGAGGTTGTTAACGCCCTAGCAAAAGCGGCTGAGGATCTGGAGCGCTCCTACCATGTGGGGGTGGTGCAGTGTAAAGATTCATTCTATGGACAACACTCCCCTGAAACTAAGCCCGTCTCTAACATGCTAGAGGCCAAATGGGAGGCCTATAAGCGCTTAGGGGTTTTAGCAAGCGAGATGGAATCAGCGGCCCTCTTTGTGGTAGCGAGTTACCTTGGAGTGCGCTGTGGCTCAGAATTTGTGGTGGTGGGGAACCAAGAGCGGGAGAGGTTAGGATTAGATAACCCTATAGTGCACGAAACAGAGGCGGCAATCGAAGTCGCCATCCAAGGGGTACGCAACCTGATTGCCGCCGATATGGCCTAATTAAGCTTTAGCGAGTCGTTTCCCAAATTCTCGAGCGGCCTCAAGGTCACTCAAATTGGGGTTCCAAAGCTGTTTTAATGGAACATCGACAACTTCAAGTCCCGCTTTTGTGAGAGCCTCGCCAATCTTGGCAGGGGCTTCTCCTGTCCAGCCGTAACAACCAAAAGAGGCCCCTTTCTTCTTCTTCATTTTGAGCATCTTAAGGAAGTGGATGAAGCTGGCGACACTGTCGAGCATGTCATTGCCTACTGTTGGGGAGCCAACAATCAACATCTTTGACTTAAAGACCTCACTCATGATGTCGTTTTTATCGGTCTTAGAGATGCTGAAGACTTTGATGGCAACCTCGGGGTCAGCTTCGTGAATGCCGGCTGCAATGGCATCAGCCAAGGTGCGCGTCCCATCCCACATCGTATCGTAGGCGATAGTGATTTGGTTCTCTTGGTAGTCGTCACACCAGGCAGCATACTTTTCAACAATCTGGAGGGGGTTATCACGCCAGATGACTCCGTGACTCGGGGCAATAATGTCAAAGGTGAGGTTTAATGATAACACTTCGGCCAGTTTTCTCTTCAAGATGGCGCTAAAGGGGGTCAAGATATTGGCGTAGTACTTTAGGGCCTCTTCAAAGAGCTGACACTGGTCGGCGGCGTCGTTAAACATCGTGTTACTGGCATAGTGTTGCCCAAAAGCGTCGTTACTGAAGAGGATATTATCCCCGGTTAGGTAGACAGCCATGCTGTCGGGCCAGTGGAGCATCGTCATCTCAACAAAGATAAGTTGTTTACCGTTACCGATATCGATGGAATCACCGGTTTTAACCACTCTGAAGTCCCAATCTTTGTGGTATTGTCCCTTAAGAGAGTCGACCCCCTTAGCGGTACAATAGATTGGTGTATTGGGGATCTTCTCCATCAAAGCGGGGAGGGCACCACTGTGGTCCACCTCACCGTGGTTGGCAATGATGAAATCGATCTTTTTTAAATCGATTTCACTTTCAAGATTTTTTACAAACTTATCGGCAAAGGGGA
>DUOJ01000061.1 GCA_012838895.1 Spirochaetales bacterium
CATAGCCAGAAGCCTTAGATTCTCCCTTACCTAGTAACCCATTTTTGTATCCCCCCCTAGGGGTAGTTATAAAGTGAGGACTATTCTTCTTGTCACTCTCTCTGTTTAAGAAATCTTTTAGCTTTATAGACCCATCACTTGTATACTCAGTGATTAAATAGGTGCCAGCTTCTTTAGTGGTTAAGTTTCTAACCCTTAATGTTTCATTTATTGCCATAACTCTTTCGCCTTGTCCGTAATCAGACTCTTAAAGAAAACCTCTTCAATTGTTTTGCTTAACTCTCTCAATAAATCTTCTATTTTGGTAAACACATCATCCATCTCAACTGCTTCAAATAGAATGTTGTTATCAAGGTCGACAAATGTAACTAGGGGATTACCTTTATATACTTCTTCCTCTTGAAGAGGAAACTTCATAATATCTTGGGGATATTTTAGTCCATTCGGATGTTGATAAATATTCAGATGGAAATTACTAATAATTCGATCAAAGACCTCTAGTTTGACCCCCCGTTGCACAGAAAATAGTACTAAGGGAACTCCAAACCAGTCTATTCCAGGAGAGAATTCCATCCCATGGAAGTCTTCTTTTAGTAGCTCTTTCCAAGAGAGATTCTCCTTTTCTGGAATAGAGTTTACCCATCTCAAACCGATACGGATGATAGAGGAGATATCTACGGTGTGATTAAAGCTATTAATGATAGCAATAAAATCTTTCGCATAGTTTTCGCAACTATAAGTTCCACAATCGAAAACCTGGTAAGTAATCTTTTGATTATCGAGAACTATATTTTTAGAATAATCGTTAGCGATAAACATCCATTGCTCATAATTTCCCTCAAATGGAGGAACACCTTCACCCTCCACTTGTTTGAAAAGAGGGAAGCCTTTTCTCCTTAACTCATCTTGAATACTTGGAATATATTTTGAAATTTGGAGAATTGGAGAAAATTGTATTTGAATTAGTAGTGCAACTAAAGGGCCATTCGCCAAGATAATTTTATTATCACCCATAAGCTCCTCCACTTACACCTTACACTAAACTTTACTTATGGGGGATCTTTCCAGTTTACTTCTCTGGGGAACTTAGGAGATAGATAACAAAGAGCTCTTCTAGAGACCTTTTGGGTCCTGGAGCTTCTCTAAAGCGCCTTATTTTGGCATTTTGTTGACGGTTCATGTAGCTACGGTAGAGTTCAAGAGCTGCATTGTTACTCTCTTCGGAAATCTCCTCTTTTCCAAGAAGTTGCCACGCTTGTTCACGACTGATGAGATTTAACTTCTCCTCTTTCATCTTTTTGCGTAGCATTACTAGCTCTTCATAATCGAGACCAAAAATAAACTCTTCAAGGGCGTAGGCAAATCCCTCGGCACTCGATTGCGTTGCTAAGAAATCGCTCCAGACTGGAGAGAGGAGACCATTCAGCCTCATAATCTCCACCGTCCCTAAAAGGGTTCCTAGGACGGGGACAACAGTGTGGCGTGCCTGCCATAGCTCCCGAATAGCTAGGGCAAAGCGCTCTAGGTAGTCGCTGGTACGCCGATCCCACATCATAATAAGCTCATGGACAGCTTTTGTAACCCACTCCTCGCCCCCCTCTTGGTCGGTGAGGAGGGCTGTGTAGAGGTCCTCCGCCATTAGTGTGAAGAGAAGGTCGGTGTACTCTTGTTCAACCATGGGGCGACACTGCTCCAGCTCAGGATAGGTGGCTAAGAGCTTTATGAGCATCCCAAAGAGGTGGAGCTTAGAGACAATGAAACCGTGGCCCAAGACCGCTTTAGCAGGGAGGTTAACGACGTGGGCCAACCCTTGGGAGGAGAGTTTTTTGGCTAGAGAGTCAAAGTTACGCCCTTCGGTGCGGTTAAAG
>DUOJ01000062.1 GCA_012838895.1 Spirochaetales bacterium
CAGGCTGCATAGAGTTGGCCTCCAGCTGCAGCGTGGATAGCCCCATCAACCCCGCCACCCCCTAAGAGGGTAGAGTTGGCAGCATTGACAATTGCATCTACCTCTAACTTGGTGATATCACCAAGGAGAAGTTCAATTCGGCTAATAGTTTCCATATTTAAACCTTACCATATATTGTAGTGATTGGTGTGTGAAAGGGCGTTGTTCGCTAACCTCCAATGGTAATACCAACAGTGAGGTAGTGCCCCCGTGTCGTGAAATAGTTGAGCAAGGGGAAGCGACCATTGAGGTAGTAGATTTCAAGCCTTGTCTTCTGCTCTAATTTGTCAAGGTTAAACTCAAACCCTCCCCCCAGAGAAAATGTGAATTCCCAACTATTGGTATCAGCATAACCATCTATCTGGTGGAGGGTCTTCCCATCTTGGTGGAATTGGAAGTCGCCCGCAAGGAAGATGGACCCAATTGAGAAGAGGGGAATTTTCCCCTCGACCCCAGTTTGGATCCTCAAAGCGCGATAGGATGGGGGATAAACAATGGTTGTGGTAGTCCCTTCCCCAGAGGTAATGTAGTTGTGAAAGTTAACCTCTGGTTGCCAGGGGTAGTGGTTTCTAAAGGGGGTGTGGGCCCCCGGACGCACATAGGCATTAATCATCGGGATCTCGATAGTACCATAGAGACGGAGGTAATCAAGAGGTTCAATTGAGATTGATAAGAGCCACGAGTTATCACGAGTATACTCTAAGAAGGTGGTCTCAGAGAGATCAAGGGTGGAGTTTACCTGGGCTAGATTGAGCAACATCTCATCCCCCCAGTGCCCCGAAAAATGGTGCAAGCCCCCTTTAAGGGTGACAATATCCCAAAGTTTAATATTTATCCCAAAGGAGTAGAAGCCGTCGTAACCCAAAGAGTCAGCGTCACCTTGTAGCTCAAAAGCGGTATGAAGTCCTCCACTAATGAAAGCTTCAACTTGGAAGAAATCAACCTTTAGACGTAGTAACCCCACATTAGCTCCAGCCTTTAGGCTATAAAAGCTACTTTGAGCCGCAGTCGTGAAAGGAATCTCCCTATATTGCCCCTCTTGAACAATTAGAGCAGAGGTCGGGATACTCGCCTCTGTTTGGGCAAAGAGGAGATGAAACTTTGAAGAGGGGCTATAGGGGTCAGCCAAATATCCTCTAAAGAGGGGGCTCTTGGGTACTAGGGTAAACTCAACCCTACTAAATAGGGGGGCTCATGAGAAGAATAGCAGTGTGACAACCAATACTATAGTCTTCTTCACTGAGTTATACCTCAAACTAAATTGTCAAAAACCTTCTGCAGATAGAGATATTAAAAATAGTAGACTACGGTTAGCTATAAAGCAACAACTAAAAATAGGGGGTACTCCCCTAGGCGGGGAGTCTCATTGTTAACCCATAATTATTGAAAATCCAATATAAGAAGATCTTTGGTAGAAGAAGTTAAGCAAGGGGGTACGTCCGTTGTGGTAGCTGAAATTTATCCTTGTTTTAAAGTCTGTTTTTGGATCTTTTAACACCACACCTACCCCAAGGGTGAATTCTTTCTCCCAAGGGTTATCTTCTTGGTAGCCTCCTACAGTATGGAGGGTCATCCCATCTTGGTGAAACTTTATAATAGCAGCTATAGAGAGCCCCAATTGGTTGGTAAAAGAGTAGTCATACCAGAGACCTGTTTGGACCGACCACGCTTTGTAGCTATCGGGATACTCCACGGCGGTGACATTTTCCTCTCCAGCAACAATAGGGTGAGCCGGTTTTTCATTAGAGGGTTTCAATACCCAGCTTGGAATATGGACCGCTGGTCCCATCCAACTTTTCTCCATAGGAAGAGTCGCTTCTATGTTGAAGTGGAGGTTTTTAAGGATATCTACATTAAGGCCAAAAAAGAGGTTATTGTCGCGAGTATAAGCGATTCCTTCCCTCAGTACCCCATTCACTTTGTTGATGTTTTCTAAAGTTTCATCGCCATAGTGGCCTGAGTAGTGTTGCAGTCCAACCTTAAATGAGACACGGTCGAAGAGGCGCAGTTGCGGACCAATAAAATAGACCCCATCATAACCCAAGATATCAGCCCCTCCAAACCCTTGGAAAATTGAGTTGAGAGCGGCCGAGAGGCCAAACTCTAAGGCTACTTTTTCCCTAAAGAGGGCGAATCTTATGAATCCTACATTGGCTCCGGTCTTTAAATGGAGGTAAGCTTTCTCATCACTGTAGTGCCCATCTTTATAGATTGGGATATCTTCATACTGCCCACTGCCATCGATAGGTGTGACACGTATTGTCCTTGGTTGTCCTGATAGAAATCCGAGGTAAGCTAAAGTGCTATTGGCACTAAAGACGTCGGCGGGGTTTTGGTCGTACAACGATTTAGAGTTAAACCACTTAAATGAGAAAAATGGGACCTCATTAGCGAAAGCCGTTATTCCAACAAAGAGAATCAGAAGCAAAATTGATAGAGTTTTTTTCATACCTTAACTATCCATTAACTGAAAACCCAACAGTGATGTAGTGTCCCCGTTGGTAGAAGAAGTTGAGGAGGGGGAATCTACCATAGTGGTAAAAAGCTTCAATCCTCAATCTTCTGTCAAAGTAACTTTGATTAAACTCAAACCCTCCTCCAACAGAAAGGGTTATTTCCCAAGGGTTGTCACTATCGTAACTATTTACTTGGTGGTTAGTCTGCCCATCTTGGTGGAATTGGATATCGCCAGCGACGAAGAAGGAGCCCACTGAGAGGAGGGGGAACTTAACTTCAGTTCCTGCTTGAATTCGCATCGCTAAGTACGAGTCGGAGTACTCGACTGGAGTAACCCCCTCTTGGTTTGCAATGTGCTCATATAGTGGTTTATCAGCTTCTTTTGGTTTGACAGCGAAAGAGGGAACATGGGCTGCAGGTCTAATCCAAGCTGCTTGCATCGGTATTTCAAAGGCAGTGTAGAATCTGAGAGTCTTAATGGGTTCAATTGAGAGTGAAATCAACCAAGAGTTATCGCGGGTGTACTCCAAAAGGGACATAGTTCCTAGATTAGCACTCGGATTAATATCAGCCATCTTGGCTAAAATCTCATCTCCCCAGTGGCCCGAGAAGTGGTGAATCCCAGCTTGTAAGGCGACTACATCCCATAACCTAATACTCAATCCAGCTGAATAGAAGCCGTCGAATCCTAATAAGTCGGTGGCACCTTCAAGTTCAAAGATGGCATTGAGCCCCCCATTTAGGTAGATTTCAATTTGGAAAAAGCCAGCTTCAAATCTTAAGAAACCGATGTTAGCACCAGCCTTCATGTTAAAATAGTTGGCTTGACCTTCAGATTTAAAGGGAATTTCGACATACTGATTATCTTCGGCATGGTAGATGGTATTGGGGATTGAATCCTCTGTCAAAGCGGACACGATGTGGAATTTTGAGGCTGGAGCGTATGGGTCCGCTATAAACTCTCTAAAGAGGGGAGTGTTTGGGACTGGTGTAAACTTAACTGCGCTAAATAAGGGAGACCCACACACTAAACAGACTAAGGCTACTATAGAAATCTTGAGATATTTGTTCATAATTATTCCTAAAGGGTTATTACGGTGTAACCGTCCTCAATATAGGTAGAGAATGGGGGATGTCCGCTCATCTCTCCATCAACAGGGAGACCTGTTTGTTCATTAAACTCTAGAACACCCATCTTGGCTGAGCACCCTTTGCAGATGCAGTCGATAAGTTTTAGGTCGACGACTTTCTTAAAAAGGGGGTTGTTTGACTCAACCATTGTTTTGACCAATTTTACAGCTTCCCCTTCAATTACCAGTTTTACAGCGTACCCCCTTTCGTGCATGTCGAGGGTGTTTAATAGAACGTGGATAAAACAACCGGGATTGCCATTAAAAGCAAACAAAGCAACTTTTTTCATAGTAGAATCCTTTATTTATTATTTCGAACCACTATAACACATAAAAGAGCCTCTTTGTGGTATATCAGACAATAGGGGTGGCAATCCACTCTCCTTGTGTTAACACATCTACCTTTTCATACCCCACCTCTTTGAGGAGTTGAAGCGCTTCGGGGAAGAAGTGAGCTATATGGGGGTAAAAGTGGGCATCGGAGTTTAGGGTGAGGGGGATTTCTAGCTCTGCACATCTTTTAACCATCTCGGGGGAGGGGTAGGTCTCCTTAATCGAGTTACGAGCTATTCCTCCGGTGCTAATCTCGAGGCGCGCCCCCTTTGCGGCAACCCTCTCAAGAAAATTGAGGGTCATCTCTTGGTACCATTGGTCATCTTGATTAAAGAACTGGTTGTTGGAGTTGCGTTTTTTAATTAGATCACAGTGTCCTAAAATGTCAAAACTATAGCTCTCTATCATCCGCTCTTGGAGGGCAAAATAGTGGGCTGCAAACTTTTTAATATCACCACCAAAGTTGTCACTCAGGAGAGTTCTAAACTCATTCATAGGTCCATCAATGGTGAGGTATTGGTCGCTTTTGGCGTGACGCATCATATGGAGTGAAGCGATGGTAAAATCGAGGTGTTCTAGAAATTCATTGCCGACCAACTCTTCTGTATCTTCTAAATAGTCGAGTTCAAGCCCTATGTAGAGCTCTATCTCTTTCCCATATAAAATTTTTAGTCTATTGATCTCTTCGATATAGTAGGGGAAATCTTCATTTTTCATGTGCCAAACATCTTGCAGTTTGCCAGGGGTGTGACACGAAAAACCGAGGGCGCTAAACCCTTGAGAAATAGCCTCTTTGACATAATCTTCTAGTTCACCCATACCATCATCCAAAGAGCAATGGGTGTGAAAGTTTGAAAATCTGTATAATTTTGACATAGGGCGAATATACCCCAATAAAGGGGGAGAGGGAAGAGGTCAATTTTGTATATGAGAGTACAAATTTGTCTATTCTACACTATCTTTTCAAGCGTGTTACATTTACAATATAAAGAAGGAAATTGTCTGAGCTTACTTGAATGTGTTGTAGCCTCCTTTGGGTTAAGGGAGCAAGCCCAGCCAAAAGAGCGCACTACTCTTCTAACAAAAAATTCTGCTCAGATGATAGGGAGGAAATTGTGATTGAAGGTAGTAAGAGTGAGAAAGTTGGAGCAAAGCTAACCTATGGAATGGTGGGAGGAGGCCCTGGTGCCTTTATTGG
>DUOJ01000063.1 GCA_012838895.1 Spirochaetales bacterium
GCAGTGGCCACTTCATCTAAGTTGGCTAAAGGCTCTCCCATCCCCATGAAGACAAGGTGGGTGATCGCATCGCTTACTTTTTGAAGGTGGACATACTGCTCAATAATCTCAAAGGCTTTTAGGTTGCGCCTTAACCCCATTGTGGCTGTTCTGCAGAAGGCACACCCCATGGCGCACCCCACCTGACTAGAGAGGCAAGCTGTTTTACGCCCCTCTTTGTCAACGAGGAGGACACACTCAATGAGGGCGTCGTCGTGGAGTTGAAGGAGCAGTTTGACTGCTCCCGTTGGGTCGCTTTGCTCCTCTACAACACTACTACTGATGGGGGAGATCTGTTTTAGCTCTTTTCTAAGGGCTTTGGGGAGGTTACTCATCGCCTCAAAAGAGGTGACCCCCTTAATAAGCCACTCAAAGATTTGTCGCCCCTGATACCTTTTATTAAGGGCAAGGGTGGTGGCAATTTCAGCTGGACTTAGGCCGTAGAGGCTCTTCTTTTCCATCACCCTATTCTAGAGAAACATCGCAATAATGGCTAGCAGGACACCGCTTATCCCTTCACCCCCCAATAAGCCACTGGCAATTAGGGCAGTGCGCTCTTTAACCAACTCTTTTTGTCCCTTCTTGGAGAAGGCGCTGAAGAGGATGAAGAGGAGGGCACCCAATCCCATAATGAGGGAGATGTTGATGGGGAGGTAGATTCCCAGCCCCAAGGTCGCTGCCGGGATGTTGCCAAAGTAGAGGGCAAGGGCGATTACAAGGCCAGCAACAAAAGCTATGGGGTGACCCAATCCCCCCACCATGGCGGTTACGGCGCGGGCTTGCGGAGCGGGGAGAAATTCACTAGAGAAGCCTCCATATGCCTCTTTGAGAACAAAGAGGGCCACAATGGCTACGACTGAGCCAATTAGTCCCCCAATCCCCTCGGCAATAATTTGGGACTTGGGGGAGGTCCCCACCAAATGTCCCGACTTAAGGTCGTTCATCATATCACCCGTGAGGCCACTGGCAATGGCGGTCACCCCAGCAATCGAGAAGGCTGCTAGGGTCGTTGGGGTAAAGACAATCTGGACTGCCAAGAGGACCAAAATCCCCAGGATCTCCATCGGATTTATCCCCGTCTCTCCCGTTAAGGTCGCCGCCAATTGGGTTGTTAAATAGATTCCCAAGATTGTAATAATAGCTTGTAAAAGGGTTATTTCGGTAAAGAGGGTTAAGACAACAACTGCAATGATGATTATTATGGCGGAGATGAGAGCCTCTTTTGATTTGAAGTTGAAGGGTGTTTTGGCCCTTTTTTCTCTCCCTTTAATCTTCTGATAGGCGGTCTTGAGGAGGATCCCTACACCCGTTCCCACCATCAATCCAATCCCTAGGTTTTGTCTAAAGAGATCAGCGGCTGCCATATCGCTAAAGAGGTTGAGGGCAATGCCAGCGGGAGTCATAACAAGATAAGCTAAGAGAGCCCCTCCCAACCAGGTGAGGGAGAGGGTGGGACCAATAATTGCCCCAATACCAGCCGCCATCGGAGAGACCCAAATTGAAATTGGTGCAATAAAGGCGTTACCGGCAAAGAGGAGTAAGACCGCTGGAATAAGGGGGATCCCATCTCTGAAGAGGGTGAAGAGAACACTTATAATTAGAGCTGAGAAGAGGAGCTTCCCTCCTTGCCCTTTGGAGGTGCCGGCAATGAGGGTGTTGTAGGCCGCTTGTCCCATGGGATAAGGGAGCTCTTTCTCCAAGATAAACCGCTTTCTGCTTAGTGCCGTGAAGAGGGTTCCCAGAAGAGCCCCCACCATAGTAAGGAGAACTAAAGAGAGGGGACTTACTTGGGCCCCTTCGTTAAGAATCCAGATTCCAGGAAGGGTGAAAGCTACCCCTCCGGCCACCATTGCCCCACTACTCATCATCGTGTGGGTTACATTTATCTCTTCTAGGGTTGAATTTTTAAACCACTTTAAGATGGTGAAGCTTACGACGGTAACAAAGACGGTGGGCCAAGGGAGGGCTCCCATCCTAAGGGCAACATAGAGGGAACTCGCGGTGATAATAATAAGTCCCAACAACCCAATTAGAAAACCCCTAAGGGTCAATTCTCTCTTTTTTTCCATTAGAAGTGCCTCCGTGAAGTTATACTATAACAAATTGACGGAATTGGGTTAAGTGTCATCCAAATTGGGGTTTAATGTAACTTTTTTGGGTTCAATTAGTCTTAATTTTAATGATTAGGTGGTTGATTACCATTTTTAGGAGTATAATAAGGTCAAACGAGAAAGGGATGAATTCCCAAAGGAGATGAGATATGAAGAAGCTTTTTATTGTAATTGCTTTAGTACTAATTATTGCTCTTCCGCTGGCGGCAGCGAACCCAGTCCGCGCCAATGGATTTGGTGCAGGTGTGTATTTAGGATATCCTGCTGGATTAACATTCCGTTATGGGATGGATAGCTTCAGGGTTTTTGGAAACCTTACAAACCACTTCTTAGCTGGTGCCTATCTTGATTTAGGGGTCCTCTACGATATTTTCTCTTTTGAAATTGCAGACATTCCCTTCTATTTCAACGCTGGAGCACAAATAGGTATCGGCTACTACGTTGACACTCCTTTCAGGATGGCAGCAGATGGAGTTGTTGGTCTCTCCTACTATTTCGACGAACAGCCTATTGAGCTGTTCCTTAATGTAGCTTTAGGTTACGAGTTCCTTGGAAGTAAAGGTTTTGACTACAAGGCTGGTATCGGAGGAATTTGGTACTTCAACTAGAGACCTTGGTCTGTTGGTGAGCCACAGCGTTGAGCTGTGGCTTCTTTATGTCTAGATAAGAAACTCTTCGAGTCTGGAGAGGAGATGTTTGGGGACATTGGCCTCAATTTTCACCCCCTCATCAAGATAATCAATCGAAAGAATTAAACCGCTTCCCCTCAAGAGGGATATTAGGTCGTAGCGTGAGTGGGGAAAGAGGTAGCGGTTGATGGGGTAGTAGAGGGCAGTTGTCTCCTCAATAGCCTCTAAGAGAGTATCAATACCCTGTTCCTCCTTGATAGACCCTTTAATAGCTTCGGGGAAGAGGGCCATTAACTCTTCAACCGCTTGGGGGTTGTAGACCCGATCCATCTTGTTGATAAAAACCACCATCTTCTTATCTTCACACCCCAAGGAAGCGAGAACCTCCATCGTTGTCTCGAAAGCCCCCACCATATTGGGGTGGGCAGCATCAACAACGTGAATTAAGAAGTCGCTGTAACGGGCCTCCTCCAGTGTCGATTTAAAGGCATCAATTAGTTGGTGGGGTAGGTTGCTCACAAACCCAACAGTGTCACTCAAGAGGAGCTTTCCCCCTTGGGGGAGTTGAATTTGGCGGGTAGTGGGGTCGAGGGTGGCAAAGAGTCTATTTTCGACAAAGGCGTCACTTTGGGCCAACAGGTTCAAGAGGGACGATTTACCAGCATTAGTGTAGCCTACAATGGCAGCTGTGGGGATAAAGCTCTCTCTGCGGCTCTTGCGTTGAATCCCCCGTTGTTCTTCCACCTTCTTAAGTTCTCTCTTAAGGGAGGCTATTTTATTGGTCACAATACGGCGGTCGATTTCAAGCTGAGTCTCTCCAGCATCACGCGTTCCCCTCATTCCCCCACGCTGGCGAGAGAGGTGGCTCCACATCCTAGTGAGGCGAGGGAGGGAGTACTCTTGGCGGGCAAGAGCTACTTGGAGAACAGCTTCTTTAGTCATGGCCCGATCACTAAAGATTTGTAAGATGACCTCTTGACGGTCGATGACAGCTACTTCAAGGAGGCGCTCAAGGTTCCTTTGGGCGCGAGGGGAGAGGTCGTGGTCAAAGATAATAGTATTAGCTCCACTTTCGTCGATTAATTCTTGGAGTTCGTCTATCTTACCAGACCCTATTAAAGTAGCTGGTTCAATGGTGCGGAGGGGGACAATTAAGGAGGCTACAACCACTCCCTCCATCGTCGTTACTAGACTATCTAACTCCTCAAGGCGCGCTTCACTGATGCGCTCCTCTTCGCCACTCTCCCTAATGACGACGAGGATTGCCTGGGTCAATTCCTCTTCAATTTCAATGATTTTCTTTCCCTTAATATTGTACCCCTTAGTGGTTATCACCTAGGGTATTATATGTTATAATCGCTACGCATTACAACTATTCAAGAGGTCCCTATGAGTCTAAACTGTGGCATAGTTGGGCTCCCCAACGTTGGGAAGTCAACTATTTTTTCTGCCCTTACGGCAGCCCCGGCAGAGATTGCCAACTACCCCTTTTGTACCATCAACCCCAATATAGGAATGGTGAGTCTCCCCGATGAGCGCCTCGATAAAATTGATGAGCTTGTCCCCTCTAAGAAAAAGATTTCAGCCACGGTTGAGTTTGTCGATATAGCCGGCTTAGTAGAAGGGGCGAGTCGTGGAGAGGGGCTAGGGAACCGCTTCTTAGCCTCGATAAGGGAGGTGGGAGTCCTCGTTCATGTGGTACGCTGTTTTGAAAACCCCGATATCATCCACGTCTCCAACCAGATTAATGTTGCCCGCGATATAGAGATAATCAACACCGAGTTGGCCCTTTCCGATTTAGAGACGGTAGAGAAGCGCCTAGCTAAGGTGGACCGGATGAAACGCCTAAGCAAAGAGGCTGCCAAGGAGGCTACGGTTATACAACCCCTCTTAGAGCGCCTTGAGGAGGCTCTAAGCAATGGGCGTGCTGCCCGCTCTCTCAACCTTTCGAGTGACGAGATGGCTCTGGTTTATGACTTACATCTTATCACCCTAAAACCGATGATCTACCTCTGCAACGTCGATGAGGAGAGCCTCGTAGAGGAGAATCACTACGTTGAACAGGTTCGAGAGATAGCCCAAAGAGAGGGCTCTGAACTCCTCACCATCTGTGGCAAAATTGAGGCTGAAATTACCGCTCTGGAGAGCGAAGAGGAGCAACAAGAGTTCCTTGAAGCTGTTGGGCTACAGGAGTCTGGACTTAAGAGCTTGATTAAGATCGCCTATCGTCTTCTTGGTTTGAGAACCTTCTATACCCTTGGGGAAGATGAGAACAGAGCTTGGACTTTCCGCAAAGGGATGAAAGCCCCCGAGACAGCCGGTATTATCCACAGCGACTTTCAGCGTGGTTTTATCAAGGCGGAAGTTTATAAGTGTGACGACCTCTTTGCCTATGGGAGTGAACAAAAGGTGAAAGAGGCGGGGAAAATTCGCCTCGAAGGGAAAGAGTACCTCGTCAAAGATGGTGATATTATCTTCTTCAAATTTAACGTCTAACTACCAAGTGACACTAAACTCAATAGGATGAGCCAACAACAGGAACTCTATCAGAGGAATCTCAAAGCGGATTGTGGAAGAGCTCTCTCTGATTCCCCCTTGCTGAGCTATAAAGGGTTTGGGGGTTGTCACTATTAAAGAGATGGTGCTCTCGTTGATTGCCGGAGGCCCCTCCTCCCCTAAAATATAGCTAATCATATCGAGGTACTCCTCTTCACTCATCCCCTCATTGTAGCGGGGACCAAAGGTCTCAAAGTTGGGGTCACCTAAGAAGGGGATAATCTTCTCCAGCTGAGGGTAGTTATTGAGGTCAAGATATATCTTGAGGGTTGAGCGGGCGCCTTGCTCCTCTATCTTAACAATCGTTTGCTTCTGCCTCTCATTTAGATCTTCAAGGAGCTGTTCTAGGCTACTAAAGGTGAAGTCGATAAAATAGCCCCCCTCTCCAAGCTTCATCATTGAGATATTGGAGGCGCTACTGGCTCTAAGGAGTTGATTAACGAAGTCGTCGATAAACGAATCCATAATCGTCATCTCCTCATCAGCGGGGATGAAGGGTTGGAAATCTTCGAGAACATTGATGAAGAAGGGGAAGGCTGTTAAGTCGGTGGTAGCCCACCCTGAACCTTTAGGGGCGACGTTGAGCCCCTGGTAGAGGACGCAACTTGAGAGGGCTATTAAGAGTAAAAGGGGGAGTAAAAGGACTCTCTTTCTCATCATCATCCCCTATTTAATAGTTACCCCACCAAAGAGGGAGAGGGCCCTAATGGTCACGGTGGGGGCGTTGTTATCTGGTGGTGATTGTCTCTTATTCTCTACTCCTCCAAAGAGGGGTGTTGAGCGACTCACAACCTCGACTCCCGGGGGGAAGATTAACTCTATTCCACCAAAGATGGCAGTGGCATCAATTACAATATCGCCTTCAATTTTAGCTTGAGAAAAGTCCCCCTTGAGTCCACCAAAAAGGGCAAAGAGGGTTGTTCCGTCAAGATTCTCACTTTTGTTCTTAATATCTTGTCCCGAAAAAATAGCCGAATAGGAGGGGCTATTTTCCCCATCTTCCCGCTGGCTGGGGGTGTAATGACCCTCTTTACGGCGGGAGGAAAGGTTGAGAAGGAAAAAGACTCCTATAATAACTACGATTATTCCCCACAAACTCCTCCCCCTCAACCAAGAGGGGAACCAGTTCCAACGCCTAAAAAAGAGCGACACGCCAATGAACCCCATTACTAGGTTGGCAACACTGACTCCGTTCTTGACGATTGAAACAATTGCCCCGATTATTAGGATAAGTGCCCACCAGTTTCCCTGTCTGAGAAAACTGGAGGTGGTGGGGAAGATTAGGAGCACCCCCAAGGCAACTATAAGCACGCCAATGAGTATGTGAAGATTTTTTTGTTTCATAATGGTATAGTGGTATCAAAATTGGCGTCTGTCAATCATTGACAAAAATTGCGCAGCTCCATATAAATTAGTCTTCCACCCTCAAAAGTGGAGGAAAAGGGTATGTTTGATGACTAAAACTAGCGATAAAACTCTCATTATAGTAGAATCACCCACCAAGGCTCGTACCATAAAGCGTTTTCTGCCCAGCAACTACCGGGTAGTAGCGTGTAACGGCCACGTGCGGGATTTGCCCAAATCAGACCTCTCTATCGATGTCGAAAACGGTTATAAACCAAAATATGTTGTCCCTAAGGGGAAAGAGAAGGTAATCAAGGAGTTGAAAGGTGAGCTCAAAGAGGCGACCAATCTCCTCCTTGCAACTGATGAAGACCGAGAGGGGGAGAGTATCTCTTGGCACTTGCTTGAACTTCTCAAACCTAAAGTACCCTACCAGCGGATGGTGTTTCACGAAATCACCAAGCGAGCCATCCTCCACGCCTTAGACCATGGAAGAGAGCTAAATATGGAGTTGGTTAATGCCCAAGAGGCGCGCCGTATACTAGACCGCCTCTTTGGTTACACCCTCTCGCCAGTCTTGTGGCGCAAACTCTCCCAAACGGGTCTCTCTGCCGGGCGGGTCCAATCCCCTGGGCTCAGAATGGTGGTTGACCGAGAGCGGGAGCGCCTCAGCTTTGTGAGTGCCTCCTACTGGGACCTTAAGGCCCTCCTCAACACCTTCGAGGCTAAACTCGAATCGGTCGGTGATAAAAAAGTAGCCACTGGAAAAGATTTTGACCCCAATAGCGGTAAGCTAAAAGGGAAGAAGGTACTCCTTTTAAATGAGGCTGAAGCTAATGCTTTGGCTCAAAAGCTAAAAGGGGCTACTTGGAAGGTTGCCTCAATAGAGGAGAGGGAGAAGAGTCAGCGTCCTGCCCCTCCTTTTATAACCTCCACTTTGCAACAGGAGGGGAACCGCAAGCTCCACCTGAGTGCTAAACAGACCATGAGCATTGCCCAAAAACTCTACGAGAGTGGGTTAATAACCTATATGCGTAGTGATTCGCCAACCCTCAGCCAAGAGGGGCTAAGGGGGGCTCGCGATGCCGTCAAGAGCCTCTATGGAGAGGAGTTTCTCTCAGCTACCCCTCGCCAATATGGGGCTAAGAGTAAGCAAGCCCAAGAGGCCCATGAAGCTATTAGGCCGGCAGGGGACAACTTTGTCCACCCCAACCAGAGTGGACTGAGTGGTAAAGATAAAGCCCTCTACGAGCTAATCTGGAAACGCACTTTGGCGAGCCAAATGGCCGAATCGCTCAAAGCCTTCACTACAGTGAAGATTGAGGCTGATGAGGCAATCTTTGTCGCCAGTGGTACCCGTATCCTCTTTCCTGGATTTATAAGGGTCTATGTTGAGGGGAAGGATGACCCTGAAGCAGCCCTTGATGATAGTGAAAAACTTCTCCCCCAATTGCATGAGGGGGAGGTGCTCTCCCTCAAAGAGATTGAGGCGATAGAGCACAACACCCAACCCCCTGCACGCTTCACCGAAGCTCTTCTAATTCAGGAGTTGGAGAAGCAGGGAATAGGGCGGCCTTCAACCTATGCCTCAATTATTGATCGCCTCCTTGAGAAGACCTATGTGGTGAAAGATGGAACTGCTTTGGTCCCCACCTTTGTCGCCTTTGCCGTTGTCCAGTTGTTAGAAGAACATTTTGGCGACTATGTCGACTACGATTTCACCAGTAAGATGGAGGGGGACCTTGATGGGATTGCTGAAGGGAAGGTCGACCAGCTCGACTTCCTCAAAACCTTCTACGAAGGGGATAAGGGGCTAAAGAAGCAAGTTGATGAGATGTTGACCAATGTGGAGGCTACCAAAGCTAAAGAGATAGTATTGCCCCACATCTCCCCCAGCTACCCCATTAAGATTGGGCGTTATGGACCCTATGTGGCGGGGGAATCGGCCGTCTCAATTCCGGTAACCCACTTCCCAAGCACCATCAACGATGAGGTTATTGCTACTTTGATAGAGCAGAAGGGTGTCAAGAACGGGGAAGAGGAGCCGTTTGGGCACGATGAGGTGAGTGGCCTTCCAATCTTCTTAATGAATGGTAAGTTTGGCCCCTATTTCCAACTTGGCACTAAGAGTGATGAGAACCCCAAACCAAAAACCTGTAGTGTCCCCGATGGGAAAGATCCCCTTAAGATGGAGATTAGTGAGATAGTCGACTACCTCTCACTCCCCAAGGAGCTGGGGGTTAATCCAGATACCGGGAAGGCGATAACCCTCTCCAACGGTCGCTATGGACCCTATGTGGCCAGTGATGGGCAATCCCACTCTCTCCCTAAAGGGAGCGATATCTTCGCCGTCACCCTCGAAGAGGCAATTAAACTCCTTGCCACCCCTAAGGGGGGTAAGAAAGGGGCGCGACAGCCCCAAAAACCGTTTAAGGAGTATGGAGAGTACGAAGGAGAACCTTTCGGAATCTTCTATGGGCGCTATGGCTACTACGGAAAGAGGGGTAAGGAGAACTTTGCCCTCCCCAAAGAGATGAAGAAAGACCCTTCACACTTTGAGGAGCTGACAAAAGAGCGCCTAATTGAGCTCTACAAAGAGGCGTTAGCGACTAAGAAACAGTAGGCTTCTCAAAGAGGTAGGTTGAGCCAATCTTAATCTTCGTCCCCAAGAGGGGGTAGAGGGCGGTAACCCACAACCCAATGAGTAGGT
This sequence comes from Spirochaetales bacterium, assembly GCA_012838895.1. Lineage (GTDB taxonomy): Bacteria > Spirochaetota > Spirochaetia > Sphaerochaetales > Sphaerochaetaceae > DUOJ01. The sequence goes on from DUOJ01000063.1 coordinate 9,390, forward strand.
AGCGTAAGAAACTGATAGCCAAGTGGCTACCCAAGAGGGCTTTGAGCCCTTGGATTCCCACTACAACAACCACCCCTAAGACAAAGCGGAGCAGTTTTATCCAAATTGGTCCGGTGGTGGCGTAGTTGAGCTTGCGTCGCTCCCAGAGAAATCCTAAGTAACCTCCAGCTGCCAAGCTGAGCAGTTTGAGTGGGTCACTAAAAGCGACTCTATCAGCCACCCCCCCTTCGACTAAGAAGGCGGTCGTTAAGGCTACCACAAAGGCGACAATCCCTAGAATGAGAGAGAAGCGATTAAACCGCTCCTCATCTAAGTAGAGCTTCTTAAACCAGAAGTGGGTTGCAAAGGTGACCCCAATACCCAAAGCTAAGCCTCCAAAGACATCGAGGGGCCAGTGGACTCCCAGGTAGAGACGCGATAGCCCCACAATGAGGATTAGAACCGCTGAGGTGATTGAGAGCCACCGTTTTTTAAAAGTTAACGCCAAGCCGCTGTAGAAAGAGGAGGCCCCAGTTGTGTGACCACTGGGAAAAGAGTAGCCAGTTGCGGTTTGGACCCGCTTGCCAGCCACCGAAGGGAGGACCTGGAAGGGGCGCGGTGCTCTCACTATCGCTTTGATTATCCCCATCCCTAAAAGGGAGGTGAAGAGGGAGGAGAAGAGGGTAAAACCCTTCTCTTTAGAGTAACACCAGAGGAAAAAGCTGATAGCTAAAATAAAGACAGACTCTTCGCCAAACATAGTGATGAGAGTCACTAATTTGTCTAGAAAGGGGGAAGAGAGGCTTTGGAAGAACTCCATAATGGCGACTTGCATTGCGATACCTCCTAATCTGAGTGCAGTATACCCAAGGTGGAGGGCAAATACAACGAAAGAGTTTATCTTGCTTTTATTGTCCCGATGTAATACTATCTTAATGATATCATAAAGATATTGTAGGAGGTGTTATGAATATTACTACTTTTAATGAAGAGAAAATCCTTTCTCTAAAGGCAAACGGGCTTCTGGCCACAATTGTCATCTCTTTAACCCTGATTATTGCCTATCTTCTCTTTGTCCTCTCTATGGCCCTTCCTATCAACGCGATTTTAAGGACTATTATTTTAGTGGTTTCATCTATCTACGGCTTTGTAGTAGGTCCAATTCTCTATATCGGACTCAAGGTGATTAAACCCAATGAAGCCCTTGTCCTTACCCTATTTGGGCGCTACTACGGGACAATTAAGCAAGAGGGGTTCTATTGGGTTAACCCCTTTGTTACAGCGGTAAACCCCATTACTACCGGCTCCTATGCCCCCTCTTCAGGGAAAGTTGATACTAAACAAGAAGTCTCCTCTTCAAACCAGATGCCTAAGAGAAAAATCTCATTGAAGGCGACCACCCTCAACAACGATAAGCAAAAAGTGAACGATGCTTTAGGTAATCCGATTATTATTGGTGTGGTGGTTGTGTGGCGAGTTATCGATACGGCCAAAGCTGTTTTCAGTGTGGAGAACTACATCGAATACCTCTCAATTCAGTGTGATGCAGCTCTGCGCAGTGTGGTGAGAGACTACCCTTACGACAATGAAGATGACGAGGCCTCTTTGCGTGGGAGTACCACCGTCGTTGCCGAACAGATTGCCCAAGAGCTCCAAAAGAAGGTTGAAGTGGCTGGTCTGGAGATCCTTGAGAGCCGCATTACCCACCTCTCCTATGCCCCTGAAATTGCCGCAGCTATGTTGCAACGCCAACAGGCGACCGCCATAATTGCTGCTCGCCAAAAAATTGTTGAAGGGGCAGTTGGGATGGTTGAGATGGCCCTTTCCCAACTTAATGAGGGGGACTTAGTCAATCTAGATGAAGAACGAAAGGCTAACATGGTGAGTAATCTACTGGTGGTGTTGTGTGGCAACCGCGATGTACAGCCAATAGTCAACAGTGGCACACTCTACTAGGGTAACTATGGACGAGAAGAAAAACGAGCGTAAGCAACTCCTCCTACGTCTCTCGCCTGCCCTATGGAAAGAACTTGCTAGGTGGGCCGAAGACGACTTTCGTTCAATCAATGGGCAGATAGAGTTTCTCCTCACCGAATGTGTCCGCAAAAGAGGCAAGCGAGATTTTGATCCTGAGGCTTAGGAATTGGTCGGCTACCCCCCATTTTCACGAATTGGGAGGGTGTGTTGACAAAAGGGGAATTTCATTGTAACTTCTGTTTGCTAACGGGGGCGTAGCGAAGCTGGTTATCGCGACGGCCTGTCACGCCGTAGATCGCGGGTTCGAGTCCCGTCGCTCTCGCTTGGACACCGCTCTAGATTTTCTGGGGCGGTTTTTTTGTTGTCTGGAGGTAGTTATGCGCATATTGGTAGGTTTGAGTGGAGGGATCGATTCAGCGATTGCCGCTCTGCTACTTAAAAATATGGGGCACGAAGTGGTGGGCGCCACGATGTCGATTTGGAGAGATGGGAACCCCTTGGCTAAGGTTGTGAAGCGGGAGGCGTGTTTTGGTCCCAACGAAGAGAAAGATATTGAAGAGGCGCGCCGTATCAGTCACCTCTTAGGAATTGAGTACCACCTCCTAGATTGTGCCCAAGAGTACGAAGCAATTGTGTTGGAAAACTTCAAGAGTGAGTATTTGGCAGGGAGAACTCCCAACCCCTGCGTCTGGTGTAACAGTTTTATAAAATTTGGGGCCCTTCCCAAGATTGCTCGCGAACAAGGAATCGCTTTCGATAAATTTGCCACAGGCCACTATGCCCGTGTTGTAGAGGAGGGGGGGCGCTTTCTCCTCAAAACAGCTGCCGATAACCACAAAGATCAAACCTATTTCCTCTATCGCCTAAATCAGGAGCAGCTTTCTCAGCTAATCTTACCCCTAGGGGAGATGGAGAAGAGTGAAGTGCGACGCCTCACCTTAGAGCACAACCTCTTTGGAGAAGAGAAGGGTGAGAGTCAAGATTTCTATAGTGGTGACTATAGTGATCTGCTCCTCACCCCGCCTCAATCGGGAGAGATTGTCACCCAAGAGGGCAAAGTTGTGGGGACGCATAAAGGGTACTGGAACTACACCATTGGGCAGCGTCGAGGCTTAGGGGTCGCCTCTGAGCGCCCCCTCTATGTGGTAGCTCTTGATGCTCATAACAACCGCGTTATAGTGGGCAATATGGAGGAGACCTTCAAAGATGCTTTTAAAGCTGACCAGCTCAACTGGATTGCCTTTGAATCTCTCAAAGAGCCCATTGAGGCTAGTGCTAAAATTAGAAGCACTTCGCAGGCAAGGTCGGTTTTAATTTCCCCCCTCTCTACCTCTGAAGTGGAGGTTAAGTTTGCGGAACCCCAAATGGCAATTACCCCAGGGCAATCGGTTGTCTTCTACCAAGATGATGTGGTTTTGGGGGGTGGGGTGATTTGTTGAGGGTTGCTTGCCCACCTCTCGTAAAAGTGGTTTAATGTCAAATATAGGAGGGTTCTATGAGACTCATTATTCAAGAAGATTACAATAAATTATCGCTTTGGGCTGCCCGTTATATTGCCAATAAGATTATCGAATTTAAGCCCACCAGTGAGAGACCTTTTGTATTAGGACTGCCTACCGGTTCAACCCCCATCGGTACTTACAAACAGCTGATAGAGATACACCGCCAAGGCAAACTCTCCTTTAAAAATGTTGTCACCTTCAATATGGACGAATATATTGGATTAGGTGAGGACCATCCTCAAAGTTACCGCACTTTCATGTGGGACAACTTTTTATCACACATCGATATTCCTCGTGACCAGGTCAATATCCCCAATGGCAATGCTAAAGATATCCCCGCCGAGTGTGCTGCCTACGAGGCCAAGATAAAAGCTGTGGGGGGCGTCGACCTCTTTTTAGGAGGGGTGGGGGCTGATGGACACATTGCTTTTAACGAACCATTCTCTTCGCTCAACTCCCTAACAAGGGTTAAGACATTGACCCACGATACGCGGGTAATCAACTCCCGCTTCTTTGATAACGACTATACTAAAGTACCTCGTATAGCAATTACAGTTGGAATTAAGACCATCATGGACGCGAGAGAGGTGCTCCTTTTAGTCAACGGTTATGGGAAGGCTCATGTCCTCCAGGCCATGGTTGAGGGACCTGTGACCCACGCCATGACCTGTAGTGTCCTCCAAATGCACCAGAGGGCTCTGGTTGTCTGCGACGAGGAAGCTACCAACAATCTAAAAGTGGGAACCTATAAATACTTTAAAGATATCGAATCGGAGAACCTCGACGCCGATTGCCTCTTAATATAAGAGACTGTTTAGCGTAACTTCAGCTCGGTAGCAACCTTAATGGCGGCTGCCGGGTTGTCGGTCATAATTGAGTCGACTCCCATCTCTAAAAGAGAGCGCATCTCCTCCTCATCGTTAATGGTCCAAACTTGGATAACGGCTCCTCTCTCATGAAACGCCTCAATAAAGCGAGGGGTAATAACCTGAATGCCCCACTGCTTCACCGGTACTTGAAAGACAATTGTCCTCTCCGGGGAGAGAGTTTTAGGGAGGATACCCAACTTTTGCTTTAAGAGGAGGGGGAGCACCTCTAAGGTTGTGATACTCGTTAAGATTTTATTATTACGCTGGCGCATTGCTTTAAGATGGTTAAGGTGAAAACTAGCACAGAGGACCCGCTCTTCGGCGTTGTGTTGTTGTACTACCCGTTCAAAGGCGTCTACAATCCCCTCTTCGCGACTCTTGAGGTCGACGTTGAAGCGCATCTTAGGAGAGGCTTCGAGGGCCTCGTCGAGGGTCGCTAGGCGGACGCCTTTACCCCTAAAGGGGAAGGTTTTGCCCCCATCTGGGGTGAATTGGAACCCGGCATCAACCCTCTTCAACTCTTCAAGGGTGAAATCTTCGAGGCGTCCCACCCCATCGGTAGTACGCTCCAGGGTGTTGTCGTGCCAGATAACGACATGACCATCTTTGCTCAGGTGGACATCGGTCTCTATCACATCGACCCCCATCTCGGTGGCGCTTAAAAAAGCTTCGAGTGTGTTCTCGGGGTGGTTAATGCTATCACCACGGTGGGCTACAACCACCGGCATTGGCTCTAGGAATTTTTCAATCTGTTGTCTCATCATTCTGTTTATGCACCTTTATGCGACCCATCTTAACAAAGATCTTCTCGAGTCGCTGTGCCTCCTTCTCGCTTAATGTGGAGCGCCCTAAGATGTCGTGGAAAAAACTCTCCACCTCTTTGCGCTCATCTTGTTTGTAGAATTTTATCACCTCGAAGGCCTCAGCGATAGTCTCAATCACCTCATTGAGGCGCTCCTCTTTGATGGGGGTAAAGGGGGGGATGGGTGTTGTCTCTCTAAAGAGGGTGTAGGCAATTATCTGGACCGCTTGGCTCAAGTTTAGGGAGGGGAAAGCGTCGCTTGTGGGAATTTTTACCCCTATGTGGCAGAGGGCGAGCTCAGCATCGGTGAGTCCATCACTCTCGCGTCCAAAGACAATTGAGATCTCCCCTTCGCCGGTTTGATTAATCCTCTCGGCCAGTTGTTCGGGAAAGAGGGTGAAGTATTTGCGTCGCCTCCCACGCCTCCGTGTTGCCCCCACCACGAGGATACTCTCTGCTACTGACTCGGCAAGGGTAGGGTAGCGTCGGTGGTTGTCCCAAAGGTCTGAGGCGTGGACAGCTAGCGATTTGACCCGTTCTTCAGAGTACTCTCTTTCGCCCACGATGGTGAGTTTGGAGAGTCCCATCGTCTTCATTGCCCGACAGACTGCCCCCACATTAGCTCCATCTTGAGGGTCAACTAAGACAATAGTAACCCTCTCTAAGTTTTTTAGATTTTTCATTATATCTTTAAATATCAGATATTGCGCTCATTGCCAAGAATGGCTTATAGTTGGACAATGGAAGAGAATAAGAGCCCTGCTAAAGATGCGGGCAAAACCGCACTGCTGGTGATTGCTGTAATCCTAGTCTTTGCGACCCTAAAAATAGCCGATGTGGTGACCCTTCCTCTGGTTATCGCTCTCTTCCTCTTCCTTTTTTTTAATCCCCTATTAAATCGTCTAGAGAAGTTGAAAGTACCCCGCTGGATTGGGGTGCTAATAGTGATGCTCCTCTTGCTGATTGTCCTTTTTGTAGCTGCTTGGTTTTTCTTTTTTACAATTGACCGCCTAGTTCAACGCCTTCCAATGTATATTCGGCGCTTTGTGGTGATAGATAACTGGATAGCTGAAAAAATTGGTCTTGACGAGGGGGCGAGTCTTTTATCTTTTATCAATTTTGATTGGCAAGGGTTGGTCATCTCTTCTCTCACCTCGGCGAGTGGGAAGGCGATAAATTTTGTCTCACGCGCTTCGCTGATTTATATCTTTGTCCTCTTCCTCCTTCTAGAGCGCCAATCTTTAATTCCAAAGCTTAAGGTGGGCATTCCGAGCGGAAAGGGGATGCGTGTAGCAGTCCTCTTTGAACGGATTAATCGCCAGATATCAAAATACCTTCTTTTAAAGGCGATGATTAGTTTTGCCACTGGAGTCCTCTTCTATCTCGCTAGTTTAGCTACTGGACTCGACTTTGCTATCATGTGGGGGGTTCTTGCCTTTGTCTTAAACTTTATCCCCAATATTGGATCGATAGTTATCACAGCGATGACGATTGTGATGGCAATTCTTCAGTTCTTCCCCATCTGGGCCAACGTAATCTACGTTGCTGTTTTGATGATCTCAATTCAGATGGTGTTGGGTAATATCTTAGACCCCCGTATCCAAGGGGTACAGCTCAACCTCTCCCCCTTTATTATCTTAGTCTCCCTCTCTCTTTGGGGTTATATCTGGGGCGTTGCAGGGATGTTCTTGGCAGTCCCCATCACCAGTGTGATTCAAATCGTGTGTGCCAACGTCCAATCTCTCAAACCAATTGCCGTGATGATTGGCAGTGGGAGCGCCTACCGTAAGGTGGTAGAGAAACAGAAGCGCCAAACTATGAAAGAGAAGAGACAACAACGGCAGGCTAAAGAGGAGTCCTCAGACTAACTTCTCCCGCTCCTTTAAATCGACAACCACATTTAAGACCATACTCAAGAGGATAATTAAGGTCCCAATTAAGAGGGGGTAGGAGAAAAGGTTGTAGAAGTAGTAGTCGATTGCTAGCGATGTAATAATCTGAGCGGCACTCATAAGGAGGGCTGAATAGATAACGGGTAGCTTAGGTAACACAAAATTGGACCCTGAAACTACCACCACCGAGAGGAGGCCACCCCCTACAAGGAGAGGCATGGGGATTTGGCCAATCCCTTTAAAGGCCTCAATGGTGCGCTCAGCTTGGGTGAAGGCATAGATTATTAGGGCGAAGATGAGACCGCTAATTACATTTTGACGAGCGCTGAAGAAGACCCCTTTGTAGGTGGCAAAGCGGGAGTTGTAGACCATCTGTACCATAGTAATCACCCCAGTCAATGTACCTAATAGGAGATAGGAGATGGCAAAGGTTCCCCCCTCAAAGCCCATCACTACTATCCCAACTAAACTGAGGGAGAGGGAGAGGGCTTTATAACGACTCACCGGGTAGATTTTTCTCCCCATAAACCCTGTCAAATCGAAGATAAGGGAGGCTAATGATTGTCCAAATACAGCTGTAGCCATCATCAGCGAAGCCCCCACATTGATAATCGTCACATAGTTAGAGTTGAGGATGAAATAGCCAAAGACTCCCCCAAACCAGAGGTACCAAGGGGCTTTTTTTCTCTCAGCTGGTCGCCCTCTTTTAAGGCGTACAATGAGGAGGATGAGGGTTAAAACGACTATGCTAACGACATGGTTAGCGATAAAAGAGAGGGCCATTGTTGAGGCTTCACCGAGGCGAGTATTGAAAATTACCATAACAGAGACTAGGGAACCGATTATGGTGGCGAGGAAATAATGAATTGCATTCTGCATGGGGGAAGTCTATCATAAGGGGAGTAAAGAGTGGAGGTTTAACTAATGCAAAAGAAGATAATATGGGTTTTATTTATGGCTCTACTGACTATTTTTAGTTGTACCACCACGCAAGAGGTTGTCTCTCCAATTGAGCCCCTACCCAAAGAGGTAATCGTGTCTGATGAGCCCCCTCTTGTGGAGGAGGTAGCCATTCCTATCGTTGAGAAGAGCCTTCAAATAGTTGCCACTGGCAATGTTCAAGGGGCACTTTTCCCCTATAGTCTAATTGGGGAGAGTGTACGAGAGAGTAGCTTACTAAACATCTCCTCCTACGTTAAAAATGAGCGAGCTAAAGGGGAGAGTCTCCTTTTAGTCGATGTGGGGGCAATGTTGGAAGAGAGCTCCCTCTTAAGTTACTTCAACCGGGCAGAGACCACAGGTGAGCACATTATCCCGAAGATGATGAACGCAATGGAGTACGACGCTGCTACCGTAGCAGAGAGGGATTTGATTAACTATAGTGAAGTATTCCTTAAGATAGCCGGGGAGGCCCACTACCCCTACTTGATGGCCAATGCCACCCTTAGAGGGACAAGTGAAAGGCTCTCTTTGCCCTATCTAATGGTGGAGAAGGGTGGGATAAAGGTAGCTCTCTTTGGAGCTGTTAATGCCACCTCGCTGCCCCCCTCTTTGGCCAACCTAATAATTTTGGAACCGATTGAAGAGACCTTGGAGTGGGTCCTCCCCCAAATAAAGGGGGAGAATCCTGATGTAATAGTGGGGCTCTTTGATGCGGGGGGCGTAGAAAGTGATTTAAGTGATTTTGACCTGATTATCTCAGCCAACGAGTTTGATGCGGAGGCCAAAACAGTTGTGACGGCTAGGGTCACCATGAGCGATACAGGAGTCGTTAGTGTAGAAAAGGGGCTCTTGAAAGGGGCCTCTTTTGAAGTTGACCAACCTCTTTTCGATAAATTAGAGGGGAGTTTTGAGTTGGCTAAGGGGTGGTTCAATAGCCCTGTAGGGGCTATCAGTGAATCAATCTCCTCACGCGACTCCCTCTTTACCGACTCTAAATTTGTCGACCTAATCCATATGGTACAACTTGAGAAGAGTGGAGCGGAACTCTCTATAGCCCCAGTTAGTGTCTTTGATGAGGTTCTCCTAGAGGGGGAAGTTAAGATTAGAGATTTCTACAGAATTTATCCCAGAGACAACTATCTAGTCACCATTGAGATGAGTGGAGAAGAGATAAAAGAGTACCTCGAACTCTCTTACGGTGGCTGGTATAACCAGATGAAATCACTCGATGATCTCCTCTTAGGTGAACTCAATTGGCCGGAGTGGGAGAGTTTAGCGGGGCTCAACTACGTTGTCGATATCACCAAGGCTGCTGGAGAGCGGGTGACAATTAAGACTGCACGCACCGGTGAACCCTTTAGAAAAGAGCGCCTCTATAGAGTCGTTCTCAACTCAGAGCGTGCTTTGGGAGAGGGGAGTTATCTTAAAGAACTTAACATAGATGTTAACAGGGTTGAGCCAATTGGCGATAAGGGCGTGCGTGATTACTTGATTGAGACCTTTAAAGAATCGGAGATAGTTGACCCACCCCTCGATAACAACTGGTTGGTAATCCCCAATCTTTGGTTGCAACGGGGGATGAAGAACTCCTATCCCACTATTTTTGCCCCCTAATGATAGACTCTTTTGTGGGGCACAGTTAAACTAGCACTATGTTGTTTGATAAAGTAACACCTTGTACTACCACATTAGAGAGAGAGGCTTGGCAGATATGGGACGCCAAAGCCAAACCGCAGCTCTCCTTAGGGCGCCTTGAAGAGGTGGCTGTCCGCTTAGTGGCGATACGGGGGGAGTTGAGACCCACATTAGGGGAACCAGCCCTCCTCCTCTTTGCCGCTGACCATGGGATTGTGGCGGAAGGGGTGAGCTCTAGTCCTCAAGAGATTACTTGGCAACAGTGCCTCAACTTTGCCCACGGGGGTGGAGCCATCGGACTAATTTGTCGTGAAAATGGGATTGAGTTGCGGGTGATTGATGTGGGAGTTAACTACGATTTTGATCCCTCCTTAAAGATAACAGACAAAAAGATAGGTTATGGGACAGCCAACTTCGCTCGCCATAAGGCTATGGATAGGGAACAACTAGAATCAGCCCTTGGTGCAGGCAAAGAAGAGGTTTTGAGCTTAGCAAAAGAGGGGATTAAAGTGGTCGCTTTCGGAGAGATGGGGGTGGGTAACACCACCAGCGCCTCTGCTTTGATGGCCAGCTTAACCTCTGTGCCTATCGCAGAGTGCACCGGTAGGGGGGCAGGTCTCAGTAATGAGGGGCTCCTCCATAAACAGCAAGTTCTAAATAGAGCCCTTGCCCTCCACGGCAAGATAAGTGACCCTTTAGAGGCTTTAGCCACCTATGGGGGTTTTGAGATTGCAGCGATTGTGGGGGGGATGATGGCAGCGGCCCACCATCGAATGGTAATCTTGGTTGATGGTTTTATAACGACCGTTGCGGCCCTAATTGCGACCACCATCGAGCCAGCGGTAAGAGATTACCTAATCTTTTGCCACCAATCGAAAGAGAGTGGTCATGCAAACCTCCTCAAGCTCCTCAAAGCACAACCCCTTTTGGACCTCTCGATGCACTTGGGTGAGGGGAGCGGGGCAGCTGTAGCGTGGCCCATTATTAGGCAGGCCTTAAATCTTTATCTCGATATGACCCCCTTTAGCGATGCTAAAGTGACCGATTCGGTAGCCCTCTTAAAAAAACAAGGAGTCGACCGCCATGCAGAGAGGTAAAATTACCCTAATTATTGGGGGGGGAAGGAGTGGCAAAAGTAGCTACGGCGAGGCTCTTGCAAAGGCGATTGAGGGGGAGCGCTTCTACATAGCGACCGCCGAAGTGACCGATGAGGAGATGGCAAAAAGGATTGAAGCTCACCAGAAGCGACGTGAAGGACTCTTTAGTAAAACAATTGAGGAGCCGCTTGATTTAGCTAAGGCCCTTGCAAAAACAGAGGGGGCCAGTGTCGTCCTTTTAGACTGCCTCACCGTCTGGTTGGGCAATGTTCTCCATCGACGTGGTCTACTAGATTACTATAGTGAGGTTGAAGAGTTTATCGAGGCTCTCAAAAACAATAGAACCAATTTGATAATTATAACCAACGAAGTGGGGCAGGGGATTATTCCTGCGACTCAATTGAGTCGCCACTACCGCGACCACGCCGGGTGGCTAAACCAAGCAGTTGCCCAAATAGCCGACAAGGTGGTATGGATGGTGGCTGGAATTCCTGTCGTTGTAAAAGGGGGAGAGGTGTGAAGGGGTGGGGCTTAGCCACAGCCGTTAGAACGCTCACTATTATCCCCTTCCCAGGCAAAGAGAGTGAGAGTGGGGCAACGGGATTTTACTGGTATGTTCCAGTGGGGGCCCTTTTAGGGGGAATCCTCTACTTTGTCTCTAAGATCAATCTCCCCACGCCTCTGTTGGCAACGCTAATAGTGGCCTTATTAGCCCTACTAACACGCGCTTTCCACCTCGATGGTCTCGCTGATACCTTCGATGGCTTTGGAGGTGGTAATAGTAAAGAGCGCCGTTTGGAAATTATGAGAGACCATCAAACGGGTGTCTTCGGAGTAACTGCCCTCCTTTTAACTCTAATTTTTAAGGTGGTCGCAACAACTCTTTTACTTGAGGGTGGCCGGGGAGCCTTTATCTTTTATGCCCCTCTCCTTTCGCGCTTCTTTGTGGTAGCCCAAGCTCTCTTTAACCCTTATGCCAGAGAGAGTGGTAAGGCGTTCTCTCAAATAAACGACGGAAAACTGCGCCATCTCTTAGTCTCTTTTGGGTGGGTTCTCCTCTCCCTTCTTCTGTTTCCCTCTCACCTTTGGGAGGTAGCCATTTTGTTTGGGGTGGGCTTGGTGGTCACTCTCCTAATCGCCTTAAGGGCGCGCTCCTTAATAGGAGGGGTTACTGGGGATGTGTTGGGGGCCACTGTGGAACTGAGTGAGACATTGATTCTTTGTGTGGCAACCCTTGCCATTCTGGGTTAATCGGGGCACTATTTGGCAACTGGAGGTGTGGTATGAGAAAAAGTCGCTGGGGAATACTAGGAACAGCCGATATTGCCCGTAGACAATTTATCCCATCACTACAGGCAAGTGGGGCGTGTGAATTAGTTGCTGTTGCTTCGCGTGATAAAGCGAGAGCTGCTGAGTATGCCAAAGAGAACAATATTCCCCTCTCTTACGGCTCCTACGAGGAGCTTTTAGGCGACCCCTCAATTGAGTTTATCTACATCCCCCTCCCCAACCACCTCCATGTTGAGTGGACTAGGCGAGCGGTTGAGGCGGGAAAGCATGTCCTCTGTGAAAAACCGCTAGCCCTCTCAGTTGAAGAGATTGAGGAGTTGATGGCCCTCCGTGCTAAGAGTGGTAAATTAATAGGGGAAGCTTACGCTACCCTCCACCAAGAGCGCCTTCAGGGGTTAAGAGAGCTTTTTGTTAATAAAGAATTGGGAAGTCTAAGCAGTGCCCATGGAGTCTTCTACCTCTACAACGATAATCCCCAAGATGTGCGCAACGCCTTCCCTTGTGAAGAGGGGGGTGGTTCTCTTTGGGATATTGGGGTCTACCCCCTAGTGGTGGGTCGCTGGATGTTTGGCGAGGAGCCGGTTGAAGTGGCCTGCTTAATGGAGAGGGACCCTCTCCTCAATGTTGATAACCACACCAGTGGACTTCTTCGTTTCCCCAATGGAGGACAAATGAGCTTTGCCTGTGGCATGCGCCATCCCCTTGCCACTCAGATGACCTTCTACACCGATAAGTACCGTATTGAGGTGGACCGCACCTATTTTAGTAATAGCGATGAAGAGTATGGCTTTAAGGTTTACGGCGATGAGACTGAGGGTGTTGTGAAGAGTTACACCTTTAGGGCAAGTGACCAATACCGGCTAGAGTGTGAGAATTTTGCCCGCTCTGCCTATACAGGGGTCCCCTTTAGTGGATCCTTAGAGAATACATTGAACCAGACAAAAGTAATTTTAGCCCTTTTAAAGGCTGCCAATAGTGGAGAGTTTGAGAGAGTATGAGAGTTGTATGTTTAGACCTTGAAGGGGTACTGGTACCCGAGATTTGGATTAACGTCGCTGAAAAAAGTGGTATTGAAGAGCTACGTCTCACCACCCGTGATGTTAGCGATTACGATGTTTTGATGAAGGGACGCCTAAAGATTTTAGAGGAGCACAAGTTAACCCTAAGCGATATCCAGGCGGTGATTGGAACTATGGAGCCCCTTGAGGGGGCCTATGAGTTCCTCACCTCTTTGAGGGAGAAGACCCAGGTGTTTATCTTGAGCGACACCTTTACCCAGTTTGCCTCCCCCCTGATGGAGAAGCTGGGTTGGCCCACTCTCTTGTGTAACTACCTAATAGTTGATCCCCATACCAATATGATAATCGACTACAAGCTCCGCCAGAGGGATGGTAAGAGAAAGGCTGTCGAAGCCCTGCAGAGTCTCAACTACAAGGTGTTTGCCGGAGGGGACTCCTACAACGACCTCTCAATGATTAAAAAGGCCGATGCCGGCGCCCTCTTTAGAGCTCCCGAGGGGATCTTAAAAGAGGAGCCCCATCTCCCCTTTACCACCACCTATGATGAGTTTAGGGGGGTAATTGAGGAGTTTTTAAAGCAATAAAGCTCTATTGTAACTTAAAGGCATGTTGCATCTGGTCTATTTCGTGGTTGGCAATATTGAGAGAAGTGGCGATATCACGCCACATAGCAATTTTGTCTAACATCTCATCTTTTATTGCACAGGCTTCTTTGTGGCTTAATCTATAATAGTTGGCTTGACTAACAACAAGGTCAAAATCGAGGTGATGGTTTATTTCATCTATGGCTAAAGTTAGCGAATTTCCACGAGGGTTAGGATTCAAGTCGAAAGCTGGCGATAATTTCCACCCTTTACGACTTAAAATGAAACCGTGGTTTCTTAAATGGTCGTCGGTATTGGCTATAGCTATGTTAAACAATACCCGCCGAAATAGTTGATTCAGGTCAGCACTAATGTCACTCCCATATTGGACGATGAATTCAACTATTTCGAGATAACTCGCGTTTCTTTCACCATCTTTTCTCCCTAGAAGACTAAGGGCGGAGGTGTATTGGAGTCTCTCATTTTTTCCTATCCTATCAAATCTCTTGGTTAAAAAAGTACTTCCTTGCTTTGAGAAAGATTCTATTTGTGTTTTGGGAACTCTAATTTTACATAGTTCGGCCAATGTGTGGGCAACTTTTTCCCACGCACCAACATTGGTTAGGTCACCCATAGAGGGGAATTTAGCAATCCACAATTCACCTCTTTCATCAATCACAGAGGCTTTGGGGCGCGCTCCCCCTAGCGAAGAACCTGGTTCAATTAACTGCAATACCCACTCATCTTCTTTACTATCGCCCTCTGAACTTAAACTCCAATGCTCCAATTCTCTCAATCTAGCAAGGGGGGGTATTGCTAAGTCATCCCCTTTTGCAAGAAATTCTTCTGAGTTTTTCTCTTTGAATCTTAGAGCTCCACTTCTGACAAAATCGTTAACTCCCAATAAGTAATCAGACTCATTAAGGTGACGCGCAGTTCTATTCTCTCTTTTAGCTAAAATTGACTCTTTGCGTTGCATAAGTGTTCTGCCCCATCTATCGGGAGCTGAATCAAAAAACATGCCAAACCAAGCCTTATCAGGCTTAGGGTATTGTCGCCCAGCAAAAGGGTAGATGTCGGGATCTAGATGGTAGTATTTAGCAAAGTTTACCAGCCATTGCTTCTCATATTCAAAAGCAAAGATCTCTTCACCCCCTTTTTTATCTATATAGAGAGTTCCAATCAATGTCTCTTGAGGAAATTCATTCCAAGCTGCATAAACCTCTATAGTTTTTTCCACTTAAATATCCTTAGTAGCCCTTTTCCTGACTGGAAGCTTTAAGTCTTGCATCCTTCTGCCAACAACGTCGTCTTGGGCTATCAATAAGAGATCATCAGCTAAGTTAAGAGCTAAAAGAACTTTTGCATATGAACCAAAAGCAACATTAGGCGATCCGTTCTCGATGGCCCATAAAGTAGTGCGACTAATACCAGATCGTTCAGCCACTAAATTGACCGATAAATTTCTCCTTAGCCTAGCTAAAGCTATTTGCTCCCCCATCTTTTCCATTTTTCTTCTAAGGGATGGAAGGATATCACTTTGATCTCTTTTCATGCTTTAAATATAGATAGAGTAACTATAATAGTCAAGGATAACGTTAGGTAATATAGACAAACTATTAGAATAGTTAAAAATATAGAACATTATATAGGTTATTATCGGTTAGGAATTGCAGTAGTGTGATGTGTTGAACACCCCCGATTGAGTCTCGAAAATGGGGATCCATGGTAACTACAAACTTTGGATAGGCATCTCGGGTGGCTAGTAGGGGAGCAAATTCCCTTTCCAAGGTTATCTCACTCTCTATTTTGTAAGCAACTTTATATGGTCATAACCCTATAAACTATTATGTGCTTTTTCTCTTTTCTATCTAAAAACATCGTAGTAGAATCTTCATATAGACGACTCCTTAGGAGGTTAGGATGACTTTTACAAAGGGACCAGAGCTGGCGGTCTTACCCGATATGGGGTTCTCTTATGCGTTAAGTGACAACGGGGAGCCCGAAGTGGTCTACTACCGACCAAACAGCAATCTATTTGTCAATCGCAAGCTCGATTCAGATACCCAAGGTTACTTTATCAACATAAGGCGACCAGTTGTGTTCGATGTTGATGGGTTAGCCTCATTTGAGGTTCCCGAGATGCCGAGTGAATGTGATGGATTTGTGTTTCTCAACTTTGGTGTCCGTAAATCACGGGCCTACGCCTTACGCAATCCCAAAAGCCAAACAATGCTAGCTTAGGTTAGTAGATTCCAGCAAGGTTGACTAATAGAACAAAATTTGCTTGACTCATTGGACAAATGGGACCATCTTTAGTGGTACAATTTTTATTAAACCTACGAGGTGAGGTATGGGTGAAGATTTTTATGCTGAGATGGAGCAGGTTCTATTAGAGCAGCGCAGAGAAATCCTTGAGTCGATTGCTGGTGAAGATGATGACTTTCGAGCAATGATTAACGCTATGGGGACTAAAGACCTAGGCGATATTGCCGCTGATGATATTGCTAGTAAGAAGATGGAAGCTTTGAATCAGCATGCTGCAAATCGCTTAAAGAGCGTTGAAGCAGCTCTATCACGTCTAAAGAATGGGCGTTACGGTGTTTGCGTCCAGTGTGGGGCTAAAATTCCAGAAGAGCGCCTTAGGGCGATGCCATCAGCTGTCCTCTGCATTGATTGTAAAAGTGGTGAAGAGGGACCAAGGCGACGAAGCTGGTAATTAAAGGTAGGGGTTTAACCTCTGCTCATCTCCAATTGTCGTTTCAGGACCGTGTCCCGGGTAGACAATCGTCTCCTTCGGCAATGTTAACAATTTAGACTCAATTGAACTAATCAATAACTCAGGTGCGCTGTGGGGTAGGTCGCTTCGCCCAATGGAGCGGGCAAAGAGAGTGTCCCCGGCAAATAGGATTCCTTCTCTATAGAGACAAATTGACCCGAGGGAGTGGCCTGGGGTGTGGATAACTCTCAATTCAATCCCTTCAATAATGTCGCCCTCATCAATCAAGTGGGTTGGCGAGGGGAGAGAGCGCCAAAAGAGGTCACTCTTGCTCCTTAATGAGGGGTCGAGAGAGCGGGCAAATTGACCCAGTTTAGCGCCTCCCTCTGGGCCCAAGAAGGGGGCATCGAGGGGATGGATATATATTTTTGTCTCAGGGTGCTCTTTAATTAATTCGGGGAGGGCGAGAAGGTGGTCGTAGTGGAAGTGGGTTAAAATTACCCCTTCCAGATTTTTAACCCTCTCTAAGATCACCTCAGGTGAGTCGGCAGGGTCTATTACCCAAGCTACCTCCCCTAAGTGGAGGAGGTAGCAGTTGGTTTGGTAAGAACCGAGGGATAGTCGCTCGATTTTCATAGCTACTCTCTATTGGAATAACTGATAACAGCGACTCTGCCTCTAATCTCCATGCCGTTCATCTTCTCAATTGCCTTCTCGGCATTCTCTTGGGAGAGGGTTACAAATGAGTACTTATCGTGGATTCGAATCGAATAGATATCATCTTTGCCAATTTCGAGTTTGTCTTGGAAGATTTGGGAGAGCTCTTTAGC
>DUOJ01000064.1 GCA_012838895.1 Spirochaetales bacterium
CACGCCTCAACCACTGCCGAAAAGCAGGCCATGGCCCACCACCTAGTGGGGAAAGTTTCGGGGGTTATTGGGACTCATAGTAAAGTGCTCACTGGTGATGCCACCCTATTAGGGGGGGCAACTGCCATGGTCACCGACAACGGCCGTTGTGGTAGTAGTCAAAGTGTAGGGGGCTTTCTCCCCCAAGTGGAGATTAAGCGCTTTATAACCCAAATTCCCAGTAGAAGCGAAGATTCATCGACGAAACTGCAACTTCAGGGTGTCATTGTTGATGTTGATGAGGAGGGTAAAGCCCAGGCTATCACCCTCGTGAGAGAACCAATTACCGCCACAGAGAAGGGAGCATAGGAGAAGGGAATATGTACGAACAAGCTTCGGTTGTTTCAATAGAGGAGAATGGGATGGTGAAGGTGACCTGTGGTAGCAGCGCCTGTAATAGCTGTAAATCGAGTACCTTCTGTTCCACTAAAGATCGTGAGTTTACCGCCTACAACAAGACAGGGTCTCCCCTTAGCGCTGGCGATGTTGTTGAACTCTACCTCCCACCAGGGAAGACTGTCTTTGCGGGGTTTATTGCTCTGTTGCTTCCCGTCCTCCTCTTCCCATTAGGCTACTATCTCCCCACTATCTTGAAAATAAATGTGAGTGAAGGAATCCAAATCTTGTTTGGCTTAGGGGGTATTGCTTTGGGCTTCTTATTGGGACGCCTCTTCTCTAAAGTTAAGGGGCGAGAATATATTCCTGAAATTACCCGTATCGTAGAGGAGGAGAGCCAAGTTGAAGAGTAGAGCTATTAAAGTTTGCCTCACCCTACTCCTCACTATTACACTAGTTGCCTGTTCTTTCTCTTCGGGCGAGGTTAATAACGGCCGCCCTGCTGAACACCCCGATATGGAGTTGATAAAAAGCCGCTATCTCTTCTCAAAAGAAGATATTCGTCCTATTGAAATCGAAGCTGATAAAATAGAGCTCTACAAAGATTACGACAAAGCCTACATAACTAGTGGCTCTTTTAGACAACACGACAGCGAAAGGGTGCTCCTCTTCTCTGGCTCCTTTAGCGAAGCTGAGATTGACACCGACTCCAACAACCTTGAGATGAGGGGGGCGGTAGAGATTGAAAACCAACAAGAAAACTTCACCATCTATGGGGAACACTTAACTTGGAACAATAGCGATAAAATTGTCACCAGCGAAGGCGATACTTTAGTAACCCTAATTAAGGATGGTCATGATATACTCGAGGGTGTCGGTTTTACCGGCTACCTAGAGAGCTCAACCTTTGAGTTCTTAAGGATGGAAAGGGGGCATCTCCACTATGATTAGGCGACTACAACTGGTACTTATCCTCTCACTCTTCCTCTCCCTCCTCTTTGGGGGCGAGCCAATCTCCTTTAAAGGGGGCTACACTCGAGCTGTAATGCGCGAAGGTCAAGAGACAATTCTCTTATCACAAGGGGCGAGTGTCTCTTCAGGGAGTATCAATTTTGAGGCCCAAACAATTGAGTTGATTGGTCCCGAAGCTCGCTACCTCGTGGGGAACGGCGCTGTTAAAATTACCGATTCAGCCAATAATATTATCATTAACTCAACTGGGATAAGTTTTGACCGCGAGAGTGAACAACTCCTCGTCGATGGGTGGGTAGAGGTGCAAGACCTCAACAATGAGATTATAGCGACCGGTGCCTACCTCGCTTATGACCGCTCTGAAGGGATTTTAAAGATCCAAATTGCTGCCAAACTCCTCCACCATACCGATTCGGGTCCCATGGTGTGCCGTGCCGATACAATTGAGTACAACCGTGAAACTAGAAAACTCTCCCTGATTGGCAACTCTGTCGTGGAGTGGAAAGGGGATGTCTACCGTGCCTCCTCAACCACAGTCGACCTCGATAGCGAAGAGATTGAGATGGAGGGGAACATTAAGGGAACGGTACATGGTTAGAGCAACACTCCAAGCTGAAAATCTTAAGAAAAAATATGGGCGCAAAACAGTTGTCAAAGATGTCTCGCTCCAGATGGAGTCGGGCCAAATCATAGGACTCCTAGGTCCCAACGGAGCGGGCAAAACAACGATGTTCTACATGATTGTCGGCTTTATAAAAGCTGATGGTGGACGCATCTTGCTCAATGGACGCAATGTGACCACCCTTCCAATGTATAGCCGCTCCCGCTTAGGTCTCTCCTACCTCCCCCAAGAACCCTCAATATTTCGCAAGCTCTCCGTTGAAGACAACCTAAAGCTGGTCATTGAGACCCGTGACGATTTAACTAGGGGAGAGAAAAAAGAGAGCATTGAGGCCCTTATTGAGGAGTTTGGTCTTCAAGGGGTGCGCAAACAATATGGCTACACCCTCAGTGGAGGGGAGCGGCGGAGAACCGAAATTGCCCGCGCCCTAGCCAGCAACCCCCTCTTTTTGCTCCTTGATGAACCTTTTGCCGGTATCGACCCTAAGGCGGTCTACGAGATTAAAAAATTGATTAAATCCCTCGCAGAGAGGGGGATAGGAATTTTACTCACCGACCACAATGTGCGAGATACTTTGGAGATTACCCACCAATCCCTCATTATCAACGAAGGGGAGATCTTAGCGAGTGGCAAACGAAGCGACCTACTCCAGAATGAGGAGGCCCGTCGCATCTACTTTGGAGACGATTTTAGCAATGAAGGTGGGCTCACATGAACCCAACTTTGGGGCTCCAGCAAACGCTAAAGCAGCAACTGACCCTCTCTCCCCAACTGATTCAAACTTTTGAAATTTTAGCGATGAACACCCTCGAGTTGCAGCAGAAGATTAAGAGTGAGGTGGAACAAAACCCAGCCCTCGAAATCCCATCTGAAAGGGGTTTCTCTTTAGAGAGAATTAGCGACCGAGAGGGGCGCAAAAGAGTAGAAGACGACTATAGTGATTCTGTCCCCTATCGCTCTAGCCATCGCCCAAATGTGCGCCTCTCCTCCTACTACGACCAAGAGGCTGCTGACCGTAACCAACAATTTCTAGAGGGGGTCTTAGCTCGGGGGGAGACTCTCCAAGAGCACCTCTTAAGGCAACTGGGACTCCTGCGCCTCACGAAAGAGGAGTGTGAAGTGGGGGCCCTCCTTATTAGCAACCTCGATGAACATGGGTTTCACAAAAACCCACCCCACGAATTGATTAAAGAGGGCGATGAGCCACTCTTAGAAAAGGTTCTGCCAATTATCCAAAGCCTCGACCCAGTGGGAGTGGGGGTGAGTGACTTTAGAGAATCTTTAATAGTCCAAGCCAAAGGTGACCAGTTGAGCCAAGAACAGCTCGACCTCTTTACCAAACTGGTCAACGAGTGCCTTGAACAGGTGCGGCTAAAGAAATATAGCGAGATTGCCAAAGAGCTCGAAATTGAGCCAGAGAGGGTTGAACTCCTTGCCGACTACCTTAAAGGGCTTAACCCCTACCCCGGACACCTCTACTCGAGCAGTGAAACCCAATATGTGATTCCCGATTTGATGATTAGGCGCATTGGAGGGAAGTTGCAACTAAAGCTCAACCGAGAGAATGTCCCCACCCTCTCAATCGACCCCAACTTCTCCTCCCTTGAAGGGGACCCTCGCGACAAAGAGTATAAAAAGACCACCTCTTATATCTCCCAACAAATAAGGGCGGCCAAACAGCTGATTTCCCAAATTGAGATGCGTAGCGACACCATTGAACGCCTCGGCCTTGAGCTTTTTGAGATTCAAAATGAGTTCTTCCTCAAAGGCCCCCGTTACTTAAAACCCCTCACCTACCGCGATGTGGCTGAGAAGCTCGACCTCCACGAGACAACTATCTCGCGGGCGGTGCAGGGGAAGTACATCGACACCGACTGGGGGATTATCCCTCTAAAGGAGCTCTTTAGTTCAGCCCTTCCTAAAGATAAGGGGGAGGTCTCCAAACGGGCCGTAATGGAGATGGTGCAAGAGATTATCGATGGGCACACCGGGGAGCGCCCCCTCTCTGATCAGAAGATTGCCGATATCCTCAATGAGAAGGGGATAAAAATTGCCCGCCGTACCGTTGCTAAATATCGTAATGAGTTGAATATTGACCCCTCTTTCATCCGCGAAAGCTAATCCATTCTATTTGACTTTTACCACCTACACCCTTATTCTTTTTATAGAACACTTCTCAAGGAGGCCCTATGAACGTAGAAATCAAAGGAATCCGGTACAACGTAAGTGAGGCAACACAAGAGTTTTTCGACAAAAAACTACAGAAGCTTGCATTTGCTGAAAACTTCATCCACAACTTAACTATCTCTGTCACTAGAGAGAGTATTGGTCAAGGATTTCACCTCGACGGTAAAGTCCACTTCTCTTGGGGACTAGTTAAGATGGTGAGTACCGACAGTTATGAGCTGTATGAAGGTATTGAGCTCTTAGTCGATAAGTTGGAAGCAGTCGCCCGTAAAGAGAAGGGGAAGATCCAAGACCACTCATAGTAGTAGTTACTTTATAACAGCTGCCCTAGGACTCCTAGGGCATTTTTGTCCCCTAATAAGGGGCAACTACTCAACAAACGCTTACCTTAACTTTTGTGATGTGTTATAGTTCTCGAGGAGAAGTTATGATTGAATTTTCCATTTTAGATTTGCTAGATCTCGACTTGAAAGAGCACAACCACCTCCAACTCACCTGCATTGCGGGGCGTGGTGGCCTCTCTAGAAAAATCACCTCCTCCAATATTAGCCGCCCGGGGCTCCCCCTAAGTGGCTTCTTCGACCAGTTTAGCCACGACTCAATCCAACTCTTTGGACGGGGGGAGCAGCAATATTTGGAGAAAAAAGGCGATAGTGCCACCCTAGAGCGCTTCTTCGCCTACCCTATCCCCACCTGTATCTTCTGTAGCGGAGGGGAGCCCAACCCCCTCTTTATTGAGCTTGCTGAAGGCTCAGGGTGCTCAATCCTCCAAACGCCCCTCTCTTCGGGCGAGCTCTCTAGAGCTCTTATTCAACTCCTTGATGAGGTGTTTGCCCAAACTATCACCATCCACGGAGTTTTAGTAGAAGTTTTTGGGGTGGGGGTACTCATCACTGGTAAAAGTGGTGTCGGTAAAAGTGAGACAGCCCTTGAATTAATTGAGAGGGGCCACCGCCTCATAAGTGACGATACCGTAAAGTTGCGCAACATCGGGGAAACCCACCTCATCGGGAGTGGCAAGAACCCACTATTAGCCCACCATATGGAGATTAGAGGATTGGGGATTATCAACATCGCCAACCTCTATGGGGTGGGTTCAATTAGGGAGCGCAAACAGATACAACTCTTAGTCCACCTCGAAGAGTGGGACTCTACTAAGGACTATGACCGCTTAGGAGAAGAGATCTTTGAAACCCTTTTGGGAATAGAGATCCCCAAGGTGGAGATCCCAGTAAAGCCAGGACGCAATATTCCAATTATAATAGAGACAGCAGCCCGCAATGAACGGTTAAAGATGATGGGGTACTATTCGGCCAAAGAGTTTGATCAAAACGTCTTAAAGTGGCTCGAAAGTGAATCGACTAAAAACCTCTACTACAGAGACGAGGAGACGTTTTGACGATGGTGCGAATTGAAGTTGAAGTGATGAACGAGGCCGGAATACATGCTCGTCCGGCAGCTATGCTTGTAAAGGTGGCTAATCGTTACCAATCGGAGCTCCTGATAGAGAAGGACGATATGAAGATAAATGGGAAGTCGATTATGGGGATTATTACATTGGGGGCAACCCACAAAAGTCGCCTCACAATCTCTGTCGAGGGTCCCGATGAGGAGGAGGCAGCTAGTGCCATCAAACAACTCTTCCTCAACCGATTTGAAGAGTAGGAGGCTTGGATGAAAAAACTAACCCCGAGGCAAGCAGAGGTGCTCGAATTTATAAAAGAGTATATCGAAGAGAACTCTTATGCCCCCGCCGTTAGAGATATCGCCAGATACTTTGAAGTCACCGTAAAAGCGGCTCACGACCACTTGAAAGCCCTCGAAAAAAAGGGGGCAATTCGCTCCTCTCAAGGAATTAGTCGTTCGACCGAAGTGATTGGATTTCAACCACAATCTAAAGAGACCATCGCTATCCCTGTCTTGGGGGCGACAGCTGCCGGGCTTCCCATCTTAGCTGAGGAGAATAAAGAGTACGACCTCCACCTCCCCGCTAACATGATTGAGGCTAAAGGGTCCTACTTCGCCCTCCATGTGGAGGGAGATAGTATGGTCAATGCCGGAATCCTGGATGGAGACTTAGCGATCATCCGCCAAACTCAAGTAGTCAACAATGGAGAAATTGTTGTGGCTCGGGTGGGGGACGACAACCACGTCACCTTAAAGAAGTTTTACCTCACCCCTTCGGCTATCGAACTCAGACCGGAGAATCCTAGGTATGGGTCGATCATCTCTAAAGATGTCACCATTCTAGGGAAGCTCCACCTTATAATCCGCGACTATGGCCTCTAGTAAGCGCGTTTACCTCCTTTTAGGGCCTGAAGCGGGGGAGAAGGGAGAATTTCTCAAGGGGATTCAGTCCTCACTTGAGAGAGAGTTCAACTCTCAAATTGAGACCTACCGCTTCTACGCCTTTGAGACCAAAGAGGGGGAGATTGTGGGGGCCCTTCAAAACAACTCCCTCTTTGCCGACCATCGCCTTGTAATCTTAAGCCAAGGCGAAGCGTTGGGAAGTGACCAAATTAAAGAGCTGGTCGCCTATCTTAAAACTCCGAGTGAGAGTGCCACTCTGGTTATTATGAGCGACGATACATTTATCAACTCTAAAATATCCTCCCTAGTACCTAAATCGGAGACGAAGATCTTCTGGGAGATGTTTGATAACCGTAAAGCCGATTGGCTCAAGGGGCGCTTCAGCCGAGGAGGAACTGCCATTAAGGGCGACGCCATCGACCTACTCTTAGAGTTGGTTGAGAACAACACCCAAGAGTTGGGCAATGTTGCTGAGCAACTAATCACCTACGCCCGCAGTGAACAAATTGAGGTGATCACTTCCCAAAGTGTCGAACAGTTTATCCAACACACCCGACAAGTGAGTGTCTTCTCCCTCTTTGACTCCATTGCTATAGCCGATTACCCCAAAGCTGTTGAGACCCTCCACCACCTCTTTAACGACTCCCAAAACCACCCCATCTCAATTTTAGCTACCCTGATTTGGCAGTTACGTCGCCTCGTCTCTCTCCAAGAGCTCCTCGCGGAAGGACTCTTCTTTGAGGATGCACTTAAGGAGGTGAGTGTCATGGGAAAGGAGGCCCCCATAAAACGGCGACAAGATATCTCCAACTACGGGGCAGCTGTTAAGAACTACACATTGGAGCAAACCCACACTATAATCGCCCGCCTAGGGGAGGTAGACCTCCTCCTCAGGGAGATGCCCAACGACTACAGTATGCTCCTCTTTGAACGTCTCTTGGCAACTATTATCGTTAAAAAAGGGGCAAAGAGTCCCTCTTTTCCCTTCCTCTCCCTAATTAGAGATGCAAAGTTTTAATAACCCGCTGTGCCACCTTTAAGGGGACTTTAGCCAATCGGGCAATATCTTCGGGGGGTGTCGCTAAGAGGGCCTCTAGAGTACCGAAAGTTTGCATTAAACGCTGACTTCGCTGTGGCCCCACCCCATCAATCGACTCCAACAAGGTAAAAGCGGCCTCCTTGGAGCGTTGTTGAAGGTTGAGTGAGGTGGCAAAGCGGTGGGCCTCATCCCTAATAGCTTGGAGCACTTTAAGGGCTTGTGAACTCTCATCTAAACGCAGTGGAGGGCGCTCATCTGGGAAGTGGACCTCTTCAAACTCTTCAGCTAAAGCGACCAGAGGGATTTCATCCAACCCCAACTCCCATAAAACTTCCTTGGCAGCGTTAACCTGCCCCTTCCCCCCATCAATCAAGATTAGATTAGGCAGGGGACTCTCCTCTTTAATGAGGCGGGTGTAGCGACGAGAGACCACCTCCCTAATAGCCCCGTAATCGTCCACCTTTCCCCCTAGTGAGCGGATATTGTAACGCCGGTAGTTTTTCTTATCGGGGCTCCCCTCCCAGAAAGAGATAAGAGAGGCAACGGTGTGCTTCCCCTCAAGGTGGGAGATATCGAACCCCTCAATCCTTTGAGGGAGACTCTCAAGGTTGAGCACCTCCATCAGCTCCTCAAGGGCCTCGGGGTTCTCGCGACTCTTGAGTCGCTTCTCAACATCGCGCGCTGCATTCTCACCCGCCATCCTCAATACCCGGTAGTGCCTCCCCTCGGTCGGGAGGGAGACCTCAGTGGGCCATGAGAAGTTCTCTTTAAAGAACTTTTGGATAAGGGGTAAATCAATTTCGTGGGAAACAAAGAGGTGTTGGGGGATATTCCCCCCGTCGCTGTAGTACTGCACTAAAAAGTGGAGGAGCGTTTCGGTCTCATCACCAAAGGTTTCAGCGCGGTAGAGGGCTTTACCCATCAATCGCCCCTCTCTAATTTGCATGATTGAGACGGTAGCGAGGTGCATCCGCATCTCACAGGCAGCGTAGTCACGGCTCTCCACCGAGAAATCTTCTACCTGTTGTACCTGTAAAACGCTCTCTAGGGCCCTTAGAAGATCCCGTTTCTCACTTGCCAGTTCAAACTTAAGCTCTTTGGCAGCCCCTTCCATCTCCTCGCGCACTTGATTGATTAGGGCTTCATCTCGCCCCTTTAAAAAGGAGCGCACCTTGTCGATATAGGCCCCATACTCCTCTTCACCCACTAGGCCGGCACAAGGTCCACAACAGCGCCCGATGTGGTAGTAGAGGCAGGGGGAGTAGCGCTTCTTCATGGGGGTACTACACTTGCGTAAGGGGAACATCCGATCGATTAGTTCAAGGTAGCGGTCTAAGCTCTTCACATCGGGATAGGGGCCGTAGTACTCAGAGCCATCTTTTATGACACGGCGAGTCTTGAAAACTTTAGGGAACTTCTCTTTAGTTATCCTAATGAGGGGGTAGCTTTTGCCATCCTTGAGGGAGATGTTGTAGTGGGGATTGTACTTTTTTATAAGGTTATTTTCGAGAACGAGCGCCTCGTACTCGTTGCCCGTGATGATGAATTCGATTGAGGCAATCTTAGCGACTAAGAAGGTTGTTTTAAGGTCTTTCCCCTTGGAGAAGTAGGAGGTGACGCGATTGTGGAGGTCTTTCGCCTTCCCCACATAGATCACCTTCCCATCTAAATTCTTCATCAGATAGACCCCCGGGAGGTGGGGCATCGCTCTGGCTTGCTCTCTAGGGCTCTCAATCATAACGCTTTAGCATACTCTTCGATTGATGAAATTGCAATAATAGCGCTACAATGGCCCCATGGAGAGTAGCTTAACCCACCTCTATCCCCTCTTCTCTAAACTAGAGCCAAGTGACCAAAACTTCTTGAGCTCCCTCTTTGAGAGGTACCACTTCTCTTACCAACAAAAGCGCCTCTTAATTGAGATTGCCCGCGACCTGTGGTTGTGGCAGCACCCCTCTATAAGGGAGCTGTGGGACGAAGATGTAGAGGGAGAAGGGAAGGTTAAAACCAGAAAGATGGTTGCCACTCTTGAAGCTAAAGTAGACCAACTACGGCAACAACCAACCGATTACAGCGACTTTAAGCCCCTCAAGAGGCGCGAGAGACGCACTATAAACACTAAGCAATTTGAGAGTGAACGCCTCTTGGGGCGTTGCCCCTGCCCCCCTGAGGGGGAACTTCTCAGGTGTTGTAATCTCTTAACCCTCGATGCGGTGCAACAGTGTGGCTTTGGGTGTTCCTACTGCTCAATCCAAAGCTTCTACCACAACGAAGTCCTCTTTGTCGAAAACCTCAAAGAGCGCCTAGAGACGCTACAACTCCCGGAGGGTGCCTGGCACATTGGAACAGGACAGGCGAGTGATTCGCTGATGTGGGGCAACCGCTTTGGGGTATTGGAGGCACTAGCGAACTATGCCCGCAACAACCCCTCCCTTGTTTTAGAGATGAAGAGTAAATCAGCCCGCAGTGACTGGTTAGATGAAGTTACCTTCCCCCCCAATGTCCTCTTCACCTGGTCGCTCAACGCCCCCACCATCATAGAGAAAGAGGAGCACCTGACAGCCTCGCTTGAAGAGCGCCTTAAAGTTGCCCGCAAGGTTGCCGATAGAGGCCTCCTCGTGGGCTTTCACCTCCACCCCCTAGTCCACTTCACCACTTGGAGGGAGGAGTACAGACATGTGGTAGATTTAATTCTCCAGAACTTCGCCCCCCAAGAGGTGGCCATGATCTCCTTTGGGACCCTCACCTTTACCAAGGAGGTGATTAAACAACTTAGGGGGAGCGACCTACACTCTCGAATTCTCCAAATGGAGTTGAGTGAAACCTTTGGGAAATACTCCTACCCCCTTAGTCTCAAAGAGGAGCTCTTTAGCTATCTCTACGCCCTCTTCCCTCCCCATTGGAAAGAGAAGGGGGGGCCCTTCTTCTACCTCTGCATGGAGGACCCCCAGCTGTGGGAGCCTGTTTTTGGCTACGCCTACCCCGACAACACCACTTTTGAGGCCGCAATGAAGAGAGGCTACCTAGCTAAGATTGACAAAGCTATTGACAACTCTCGACCCCTCTGGCAATAATTGACACAAAGCATGAAAATGTAAGGATTAATTGAGATGAAATGGAGAAACGATGCCACCTATGTCGCCGACTTAATACCCTATAAGAGGATTTTCCCATATGTTATGCCCCGCCGTTCAGCCTCTTACGTCTTCCACAAATTTACCATCGATATGACCGAAGGGGTCAAGTTTGTAAAACAAATGAACCGTGACCAACCGGGGGGGCACCAATACCGCGTCTTTGAGTTTTTCTTGGCAGCCCTTTTGAGAACAGTTGTGATGCGCCCCCAACTTAACCGCTTTATGATGAACTACGAGACTTGGCAACGCAAAGAACTCTCGCTCAACTTTGTAGTAAAAGAGGACTACACCGACGAGGCACCTGAGCACAGTGCCATCCTCTATTTTGAGCCCGATATGACCTTTCCCGAGATTGCTACTATTATCAATAAGACGATTGAAGATTCCCGAAAAGGTGGAGAAGAAAACGAGACCGACCGGGCAATTGAGTTCTTCCTCCATTTCCCCAAAATTATCCTCCGCGCTATTGTCGCCCTAATTAGACTTATAGACCGTATTGGAATTGCCCCCCAAGCTCTCCGTGATGCTGATGGGCTCCACTGTACCGCTTTTGTGGCCAACTTAGGTTCGATTAACCTCACCAGTAGCCCCCACCACCACCTCTACGAGTGGGGAACCACCTCAATTTTCTTAACGATGGGAAAGTTGCAACGTAGAAGAGTTACCGACGATGAGGGGAACCGCTCCTATATCGACACAATGGATATTGGGGTTACCCTTGACGAGAGGATTGCTGATGGGTTCTACTTTATTAGGTCGATGCAGGTGTTACAGGAGTACCTCGCTAATCCAGAGCGTCTCTTGGAACGTCCCGAAATTCCTCCACCTGGCCCCACTCAAAAAGAGATGAGGCGCCGCAAGAGGCTGGCACGCAAAGAGGCAAAGAGGCGCTCTTAAGAAAATTTCTCCTCAAAGAGCACCTTCTCGCGTCCCGTTAAGGGGTTCTCTTCCCCGTTTAGTACCTTTTTAAGGGCCCCCATCTCTGAACCAGAAAAACTCTTCCCACTTAAGATTAGAGTCTCGAAAGCTTCGGTTGCCATGGGACAAACCTTCCTAATGATGGAGAGGATCGTCTCGGCATAGACCCTGATCTCCCATTGAGCGTGGGGGTCGAGACGTAGTTTAAGAAAATGGAAGAGGTTGTGGAGGTCCATCTGCCAGTACCACTGGGTGTAGATTGAGAGAGGGAGATTTACCCGGGCGAGTTCCTTAGCAATCCCCATATCTAAAAGGGTGTGGTAGGTTTCAAAGGCCCGCGCTTGGTCCTCCTGTAAAATTTGGAGCACTTTGTCTTGCAACTCTTCACTCACCGCTTCGCTTGAGCGCCCCTGTTTGTTGTCTTCACTCTGGAAATTGATCTGCTCCCTAGGGGGGAGGTAGGCCTCGTCGGGGAGGATGCTGTAGCGCCCTGAGATCTCGTTGACCCGGGCGGTGCGGTGGCGAATCCATTGGCGTGCCACAAAGATGGGCATCTTAATGTGGAAGGTGAAATTGACCTGCTCAAAGGGGGAGGTGTGTTGGTTCCGCATCAGGTAGTTGATTAATCCCCGATCTTGACGGAACGTCTTGGTCCCTTCGCCGTAGGAGACCCTCGCTGCCTGAACAATGCGCGAATCGCTCCCTAGATAGTCGACTAAGCGGACAAACCCCTTGTCGAGAACTTTGAACTCTTGATCTAAAATAGCCTCTGCTTCTGGTACTATACAACGTGCCATACTCGCCTCCTACTAGGTCATTGTGCCACAGATATGAAAATCTTTATAGATACCCCAATCGCCCTAAAAGGAGCATTAGGGCCGATGCTGAGGCAGTTTCACTCCTCAAAATCCTGTTACCGAGGGAGTAGAATTGAAAGCCATTCGCTCTAAAGAGTCCCCTTTCAGCCTCACTCCACCCCCTTTCGGGGCCAATTGCTAAAACTGAAGGGGTTGGCAACTCCTCAATAGCAGCTAGAGAGGGGTTCCCTTCGCCCACATCGAGGACCACCTTCCCTGCCCAGCTGTACTTATTTAACACACTTTTCAAGTCATCCTCAAGGAGCAACTCACCCATCCCCGTCGCTCCCGATTGCATCGCTCCATCAACCATGTACTTATAGTATTCTCCCGTACTCCACAACTTACTCTCAGCGTAGGAGCGCTCAGTTGTGTCGCTGGTGAAGGTGACAATCTTCCCCACCCCAATCATCACGGCATCACGTAAGATCCGTTTCATACAAATGGGTCGCACCTGGGCAATTAAGAGGGTTAAGTCGAACAACGCATCCCCCTCTGCCTCTTTTTGGAAATCGAACGAAATCCCCTCTTTGGTGATTGATACCACTGTCCCCATTCCCGATGGGCCATTAATAACCCCCACCTTGAATTTGTCACCAATGCCCAATTTTAATATCTTCTTAATATGGTGAGCACGATAGTCACCATTGGGGATGAGATTTTGAGGGGGAAACTCTTCAAAAAGGACAATATTCATACTCCTGCAGTATAGATTGTTGCAAGCAGGGTGTAAACCGAATAACATAGGGAGTAAGAGGGGAGAGGATGGCTTCAATCAAAATTTATAGTGCTGAACATAACGACCCGTGGTTTAATTTGGCAACCGAGGATTGGCTCTACAAAAATGCCACCGAGGATGAGCACCTCCTCTTCCTCTGGCGCAACCAGCCGTGTATCGTTATTGGTCGCTTTCAAAACCCCTGGAGTGAGTGCAACTTAGAGGCGATGGAGAGGGACGGAGTCCTCTTAGCTCGTCGCCAAAGCGGTGGAGGGGCTGTCTACCACGACTTAGGAAATACCAACTTCACCCTCATCTCCCCCGCTGACGACTACGATATAGAGCGCAACTTTGAGATTATTATTAAAGCCCTCAAAAAGTTTGGCATTGAGGCTCTGCAGTCGGGGCGTAACGATATCTTGGTCGATGGGAAGAAGGTCTCAGGGAGTGCTTTTAGGAGGGGCTCTAAGCGAGCCTTCCACCACGGCACCCTCTTAATTGATGCCCATATGGAGAAGATTGGGACCTACTTAACCCCCGACAACTCAAAATTGAAATCAAAAGGTATCCGCTCAGTCGCCTCAAGGGTGGCCAATCTAACCCAGTTTAATCCTGACATTACCCATACGGGGCTCTGTGATGCGATTATCGAGACCTTCGCCCAATATTACAATGGGAGCCACGCCGTTGAGGACCTAACAATTGATCGCCTCTCAAGGGAGAACTCCCTCTATAAAACATACCTCGCCTACCGCGATTGGGATTGGCGCTTTGGGAGTACCCCCCAATTTGGCCATCAGATCTCTAAAAGGTTCCCATGGGGGGCGATTACCCTCGACCTCGACGTTAAAGGGGGGGTGATTGACAACCTCAACATCTTTAGCGACTCCCTCTCGGTAGAATTAATCGAGTACCTCAAAGAGGTGCTCCCCCAAACCCCCTACTCAAGTGAATCAATGGGGGAAGTTTTGCGAAGGGGAAGCGCCGAGATGGAAGAGATGCTCCAAGACCTTATTAAACTAATCGATGAGGAGGTGCGATGAAACGCTTTATACCCCTTATCCTTACACTCCTTTGCCTCCTCCCACTCGGGGCTAAAGGGGTAAAAGAGACCCCTGTTATCCCTTCAGGAAGGAGTCTTGATTCAACTAGTCGGTTCACAATTGCCCTCCCCAAAGGGGAAGATAAACTCTTTCTCAACCCAATAAGAGCCACCGATGCCTCCTCCCTCTTGCTCCTTGAAGGGCTCTATGAGGGGCTCTACTCAACCGACCCCCAAACAGGCGACCCTATCCAAGCGTTAGCCAAAGAGGTTGTGGTCTCTAACGATGGCCTCAAGTGGACCTTCACCCTCGACGAGCGGGGGCGCTTCTCCAACGGCGAGCCTATTACTGCGCAAGGCCTTATCGATTCGTGGTTCAGTCTCTTCAATGACGACACCTATCTTGCGACTCTCCTCGATGTTGTCGAGGGGGTAAGTGCCTTCCGCCAAGGGAATAGTTCCAGAGGGGCTGTTGCTATAACGGCCCCCAACTCAACAACAATTGAGATGCGCCTTAAATACCCGGCCCCCTACCTCCCCGCACTCTTGGCAACCCTCCCCTTTGCAGCAATCTACCCCAATGTCTCCCCTTCAGGCGATTTAGTCACATCGGGAGCTTACGAAATTGCAGAGGAGAGTGACGAGAAGATAGTTTTAGCCAAACAAATTTGGTACCGCGATTGGGAGGGGGTAAAGAGCGATTTTATCGAAATTACCTTCATGGAGAGTGAAGAATTGGCGCAAGCTTTTAGCGACGGTTTAGTCGATTGGAGTGTCGCCTTCCTCCCTCCCCAGAATCTAAAACGGATTGATGACTTAAGGCTCTCAGTCGAATATTCAACCGGTTTCTACTATTTCAGCTCCCTACAAGAGGCCTACCGCGATAGCCGCGTGCGTCGTGCCCTAGCCCTCCTAATCCCATGGGAAGAGCTGCGCAGTGAGAGCCATCAAATTTTCCCAACCTCCTACCTAATTCCCGACCTGGAGCGCCCTCCAAGAGAGAACTACCCCGCGGCCAGCATGACAGAGGCTTACACCCTCTTGGCTGATGCAGGCTACCCCTATGGGGCAGGCTTACCGCAGCTGAATATGGCGATCCATAAAGGGGCTAGCTACGCTGAATCGGGGGAGAGGATTGCCAATATCTGGAGCAGAGCCCTTGGAATTACAGTAACACTCGATGTGGTCCCCCTAGCGATGTATAGTCGCTTCCCCTCCCTCTCCCCCTACGACTTCTCTTTTATTACTTGGGTGGGGGACTTTCACGACCCCCTCTCTTTCCTCCTCCTTTTCAGTGGAGAGAGCGACTACAATTTAGGGAATTACGTCAGCAACGAGTATGATGCTCTTTTGGCGAAAGCGATGGCAGCCACCGAAAATGGAGAGCGCACTACCCTCCTAATTGAAGCTGAGGAGTTCCTCTTTAAAGAGGCTCTCGTATTCCCCCTCTTCCACGGGCTAACGACCAATATTATCGACTCCCAGCGGGTAAGGGGATGGTACGACAACCCCCTCGACATCCACCCGCTAAAGTACCTCTACACCATCACTGAGTAGGAGATCTTTATAGCCACCATCACGCCCAAAGGGGGCCGTCATATTGATTAGAGTTGTCGTAATCTCACGATTTAACTGCTCTTCAGTAAGCTGCCAGCTCCAGTTCTCTTCACCACATGTCCCAGGAGTGTTCATTCTCGCTTCAGAAGAGAGGTTGAGTACATCTTGGAGCGGTATGATAGCGTAGCGAGCCACGGAAGCCATAACCGAGCGCACCATATGCCAAGGGGCACTCTCATCAGAGCAACTCAAATAGCGTCTCACAATATCTCTTGTCTCTTCAGGGAGTTTTGCGTACCACCCCCGCGTCGTGTCGTTATCGTGGGTCCCGGTATAGGCGGCGCAGTTTTCTACGTAGTTGTGGGTCAAGTAGGGGTTCTCTACTTCGAGGCGCCCCTCCCCTAGCGGATTGAAAGCAAACTGGAGAATCTTCATCCCCGGAAGATTATTTGAATCGCGGAGCAGTTCCACCTCAGGGGTGATTACCCCCAAGTCTTCAGCTATAAAGGGGAGGTGACCAAAGTGGTTACGAAGGGTCTTAAAGAAGTGATCACCGGGGGCTTTAATCCACTTGCCCCCCTCAGCCGTGGCATCGCCGTAGGGGACCTCCCAGTAGGCTTCAAAGCCTCTAAAGTGGTCGATACGCAACATATCGGTCAGTTCAAGCTCCCGCTCAATTCGTTTAATCCACCAGCTGTAGTTCTCCTCTCTCAAAACTTCCCAATCGTAGACAGGGTTACCCCAGAGTTGCCCTGTAGGGCTAAAAGCGTCGGGGGGGACACCAGCAATACCGGTAGGGAGGCTATCTTTGCCAATCTTCATAAAATGGCGGTTACTCCACACATCGACACTGTCGCCCGAGACAAAGATTGGTAAGTCCCCAACGATGGCAATCCCCTTGGCGTTGGCATACTCTTTAAGTGCCCTCCACTGGCTGTAGAAGAAGAACTGGAGTACTTTCCACTCCTC
>DUOJ01000065.1 GCA_012838895.1 Spirochaetales bacterium
TGAGCCACTTGGCAACACTGCGCTTATTAGCCATCTTAGCTTGCCTGATAACCCCTTTGCTCCCCTCTTTGACCCCTATCATATCCCCTACATTGAGGGTCACCGAGGGGATGTTTACCCTTCTCCCATTGAGGGTGAAGTGGCCATGATTAATCCATTGGCGCGCTTGCGTGCGCGTCGTTGCCAAACCTAGTCTAAAAATAGTGTTATCGAAGCGACGCTCAAGGAGTTGTAAGAGGTTCTCGCCGGTTATTCCTGTCATCTTTTCAGCTCGCAGGTAAATCAATTTAAACTGCTTTTCTAAAACTCCATAGATGAAACGAACTTTCTGTTTCTCAATTAATTGGCGCCCATATTCACTCTGTTTGCTGCGACGCACCTTTTGTCGCAGATTACTCCCCTTATTTGAGTAACCTAGAACAACGGGGTTGAGATCCAAATATTGGCACCTCTTTAAAACTGGAGCACGATATATAGCCATTTAATACCACCTAAATTTTATAGTGTTAGCCTAGGCTAACTTTTCCCTATTCAATATAATAGGATGTTTTAAAAGGGTAAAGTTTAATGAGTTGAGTTGTCGCCCTATAAGTGGTATCTTCCCCCTATAAAGGAGCAGTCAATGTCAAAATCAAAGTTCTTATTGGTAATAACCCTCTTAGTAATCTCAATTGCAACCCTTAGTGGGGCGATGCAAGAGGGGAGTACTACCCTTGGAGGGGTGAATGGTTATGTAACCCTCCCCAAAGCAACTGTCGTCGATAGTGATAAAAATCCCTCGATTACGACCGGTTATACAGCGATATTTTCGATAGCTGATGGTTTTGCCCATATCCCCTTTGTCTTAGTGGGATTTGCAAAAAACTTTGAAGCCTCTGTTGCTTTCGATATAGACAGCGATGACTTCGACTTGATGGTTAATGCCAAATGGCGCTTTGTTGAAAAAGATAACACCTCAGTTGCCTTTGGTTTAACGGGTGAGGCACTAACTCTTCAAACTGACCCCGATTTCGCCTTTTTAACCTACTTTGCCACCACCTTTAACTCAACTTTTATCAAATGGCCTAGTAAGACAACACTCCTTTTGGGCTACACCTTTACCCGTGATTTAAACTCAAATATAGATTTTGGAGTGGGCTTTGAGATCCCCCTCTGGCAAAAAGCCTTTAAAGGGAAAGTGAATCTCCTTGTCGATTTTGGTAATGTCTCTTACAGTGCCAATCCGAGTGGGGGAATTGCTAAAGATAGGGGATTGTTTAATATTGGGTTGCGCCTCCTCCCCTTGGAGTTTTTACCCAGCACCTACTTCGCTTTAGATTTGGGGTTAATTGATATCTTCGATCACCAGGGGAGAGCTTTTAGCGCTGGCGCTGCTCTCACCTTTAGACCTTAGTAATGGAGGTGGGGGGAGTCGAACCCCCGTCCTAACGAGCCACCCAATGGCCTCTACAAGCTTAGCTACTCTTTAAGTTTCAGGATGTTTTAGGTTGGTAGCCACCCACAGCACCCCTGATTCGGCTAAGTTGTCCTCCAGAGGCACCGACCTCAACTGGAGTGAGCCCCTATTTATTTCAAGCGTTCAAGAGTTAAGAGCGGCACCCTTGAGGCCCGTACGTCCTCAGCTAACTAAGCAGCGAGGGCGAAAGCTGCGTCGGAAGAATACTCTTCTTCTTTTTTGGCAGTTTTGTTTTTTGCTAGTTTTAGGAGTTGGCGCTCCGCTTGCAACCACTGGCATGATCTGTCGCCAGTCGAAACCATTACACCCCCAAAATGGGGACGGGGTAAGTATAAGGGGAAAAGGGGAGGGAGGCAAGTCTCTAACGATTGAATTCGCGCATCTCTCGGTCGAGACTCCGTTTGTTGTCTCTGGCCTTAATAGCTTCGCGTTTATCGTGGAGACGTTTTCCGCGACACAGCGAGATTTGAACCTTTACGAGGTTTTCTTTGAGGTAGATTTTAGTAGGCACAAGGGTCATCCCCTTCTCTTCAACGCGCCGCCTCAGGCGTTTAATCTCCTGCTTGTGGGCCAGTAGGGCTCTTTCACGTTCTGGCTCGTGATTGAACATATTGCTCTGCTTATATTTAGAGATATGGAGAGAGACTAAAACTAACCCCTTATCGGTAATCTTGACAAAAGAGTCGCCAAAGGAGAAGCGGTTAGCCCGAATCGATTTCACCTCACTCCCTAAGAGGGCTATTCCACACTCAATATCTTCGACCACTTCGTAGTTGAAATAGGCCTTCTTATTGGTTTGTAAAACTTTAATTGCCATCTTTAATTGCTCCACACAACCCTGAAACTGAGATAATCGGAGCAGAGGAGGGGGGAGACAACTCCCGCACTCTCTAGGGTGATAGTAGCGGCGTTATCGATTAGCGATCCCCCCTTTATAACATAGTCGTTCGCCTCTGTTTTCCAGGCCTCTTTGTAATTAATAATATTAGCTAAAGGTTCCCAGATTGAAGAGGTAAACTCCCAGTGTCCCCCTAAGAGGGCAAAGGGTCTATTTTGTGGGTTAAATTGGGTAAGGCTCTTCACATAGGTAGCCCCCTCAACTGAGGCAGCCACCCCCATCCACTCCTCTTCAGTAGGGAGTGTAACCTCCTTACCACTCTCTTTAGAGAGCCACTGGCTAAAGGCTTGAGCGGCATACCACGATATATTCCTAATAGGGCGGTTGGAGATGAGGGTTGTTGTAGGGTAGACCCCTTTGAGGTAGTTCTCATCAGCCATCCCATCGGCCACTATCTTTTCAAGATTCCCCTTACTCCAGTAGGGGTTGGCTTCAACAAAGTGGGCATATTGGTACTCACTTATAGGGGTCTCACTTACACTCAAACCACTATTGTAGCGGTAGCCCCTTAAATCAAAAACTCCCCCATTAAGGGTCGTCTCAACAGGGGTCCCAATTTTAGAGTATCCCACCTGGCGATTATTTAACCCATCACCCTCTCCAAAGAGCTCATTTACCTTAGCAATAGAGCTCTTTAATGGGGCATTTGAGAGGTTGAGTTTTTCAAGGGAGCTATTTAAATCATCCAACATAACTTGGCTGGTGGTATGAACCATAGAAGAGAGGAAGAACTGAGTTAGAACCTCTTCATAACCAGAGAAATCTAAATTGGTGGCCGTTGTAGCAACTTGACTAAAAAGGGGAGGTCGATGGTAATTATCGTCAAAATCGATTATTGCACTCCACTTAACAACCTCCTCATACATCACCTCAAGATACTTCCTGAATGTAGATATATCATTAAATAGAGGGTTAAGTTTAACTATTTGCTTCCTAGGGAAGAGCCAAGTAAAGAAAACGGGGTGACCCACCTTAAAGGTTTGCTCCCCTTGAGCGACCCCCTCAAAGTAGTAGGTGACGGTGTGTTCTCCAGTGGTCAAAAAGGTGGTGGCGCTATTTGATCCAACATAGTTACCATCAACTTCAATGACGACCGGTTCAGTGGCACTAATAAAAGTTACTCTTTTCCCTCCCTTGATTATCCCGGGGAGGAAACCGATTAAAAAGAGGAGGATAAGGAACACTATCAAGTAGAGGAGGGTCAAATAGAGACCCGGGGCCATTCCTAAAAAGGGTTTCAACTCTACCCGATCAACTTTAATTTCAGGTTGTTTTTTCATCACTAGAAAAGTACATGGCACTCCTCTTATTGTCAATGGTACCTCTTTGTGGTAATTTAAATCTATGACAAATTACTTTAACTGGGTTCAACGCATCACTGAAGATAAATTGACTAAAAGGTTGGCTAAATCGGTCAAAAAAAAGGGGATGAAACGGACCTTTAAAGGGGAGCTCCTTAGTTGGCTCGATGCAATCCTCTTTGCCGTAGTCTTCGTCCTTTTAATAAACCAGTACTTTTTCCAACTCTTTATGATTCCCACCCCCTCAATGGTTGGAACCCTCTTAGTTAAAGACCGCGTCTTTGTTAATAAAAATATTTATGGTTTGGAGGTCTACCCTGGTGGACCCAAAATCTTCTCAAGGATTAACCCCCTTCGCGATGATGTAATCGTCTTCTACAACCCCGAATATAAGTCGCGGGGGCCCGTATTTGATATCCTCTCCCAAGTGCTCTACATGGGGACCTTCTCCCTCGTCAATATTGATGTCGATGAAGATGGGAATATGAGGGAGCGCTTATATGTTAAAAGGGCGGCTGCCATGGGGGGCGACACTATCCGCTTTGAAAATGGGGAGGCTTTTATTAGAGGGGGAGGTGAGGCCAACTTTACTAGTGATAACCTCTTCAGGGAGAATAATAACCTCTCAACATCTCCCCATCAGAGTATCGACAGCGATGTTTAC
Organism: Spirochaetales bacterium; assembly: GCA_012838895.1. Lineage (GTDB taxonomy): Bacteria > Spirochaetota > Spirochaetia > Sphaerochaetales > Sphaerochaetaceae > DUOJ01. The sequence continues at coordinate 4,320 of DUOJ01000065.1, forward strand.
CCCGGTATTAATGCCTATGGCTCAATCTTGGCCTACCAAGAGATGGCTTTAGAGAACTCTATCCCCTCCTCATTAATTAAAGAGTACCAAACACTTGCCACCTACAAAGGGGGAGTCGACTACTACCAAATTGAGAAGGCTAAGAGCAAAACTCTCCACACCCTTAACCCCGGTAATTTAGAGGTGCGCAGTACTATGGCGCGCTATGAGCAGGGGATCTATGTCCCCCAAGGGTATGTCCTCCCACTCGGCGATAACCGTGACAACTCACAAGATGGGCGCTACTTTGGACCTGTCTCTTATAAATCGATTATTGGGAAAGTAATCTTTAAATTTTGGCCCCTCAACCGGATGGGGGTGGTCTCCTGAAGATAGACTCTTCAAAGCCCCTCTCTCTCTACCTCCACTACCCATTTTGCGCCAATAAGTGCGCCTATTGTGTCTTCTATTCAGAGGTGATTAAAAGCGACTCTCCCCTCATAAAGCGCTATGAGGAGAAGCTCCTTAAAGAGGTAGAGTTTGTTGTTAAGCAAAGGAAAGCTCCCTTTGAGACCCTATACATTGGTGGGGGAAACCCATCTTTAGCATCCATCGAATTTTTAACTAAAATTATCACAACGGTTACCCAATTAGGTGATCCTAAGGAGGTGACCATAGAGGCAAACAGTGAGTCGCTCAAAGAAGAGCACTCTCTCCTCTTTGAGAAGGGGGTTACCCGCCTAAGTGTGGGTCTCCAGTCACTCAACCGTGAGCACCTTAAGACCCTTGGGAGAAAGGTCAATTTAGAGTCTAACTATAGAGCGATAGCGTTGACCAATAAGTGGCGCTCTACTTATAACCTAGAGGTGAACTTTGACTTAATTACCTCAATTCCTAACCAGACAATAGATGAGGCGCTTGGAGAAGTTAATGAACTAATAAGTTTAGCTAAGCCCCACCACATCTCCCTCTACAACCTCACCATAGAGGAGGGGAGTGAATTAGCCAAACAGCGGAATCTCCCCTTTAAAGGGGACCAAGAGGAGGCCACTCTCCTTTATGCCCTTTGGGAGAAATTAGACTCTTTGGGTTACCACCAATACGAAGTCTCTAATTTTGCCCTTAGTAACGCCTTCCAATCCCTCCACAACTCGCGCTACTGGCGCTTAGAAGATTATCTAGGATTAGGTTCTTCAGCGGTCTCTCTCCTCTCTCCTGTAATTATAACAGATGAGAGTGACTTAACTACCTTTGGTAAAAGTGACCCCTTTTCAACCTACCATAAAGAGGAGTTAACCCCTACCGAGTTGATGGAGAGCCACTTAATGATGGGGCTCAGGAGAGACCAAGGAATCGATAAAAGAGAGTGGACAAGGCGCTACAACATCGATTTTAATGCACAATTCACTACCCCTATAAAAACTATCAAAAACTTTAATCCAAATCTTATAAAAGATGGGGAAGCATATTTTTCGCTAACTAGAGAGGGTTTTATGGTCCTCGACTCAATTGTTCTCCTTCTTTGTCAAAACCTTTAGTAAATTAATGTATCGCTTATTTTCTGATTACCTTATCTAATTTATCTCCACTTTTAGATTTAATAATTAACTTTAGAAGGTACTGTTTTCTCAGAACAATTTGGAGGTACTGTTTTGTCAGAACAATTACAAATTAACCCATCAACCTTGACAGGCTATACCTCGCATGCTATTTTGAGATGCTGTTTGAATATCATATAAAGAGGGAAAAACGCTTATGGCTGGCCATAGTAAATGGGCAAATATTAAACATAGAAAGGGAGTTGCTGACGCTAAGAAGGGTCAGGTTTTCTCCAAGCTAATCAAAGAGATTACCGTATCGGCAAAGATGGGTGGGGGAGACCCTGAAACCAATGCACGGTTGAGAACCGCTATCTTAAAGGCACGTTCGGAGAACATGCCCAAAGACAATATTGAACGGGCGATTAAGAAAGGGACTGGAGAAGCGGACGGTTCTGTCTACTACGAACTCACCTATGAAGGGTACGCTCCAGGAGGGGTAGCCATCATAATCGACACCCTGACCGACAATAAAAATAGGACAGCAGCCGATGTTCGCAGCACTCTAACTAAACTAGGGGGCTCGCTAGGAACTACCGGTAGTGTCTCTTATATGTTCCAAACCAAAGGGGTAATCAGTTACGACGAAGAGGTCCACTCTGAAGATGATATCTTAGAGGCTGCCCTTGAGTTGGGGGCTGAAGACATTAGCTCAGGAGGGGGGATTGTTGAAGTTATCACCGAACCGGGCGACTTCGTCACTATTTTAGAAGGACTACAAGCTGCAGGCTTTAAAGAGTCGACTGCCGATATAACAAAAATTGCCGATACAACCGTTACTGTCGAAGATAACGATCGTATCCGCAAAGTGTTACGCATAATTGAGCGCCTAGAAGAGCTCGACGATGTTCAACAGGTCTCAAGTAATTTAGATATACCTGACGATTACGAAGACGAAGAGGAGTAAAATGGTAATCCTCGGCATTGACCCTGGCTTAGCCCAAACTGGGTGGGGGGTGGTGGGAGTTGAAACCCAACGCTTCAAAAGGGTCGCCAGTGGCGTCGTTCGAACCAAAGCTGGAGAGGTTACCGAGGAGAGGATCCACTACATTGCCAACGAGATTGGGGTAGTAGCCCAAACTTATAATGTCGATATTATAAGTATGGAAGATATCTTCTTTGCCCGTAATGTAAGTTCGGCTTTAACTGTGGCCAAAGTGATAGGGGCTATTATTCAGCAAATCTCGAGTCAAAATTTACCAATTAGACTCTTTACTCCGCTTCAGATTAAATTGGCTGTAACCGGCTATGGGACGGCTGAGAAACATCAAGTGCAAGAGATGGTGCGCCTGCTACTTAAATTAGAGAATTTGCCCCGACCCGACCACGTAGCCGACTCTTTGGCAGCAGCGATCTGTTTAGCCCACAACTTAGGAAGCGAAAGCCGCTTAAAACGATAGGGGGAGAGGTGTGATAAACGCTATCATTGGTGAAGTAGTTGAAGTGAATGAACAAGAGGTTGTCCTTCGGACCTCCATTGGTTTAGAATTTTCACTTATCATTAGTAACCAAAACGTAAGTAGACTCTCTAATCTCCGTAAAGAAGAGGTGCGCCTCTTAACGTCTCTCCAAGTGAGAGAAGATTCGATGTTACTTTACGGCTTTGTCGACGATGAAGAGCGACAACTCTTCCTTGAACTCATAAAAGTGAGCGGTATTGGCCCCCGTCAAGCAATGAAGATCTTAAGTGGCTCTCAAGTAAGAGCTTTCATTAAAGCCCTTGATAGCAACGATGTGAAATTTCTCTCATCTATACCGGGAATTGGACCCAAAACTGCCCAGAAGATTGTTTTAGCCCTCAGAGGAAAAATTGTCCTCACCGAGGGGGATGAAATTGTTGGAGGGGGAGGGGGTCTACTGGATCCAACCTACAACGACCTTGTTGTCGCCCTTTGTGATATGGGCTATGATAGACGCCAGGTTGTCACCACCTTAAAGCAACTCCTTGATACTAAAAAAGAGAGCCTTGAGGGGTTGGGTAGCCGTGAAAAAGAGGAGCTTCTCTTCAAATTTATGATAATAGGGTTGGGCTAAGGTGGAAGGCGAGTACGAACAATTTAATTCTATCCTCTCGAGTAACTACCAGAAAGAGGCTGATGTATCAGAAAATATTTTACGCCCCAAGACATTGGCTGACTTTCAAGGCCAGAGTAAACTCAAAGAGAACCTCTCAATCTTTATCAAAGCGGCTAAAGAGAGGCGTGATGCACTTGATCACGTCTTCTTGATAGGTCCTCCCGGCTTGGGTAAGACCACCTTAGCTTCGATTATTGCCAATGAGATGGAGAGCGATATTAGGATGACGAGTGCTCCAGCCCTCGACAAACCCAAAGACCTCGCCGGAATCTTAACTAATGTCACCGAAGGGTCGATCTTCTTTATCGACGAAATCCACCGGATGCGCCCTGCCCTCGAAGAGATGCTCTATGTAGCTATGGAAGACTTTGAAATTGACTGGGTCATAGGACAGGGCCCGGCTGCCCGCACTATCCGGATCCCTCTGCCCCGTTTTACCCTAATAGGGGCGACCACTAAAGCGGGTCAAGTCTCTTCTCCCCTCTACTCCCGTTTTGGAATAACCTGCCGTATCGAGTTTTACCAAGAGGCCGAACTTGAAAATATTATCCGACGCTCTGCCAAACTCCTCGATACCAAGATTGAAGAATCGGCTATAAAGTTGTTGGCTAAAAGTTCCCGGGGAACTCCCCGAATTGCCAACCGCCTTCTAAGGCGCTTACGCGACTACGCCACAGTACTGGGAGATGGAACTATTAACGATGCCATCGTTAAGACTTCAATGGAGCGCCTCGGAATTGACCAACAGGGGCTTGAAGAGCAAGACCGTAACATCTTAAAGGCAATTATTAACTACTATGATGGGGGACCGGTTGGAGCTGAAACTCTGGCAATCTCTATCGGGGAAGCCATTGAATCGCTTGAAGACTTTTATGAACCCTATCTCATCCAAAAAGGGTATCTCAAGCGCACTCCCAGGGGCAGAGTAGCCACTTCGCTTGCCTATCAATTATTAGGAATCCCCTACACCAAGAGTAACGATGAAGACCAAGGATCTCTTTTTTAACCTCCCGCATGAATTAATTGCCCAATACCCGAGTGAGAGAAGAGGGGAGAGCCGCCTCTTAGTTCTCAATCGTGAGAGTGGCAATTACATCGACTCAAAAATTTTAGATGTTGGACACTACCTCCCCAAAGGGTGCCTCCTTGTTCTCAACAACTCTCGGGTGCGTAAAGCCCGCCTCTACGGCGAGAGTGAGGGGGGAGGTCGTTTTGAATTTCTCTTCCTTTATCCCCTTGAAGAGGCGGGGCAATGGGTCACGATGATCTCTAAACAGAAGCGCCATAAGGTGGGAAAGCGCTTCACTTTTAATGGTTCTATTGGGGCTACGGTAGTGGGAGAGTGTGGTGAGGGGAGGGTTGTCCAATTTGATAACCCAATTGATGAGAACTTTTTTGAGACCTATGGCCATGTGCCTCTCCCCCCCTACATTAAACGGGAAGATGTCCCCCTCGATGAGCAACGTTACCAAACTGTCTACGCCCAAAAGAGTGGTTCAGTTGCGGCTCCCACAGCTGGCCTCCATTTTACTAATGAGCTCCTTGAGCAGTTGGCGAATGACGGTATTGAGAGCTGCTATCTCACCCTCCATGTGGGGCAAGGGACCTTCATCCCTATTAGGAGTAGTACGCTAGAGGAGCACCCCATGCACACCGAGCGCTACGAGGTGAGCCAAGAAGCAGCCTCTACGATCAATAGTGCCCTACGCGAGGGGCGCCCTATTATTGCTGTAGGAACCACCAGTGTCCGGACCCTCGAGTCGGCCTTTGACCCCGCTTCGGGGGAGGTTATGGCTGGCAGTGGCTCAACTAATATTTTCATCTACCCCCCCTACAACTTTAAGGTTATTAGTGGACTCTTGACCAACTTTCACACCCCTGAGTCGACCCTTTTAGCCCTAGTTTCAGCTTTGGCGGGAAAAGAGAATATATTTAAAGCTTACCACCACGCTATTGAAGAGAGGTACCACTTCTTCAGTTATGGCGATGCGATGCTAATTATCTAAAAAAGGGCGTGCTCTTTGAGGTGGTTTAAGATTATCGAAGTAATCTCGCCTCGACTCTTCTCTCCAGGAACCCTTAAAAAGGAGATCTCTTCAGGGAGATCTGAGAAGATTAACTCGTAGTTATCCCTTACATGTTGCAAATACTCACGTCGCTCAAAGAGCTCTTTTTGGGTTCCCCGTGCATCGATCCGTTCAAGACACGCCTCAATGGGGGTATCGAGATAGATAATAAAGCGCGGGAGGGGGAATTGGTTGAGATTATTAACGACCTCAAAGCCCAATTCTACCGATTGATAGGCGAGGGAGGAGAAGAGGTAGCGGTCAGAAATAACCACCTTTCCCTTATCGAGGCTTCGAACAATGCCGTTGAGAGGGTTGTGAAGATGGTCTTCACGGTCAGCTGCAAAAAGCATCGCCAAGGCGAGTGGGGTGGTGACATACTCTTTACCTAAAATTGTACGCACCAGCGCTCCGAGAGGTGAGGTTGTGGGCTCAAAGGTGGCGTGACACTCAATCCCTGCCTGGTCAAAAGCTTCTCCAATGGCTTTCATCTGGGTTGTGGTGCCGGCTCCGTCCATCCCCTCTAAGACAATAAAGCGTTCAAATATGGACTGCATATAGTACCTCTTTAATCTAACAACTCCCATTATTGTAACCAATCTTAAAGAAGTTAACAAGAAATGAGTAAAGGGTATGTAAATTAGGTTTTAACGGTTATACTACCCCTAACGGATAGACAAATGAAGAACCATACGACACCTTCGACTGTTTTAATCTCTATTATCCTTCTCATTGTCTCAATTGTGGCCCTAGTCATCTTGGTCGGTTCGTTCGATATTCTCCCTAATGCAGGCGATTTTCTCTTAAGAATGCTTCCAGAGGGGGGGGATTTTAAAATCTCTATCGATTCCGTCTCCCCTTCGCTCTTTCAAAAGATAGTTCTAAACAGCGTTGTAGTAGAAGACCAAAATAGTGAGGTAATTCTCTCACTCGAAGAGGTGACTATTGACCTTCCTCTTTATGCCCTCTTTATAAAGAAATGGGCCCCCCAAACCATCTATATCGAGGGGCACGGAGCAATTGTTAACCTCAACCTCAACCTTTTAAACGGGGAGGGGGGAGAGTTTACCCTTCCATCTATTAAAGTCGCCCTCAAGCTCTATTTTGACCAAGTTAAAGTAGAGAGCGGTCAGCACTCTCTCGCTTTGAAAGAGGGACTCTTAGAGGCTAACCTGCATGGGGGCGAGGTGGGATTTATCGATTTAAAGAGCGATTCTCTCTTCTTTAGTGGACCTGGAGCAACTTTTAGTAGCGAAGCTATTAGTGGGCGAGTTGACACTTTAGAACAGGTTGCCCTCTCGGCCACCCAAAGTCGCTTAAGCCTAGACTCTTTAGATGGTGACGCCTCTATCTCAAAGCTTAACCTCTATTTAAAGGGGAACCTTCTCGAGGGGAGTGGGACCCTCAGTGGAAGCGCCGCAGAGGGGGTCGTTAATTTTCCTCAAATAGAAGGGGGCTTTACCTCTTTAGCCACTGCAGTTAGTGTGGAACAGTTTAAAATAAAAGAGGTGGAAGCTGCTGTTAGTGCTCTTTGGGGAAGGTATGCTCAATTTGGGACTGAAATTGCCCTTCTCAATGGACTCTACCGAGATGGGTATGAGGTGCAGCTCTTCTCAAGTGATACTCTGCGCTTTACTTACGAAGATAGTGAAATAGCTCGCCTAGAGGTTCCGCAGATTCTCTTGAGCGATGATGGTGAGTTGGGCTCACTATTGGTCAATGTGGAGAGTCTTGCAATACCTACTAGTACCCTCTTAAATAATTACCAAATTGAAAAGGTAGATATCGACAAACCCCACTTCTTAATTATCGATAACTATGGTGACAACAGACTCAATCTGCAAAGCAGTTTTTCCCTCTCAGGAGTCTCTATTAACCCCCTTTTAGGAGATTTTGAGGGGAAGTTTTCGGCAGCGATTGAGCTTCTTGAAGGAAACGAAGTCGCCTTTGGTGAACTTGCTTTTAACGACTTAACGGCAAGTAATCTCTACGGCAACCTCTCGGGTTTTTTCCACTACAATCATGATGAGACAACTTTGAGTGGGACGATTGACCACTCGGCAAATATTGGAGCTCAACTAAGCTACGACCTCTCTACCAATTTGGCACGCTTCTCACTCCTCTTTTCAGCCACCCCCTTAGGGGAGTTCAGCTCCCTCTTAAGGGGATTTGCTCCCACCGTAGCTGAATTTATAGACGATGAGACCCTCTTAAGTGGTAACATAATTGGTCTAGCTAATTTAGAGACCTTAGGGGGGAGAGCCACAAGTGAACTGGCCTTTACCGATATCGTTGCAGGGGAGGGGCATCACTCCTTTGCCACCACCTTTAATGGGAGCCTTGATGACAATTACCTCTATGTCGATTTAGCCACTTTAGCCACTGAATCTGTCCGTCTCGCCTATGGTGGAACCTTCAACTTAGAGCACCTCTTCCCTGAAGGGAATTTAACCTTAAGTAGCGTAGAGTCGGGTGATATCTTAATTGGGGCCAATTTTAGGCGTCTAGAGGAACACCTCTACGGTTACGACCTCGCCCTCCCCACTGTTGGCGATATCAAAGTATTAGGGGAGGTGAGTTGGGATGCTGAAGGTCGCCTTAAGAGTAGTGGTGACCTAGAGCTTCCCCTAATCACCTATCCATATCTTCTCACTGGTAACCTTAAAGAGGCTTCGCTCCTTTTAGAGAGTAATGGGATGGACCTCTCCCTCCTCTCGGGAGACGAGGTGGGACACCTCCTCTTCGCCTTAACGGCCGATAACTTTCCTCTCCCCCCTCTAAAGGAGGGTTTCTTGCAGGGTGAGGGGAACCTTTCTGGCCACTTAAGAGGCAATTATGCCTTAACTAACAACATCCTCCTAATTGAGGGGGAGGCTTTAGAGCTCAATAATCTCTCTTGGCGAGGGGGGGAGCCCTGGAAATTCCACAGCGACCTTGAGGCCGACAACAACGAGTTGCGTTTTAAAGCACTCTCCTATAAAGACCCGTATGGAAGCTACAATGGAGAGCTCTCTTTGAATTATAATCCCATCTTCTCTAATGAATTAAACAAACTTTCATTCGACTTATCGCTTGAGGGGGAGGGGGGAGAGGGGATCTTTTTAACCCTTTTCCCGAATAGTGAAGAGAGTGCCCTTATTATATATGCAGAGGTTAAAGAGTTCCCCTTGAGCCATTTAAACCTTATTGAGCAACCACTTTTTATAAACGCAACCCTTTTAGGCGAGACCAATTTTAGTGATGTAATCGTTGGCGACCTAAAGTTAGATTTTAGTGACCGCTCTGGGGGACAGCATGGAGAATTATCGGGGCGCCTGGAGCGTGACAAACTTGTCTTAGAGGAGGGACGCTACGCGCATGGGAACATCGTGGTGGAATTGCCCAAAGCTCTCTTCCCCTTTGCTAAAAGTGCCTCTGTTGACCTAAATTTTAGCCTTTTATCGCCAATCAAATGGAGGGATGCCACAACCCGCACTTCACTCAACTTAGCCTTTGCCTTACCTCCTCAAGACAATTTTATAGGGTGGTTAAAAGAGTTACCTAAGGTCGCAACGCTCGAGAGTCCTTTAATTATAAGCCATTATGACACCTCTATTATGGGGCAAATTGGTTGGGATGATGGGATGCACCACCTCACTTACGACAATAATATAATTAGAATTACCCCCTTTATGGGAGGGACATTAAAGGGGTATTTCTCCCTCATCGACAACTCATTTGAGTTATCAGCAAGTGAAGGTTTTCCCATTCCAATCGAGATGCGAGGTACCATTGGTCCCCGAGATATTTCAGTAGAGGTCCCCTACATTGAAATCGATTTGCACCATATAAACGCAATTATGGAAGAGCCTATTATCGACTTTATCTCGGGTAAGCTTAATGGCTCCCTATGGATTGAAGGACCTATAGGGAACCCAGAATTTTTTGGAACCCTAACGGGGGACTATCTCGATTTAACCACCTTTTGGACACCTCAAGAAGTTTTCTCATTGAAGAATCCGGTGGTAACAATCAGTGAACAGTTAGGGACAGTTGCCGCCTCAACGGTGTCGACAATTAACAGTGGCGGACGTCGCTCGAGAGGGTTAATCGAGATGGAGGCGGCTCTCAAGAATTGGAGTTTGGAGTATTACCGTATCCAAATCTCTGACCTAATTGAACCAATCGCTTTGTGGCTCCCCCTCGTTAACCTCAATCTCAACGTTGAGACCAATGTCTCGGGTACTTTTATTATTGAGGGGAACCTAGATGAGGAGACCCTTTTAGGCGATATTTACCTCACCGATGGGGTGATCTCCTTTGGGATTCCCCCTCTCCCCAGTTGGCTCACAGAGAAGACTAGAACCAGTATAGATATGTCGATATCAACTGGTAAGAACGTCTCTCTCATCTACCCCAACTTCGACTCTCCTATTTTAAGGGCCACTTTTGCCGAGAACCAGAAGATTGATTTAAGTATTGTTGCACCTCAAATGACAACAACTATTGGGGGGGACTTAGCTTTTAGAAGTGGAGAGATCTACTATGTTCAGAAGAACTTTTACGTTACCGAAGGGGCCCTCAAGTTCTCGTCAGGTCTTACAGAGCTTACCGGTGATGCAACCCCAGCCCTAAACTTAAGGGCACGCCTCAGGGAGTTTGACTTTGAGGGAAACCGTGTAGACATCTATCTTATTCTTCAAGATTCTCCTCTATCGGCCCTTGAACCCCGTTTTGAATCTATCCCCTTAAAATCGACCAATGAGATTTTAGAGCTCCTTGGGCAAAATATTGTGACAGGGGGAAGTGGTAGCGACAGTGGCTTCTCTTCGGTAGTGGCTCTCGCTTCAGCCGCGACCGATGTTGTCTCACGCCTTGGGCTCCTCCAAAATACGACTATTTCTCTCGGCTTCTCCTCCGTTATTCGCAATTTCCTAGGGCTCGATGTATTCACTATCCGCACCAATTTATTGGCTAATATTATCTACGATGCCCTCCCTGGCCTAATAGGGGACACCTCGGTAACCCCACTGGCACGCTACCTCGATAACACCACCATGTTTATCGGTAAATACATCAGCGAAGAGCTCTATTTTCAGGGAATGCTCCACTTTAGACGTGACCCAAGAGGGAAGGGTAGTTCTTTCCTAGGAGGTGACTTAAAGCTGGAGACTGAGGTCTCTTTAGAGTGGACAACCCCCTTAGCAACTTTTAGTGTTTTCACCCAACCAGAAGAGTTGTCGGTTTTCGATTTATTCGATACTATGGGTTTTAGTGTAACGAAGCGCTTCGATTTCTAAAAGGAGTTTACATGCAGCGGAAATTGATTATTTTTGTCGTTCTATTTGTTGCCATTTTTACCCTGCCAGCTGCCGATGATACTTCATTGGCCCCCTGGTGGGAGAATAAACCGATTGCTCAGTTCGTCTATATAGATTTAGTAAATGTTGATGAGGCTCTTCTTGAAACTTTAACAGTGCCTTATATAAACACCCCTTATAGACAATCTGAAATCGATGCACTCCAAAAAAAATTGTTGTCACTCAATCTCTTTTTGGAAGTTGAGATTATCCCCGCCCGCTATGAAGGCTCCTCTGATAGCCTCACCCTATTTATCGAATTTGTCGAATTGAAACCACTCGCTTCCCTTAAGTTCCAAGGCAACAAGATTGCCACTAGTAGTGAGTTGTCCCAAACAGTTGCTCTCAATCTTGGTAAACCTTTTGACTCTTCAGCCTTAGAGCAATCGGTTGCCAATATTAAGCAACTCTACCGCTCTAAAGGGTACGACCGCGTCGATGTGATGGCTAACTACGCCACTATTAAGGGGGGAGAGGAGATTGAAGTCACCTTCTCAATCCAAGAGTACCAGTGGTATATAAATAAACCAATTAGGGGATTTACCTATAAGGGATTAATCAACGTCTCTGAGGAGAAGATTGCCGATCTACTCTACCCCTATATTGGAAAAGTCTTCTCACAAGAGGTCTACCGCGAAATTGAGAAGGTCCTCAACGATTTAGGTAACTTTAGTGTTTTTGAGGGGGAAGCCCAGAGGGGAGGGGTCAATAACAACGACCTCTATATTGAGTTCTCCTTCACCGAGCTGCCCGTAGTGCGCTCAATCAACTTTAGTGGCAACGCCGGTATAAAAAATAAAACTCTCCTAGACCGTATCACTATTTCTCCCAAAGAGTTCATCTCTATTAACCAGATAAATAGTGATAAAGAGAGCCTCAAGGGGCTCTACCTTGAGCGGGGCTATGCCGATGCTAAAATTGAATCCTCCTACGTTATAGAGGAAAATACCAATCTCCTTGACCTCAATTTCACCATCATTGAAGAGCGCCAAGTTAAGGTGAGCGAAATAGCCTTTGAGGGGAATGCTAAACTCTCCGATCGCGTTCTTAAGAAAGAGCTCACGACTAAAGTACAATCCCTTTTCAACTCAGGGAACTACCAAGCCTCTAATATCTCAATTGACACCCAAGCTCTCCAAGTCACCTATCAAAAGAACGGTTATGTCGATGCTAAAATATTGGAGGTGAAACAGGAAGAGATCAGTGAAGAGGGGGCTAACCAGAAGAAGATTAGGCTCACCTTCGTAATCGAAGAGGGGGAGCAGTGGTTATTTGGGGGTATCACCGTTGAAGGTAACACTATCTACGATGACGCGACAATTAACGCCCTCCTCACCCTCAAAGAGGGGTCAATCCTCGATATCTCTAAAGTACAAGTTGAAATTGGTAAAATAGCCGACCTCTATTGGAACGAAGGGTATGTCGAGAATACAATCGACCTTCAAGATAAACGCAACCTTGAAGAGAAGAAAATTGCCTACACTGTCTATATCACCGAGCGCTCTCAAGCGGTTGTCGAAGAGGTTCTGGTGCGGGGGATGACTAAGACTAAACCCTATGTACTTGAGCGGGAGCTAATTTTAAATGCTGGCGATATTTTCAGCAAAGATAAATATGTGCGCAGTGCCCAAAACCTCTTTAATACGGGGCTCTTGACCGATGTAGTCCCCTCCCTGAGCTACGGTACAAAGGAGAACTCGTTAGTTGTCACCTACGATGTTACCGAAGGGAATCAGATGAATATTGGATTTGGTGCCACCTTTGGCGGAAACGTGGAGGGCTTCCCAGTTAGCGGCTTCCTCTCTTGGAGTGATACCAACTTGGGAGGGACCGGGCGTAACTTAGAGATCTCTACTGAGCTCTCCCCCGACTCTCAATCGGTCAATGTCGCTTTCAAAGATTCATGGGTTAAAGATAAGCGGTGGAGCAACTCAGTCGTCCTCTCTTTCCTCCACAACAGTTACAAAAACGGTCTAGTCTTAGGCGATGGCTCATCCACCACCGAATTAAGGGGCAATGAGGCCTATCCCTATCCATACACTAGCTACCAAGAGTGGATTGAAGCCTCAGCCCCAACCCCCAATTCAGAGTATTTGATGCCCTACGACGCCTTTAAGTTCTCTTTAGGGTACACCACCGGTTACACTTTCCTCTTTAAACCGGGGCGACTCTCATTCTCGCTTGGTCCCACATTGACCCTCAACCGGGCAATCTACGACAGAGATGCTTTTGTCCCCTACGACTACCTGATTGAGAAGTATGGAGATGCTTGGCAATTCTCCAACCGCCTTGGAATCTCCCTCTCTTGGGATGGACGCGATTATATCCAAGCCCCCACTAGTGGGTATGTTATAAGCCAAAACTTAATCTATGCTGGCGGTGTTTTAGGGGGGCTTTCCAACTACATGCGCTCATCGACGAGTGCTTCAGCCTTCTTGAAGATCTTTGAGATCCCGGGTGAAAAGCCAACGCCGGGTGTTGTCTCTTTTAACACCACCCTCTCCTTTATGTTTAACCAGTACTACTCCCAAGACTACAACCTCACCGGGGATTGGATTAAAGGAATTAGCGCCTCTAAGTATGAGTACCTCTATATCGATGGGATGACAATTGCCCGGGGAATTAGCCCCAAATTCTACTACGAGTTCTTATGGGATTCATCGATTGAGTTTAGTATCCAAATTGCTGAGAATATCTTGTGGGGTGATATCTTTGCTAGCGCCACCGGGGTCTTAAACGACCTCTCTGCACTAGGAAGTGATCCACTCAATTGGTACTTCTCAATAGGAGCTGGTATCCACCTAAAAATTCCAGGGTTCCCCTTGGGGCTCTATTTAGTTAAGAACGCCCATATCGAACGGGGTGGGGAATTTACTTGGGAAGAGGGGTCAATCTTTAAAACTTCCCAAGACAATAGTGGTCTGAAGCTAGTATTGGCAATTACCACTTCGATTTATTGAGTAGGAAGCGATGGATGAGACGAAGCTAACGCCGATGATGGCACAGTACCTCGCCTTGAAAGAGAACCTTCAAGATGAGATACTCTTTTTCCGTCTCGGCGACTTCTACGAAATGTTTTTAGAGGATGCCAAGATCGCCTCAAGTATCCTCAATTTAACCTTAACAGCACGTAATGGGATGCCAATGTGTGGAATCCCTTACCACGCCGCCACCAACTATATTAAGCGCCTTTTAGATGCTGGGCAGAAGGTGGCTATTTGTGAGCAAACTGAGATGCCCACGGGTGGTAAAACAATAGCCAAACGGGAAATTGTCCAAATTATTACCCCAGGGACAGTCGTTGAGGATGAGTTTCTAGACTCCCTTAGCAACAACTATCTCCTCTCCATCTCTCTCCTTAAGGAGGGGGTTGCTATCGCCTATAGTGAACTCTCCAGTGGTCTCTTTCGCCTTCAACTTTTACCACGGGAAACGCGCTTTGATTCTCTCAGGGCCCTCATTGAAGAGCTCCATCCACGCGAGATTTTAGTCAATGAGGAGAACTACTTCAACGACACCACCTTTAGAGCCCTTATCGATAATCTCAACACAATGGTGACCCGTCTTCCCCTCTGGTACTTCTCAATTAAAGAGGGATTTAATCGCCTCAGGAGCCACCTTGAGACCCACTCCCTTAAACAGTTTGGTTTTCAAGAGGGGGATGGTGAACTCTCTGCCGGAGGGGCCCTCTTATACTACCTGCAAGAGAGCTCGCAAAGCTCATTAAGCCAAATAACAACTTTTGAAAAGGTGGAGAGGGGGCGCTACCTCTTAATCGATGAGGCAACTAGGCGCAACTTAGAGTTGGTGCGTAACCTCCACGATAACAGCACTAAAGGGACCCTCTTTAGCGCTATCAACCAGACGGTCTCCAGTGGGGGAGCACGCCTCTTAAACAGGTGGATTGCGACCCCTTTATCGCGTCTTGAGGAGATATTAGAGCGCCAAGGGTGGGTCACTTGGTTCTTAGACAATCCTAGTGAGCGCTCCAGAATCCGCTCTCTCTTATCTAAAAGTCGCGATGTGAGTCGCCTCTCTTCGAGAGTGGCAATGCGACGAGCGACCCCTCAAGACTTGATGGCAATTGCTATTTCCATCTCCATTTTAAGGGAGTTGCAGGAAGAGCACAGTGAGACCTATTTAAAGTTCATTAAAGGTTATCTTAAAGAAGAGGAGAGGAGAGCACTCGCTGAACTTGAAGAGAAGATAAAAGCGGCTTTGAAAGAGGAGGTGAGTGGCCTTTATACCCCTGGGAAGGTGATTAAAAAAGGGTACAATGGAGAACTTGATCGCCTCAGAAGCCTCACTCTAGAGGGGAGTTCTAAACTCGAAGAGTATGTTGAGAGGCTCAAAGATGAGAATTCAATTCCTACCATAAAATTGGGCGACAACAAAATTATTGGTTACTACCTTGAAATTCCCAAGACCCACACCTCTAAAGTACCCCAATGGTTCTACCGTAAACAAACCCTAGTCAATGCCGAGCGCTACACAACCGAAGAGCTCGTTGCCCTTGAGGGGGAGATTAATAGTGCCAGTGAGTTGTGTGATACCCTAGAGAGGAGCCTCTTTGAAGAGGTTCTCACCCTCACAGCCACCTTTACCGCGCCTCTCTTGGCGATGGGCGAGCTCTTTAATACCCTCGATGTTCTCCAATCCTTTGCCCATGGGGCCCACCTCTTCAACTACACTAAACCAGAGATGGTTGAGGGTGACTTCTTAGAGATAGAGGAGGGGCGCCACCCGGTAGTTGAACAATTTCTACCACTCGGTAAATTTGTAGCTAACCCCCTTAAAATAGGGGAGGATGGGGAGCGCTTCTGCCTCATAACAGGCCCTAACATGGCCGGGAAATCGACCTTCTTGCGCCAAAACGCCCTAATAGTTTTGATGGGACATTTAGGAGCCTATGTACCAGCTACGCGGGCTAAAATTGGACTCATCGACAAACTCTTTTGTCGAGTGGGCTCAAGTGACAATATTGCTCGGGGAGAGTCAACCTTCCTAATAGAGATGCAAGAGACTGCCTTTATCCTCCAAACAGCTACGAAACGCTCGTTGGCGATTATGGATGAGATTGGACGGGGGACCAGCACTCAAGATGGGATGTCACTCGCCTATGCGATTATGGAGTCGCTCATCGAGAAGGGGGTGAAGACCCTTTTTGCTACCCACTACCACGAACTAACTATGCTCGACACCTCCAACATTCAACTCCTCACCCTAGCTGTAGCTGAAACTAATCGCAAAATTGTCTTCTTAAAGCGGGTCAAAGAGGGGGTTGCCGACAGCTCATATGGTCTCCATGTGGCCAAGATGGCAGGGATTCCTACCGATGTGATTAAGCGGGCCGCCCTTTTTCAGAAACACCACTTCGCTGACTACACCTTTAACGGTAACCAAGGTCAACTAGACCTCTTCACCGACCTCTTTGAAACACCTTCCAACCCCTTAGCAGAGCAACTCATTGCCCGTCTTAACAATTTTTCAACCGAAGAGTCGACCCCCCTTCAAGCCCTCAACTTAGTTGAAGAGTTGAAGGGGATAGTGGAAGAGTTACAATAGGGCGCATTGACAACAATAGTCAAATAGACTACTGTTCAGATAGTAAGAGTAGATTTTTTTGGGGATCGCAGTTGCCGGTCCCTTTTTTATGGAGTTAGGTTGGAAAACAAAATTGGCCAAAACAAACTTTTTATTGAACTCACTGCCCTCCTTAAACCGATTGGACTAGTTGTCGTTGATGTCAGACGAGGGGTTCAACGTGATGGGGTCAATATTGTGGTAACTATTACCAACAAGGGGCACACAGTGGGGGTTGATGAGTGTAGTAAGGCCCACCGCCTAATTCTCCCTCGACTCTCTATCTTAGAGGATAACCGTGATATCTCCCTCGAGGTCTCAACTCCCGGTTTACAGCGCAACTTTCGCGACCTCTATGAATTTACCCTTTTTGAAGGGAGTCGGTGTAGAGTCTTAGACAACCGTATATCTGAGTGGGTTGAGGGGATAATAGAGGGGGCAGGTAGCGCTGAGGTGACTCCCACTAATGCTAGGATTGGAGACAAGAAAGAAGTTATGGAAAACTATAAAATACCGCATAGTGCGATACAAAAAGCGAAATTAGCATACGCATGGGAGGATATGAATAATGTCCAATGATTTAGGAGATGCCATTCGCTCTCTTATTAGTGAGCGTGGAATTAGCGAAGAGTTGGTCCTCGAAACAATTAGAGGGTTGCTCATGGCGGCCTATAAGAGAAAGTTTGGAACGAACGACAACGCAGTTGTTGAGTTTAATGAAGAGCGTGACAATGTAAACCTCTATGCCCGTAAAGTAGTCGTTGATGATGACAACTACTACGAAGAGGTGAGTGAGATTCCCCTCTCTGATGCACGAGAGCTCCATCAAGAGAGTGAAATTGGGGATGAGATCTTAATTCCGATTGACCCCAAAACTTTTGACCGTATTTCGGTCCAGACAGCTAAACAAAAAGCTCGGCAAGACCTGAGAGAGATTCAAAAAGATACCCTCTATTCTGAGTTTAAGACTAAGGAGGGGGAGTTAATAATTGGTTATTTCCAGTATGAATTAAACGGCGATATGATTATCGATTTAGGGAAGGTTGAAGGGCGGCTTTTAAAGCAGTACCAATCCCCCCGTGAATCGTACCGGAAGAACGATAAGATTAAGTGTTACGTCTACCAAGTTGAAAAACCCGAACATGGGCAGCTGAAAGTCTTCCTTTCACGCACCCACACCGAATTTGTACGTAAACTCTTTGAACTCGAAATTCCTGAAATCTACGACCACTCAATCGAAATCCACAAGATTGTGCGTGAGCCTGGCTATCGCACCAAAGTGGCGGTCTACTCCCACCGAGCTGATTTGGACCCGGTTGGAGCGTGTGTTGGTCTAAAAGGGATTAGGATTCAAACTATCATGCGGGAGATGGAAGGGGAGCGGATTGACGTTCTCCGTTACGACCCCAACCCAATTGAGTACATTAAAAACTGCCTCTCACCAGCTGAGGTTAAGAGGGTTATTATCCTTGATGAGGCTAAACGGAGTGCTGTGGCCGTTGTTGACGACTCACAACTCTCATTAGCCATTGGCAAGCAGGGGATTAACGTCCGCCTCGCCAATAAATTGGCCGACTGGATTATAGATGTTAAGACCCTTGACCAGTACCGTGAAATGGACCTCGACCTCGAGACTAAAGAGGCAGTTGATGCCCTCTTTGGGGATGCTGAGGTGGTTGATGAGGTTTGGGACGAAGATGATGAGATGATGCTCTCCGATATTAGCGAAATTCCAAGTGAGCTAATAGAGAGGTTGCATTTCCACGACATCTATACCGTTGAAGAGTTTGTGAACTTAAGTGATGAAGAGATTAGTGAGCTTCAAAATATTACAGAAGCTGACCTCGATAAGATACACCAAGTGTTGGGTGATTATGTCGATATCGTTGAAGAGGAGACAAATGAGGTGGATGAGGAACAATTTCTCTGCCCTGAGTGTAATTTTGTCTTAACGAGTGATATGACAAGTTGCCCAAACTGTGGAGTTGGTTTAAGCTTTGAGGAAGTTGAAGAAGAAGATGAGGAGTAATTGAGAGATAATATGGCGGAAGATGATAAAAAACCAAAAACAACTTTGATAAAAAACAGGCCTCTAAATGTTGATCCTCCTAAAGTAGAAGAGGAGGAGACACAGCGACCTAGTGAAAAGAAAAGAGTTGTTGTGGTTAAAAAAAGGGTTGTTAAAGTTAGACCTCAACCAAAAGTAGTTGAAAAGCCGGTGGAGGAGGTGCCTCAGCCCGCCAAAGCACCGCCCGTAGAGAAGCCGATTGAAGTTAGCAAGCCTGAGACACCTATCAAGAAGGCAGAACCTCAAATTGAACCAACTATCCCCAATGTAGTAGTGCGTGCCCCTAAGAACTTACCACCAGTTCCAGGACAAGGTCAGAGTGCTGAAGATCACGCTATCTGGCGCCGTAACAACCAAGCTCAAGCCGCTGCTAAAGAGCAGAGTCGTCGACCAACTCAACCTAGAGGGACTGTTGGTGGACAACAACGGCGAAGTAGCGCCCCTCCCGCTACAGGGGCAAAGGGGGCTAGACCCCCATTCCAAAGCCAAAGCCGACCACCGCGAGCTGGTGGTGGCGGAACACCTCCCCCCCAAAGTGGGATGGAAGGGGTTGCCCAAAAGACCTCTAAGAAAGTTTATCGTAAGAAGAAAGAGTTTAAGCGACCCGAAAGGGTAGTGGAGCGTGAGTTCCAGATTAAACGTAAAGATAGCCACAAAGCCAACCCTGTCCCTAAGAAGATTGACATTATGGAGGTAATCACCGTCTCTGATTTGGCGAAGAAGATGAACCTCAAGGCCTCTGAAATTATTGGGAGGCTCCTAAAGATGGGGATGATGGTCACTATTAACCAGCAGATTGATTCCGATGTGGCCACCTTGATTGCTAGTGAATACGATTGTGAAGTTAATATTGTCTCCCTCTACGATGAGACCTTAATTGCCACCGAAGTCGATAAAGCGGGTGACCTACTCCCGCGCGCCCCGATTGTGACGATTATGGGACACGTTGATCACGGAAAGACTAAACTACTCGACGCTATCCGCTCCACCGACGTGGTAAGCGATGAATTTGGGGGAATTACCCAACATATTGGGGCCTACAAGGTGAGCCTTCCAGGTAAGGGGGAAGTTGTCTTCCTCGATACCCCCGGACACGCTGCCTTTACCCTTATGCGAGCTCGAGGAGCCCAAGTTACCGATATAGTAGTCTTAGTGGTGGCAGCCAACGATGGCGTTAAAGTCCAAACCTTAGAGGCAATCGACCACGCAAGGGCTGCTAAAGTCCCAATTATTGTAGCTATCAATAAGATTGACCTCCCTGAAGCTAATTTAGACCGGGTTAAACAACAACTCTCAGACCATGGTCTCATGCCAGAGGAGTGGGGGGGAGATACCCTCTTTTGTGAGATATCTGCCTTAAAGAAGATTGGTATTGAGAACCTGCTCGATACCATCCTCCTCCAAGCTGAGATGTTAGAGCTTACAGCTAACCCCGACGTTAGAGCTGAAGGAAAAGTTCTTGAGTCAAGAATTGACCAAGGTCGAGGAATTGTCGCCTCAATTATTATTGAACGGGGAACCTTACGCCAAGGTGATAACTTTGTAGCGGGTATCTACCCCGGTAAAGTGCGTGCCATGAACGACGATAAGGGGAACCGTATCGAAGAGGCTGGTCCAGCCACCCCCGTTGAAATTATTGGGATGAGCGATATCCCCGGTGCCGGCGACCCCTTCCAAGTAACCGAGAATGAGAAACAAGCGCGTCAAGTGGGGGCTAAACGGCAAGAGTTAGAGCGCCTCGGACAAGCTAAAAATGTGAAGAAGGTGACCTTAGAGAATATCTACGAAACGATTGAAGATGGCTCAATTGATGAACTAAACGTCATAATTAAAGGCGATGTACAAGGTTCAGTTGAAGCGGTCCAAAATGCCCTCGAAGAGCTCTCAACTAATGAGATTCACCTCAATGTTATTCGCGCCTCTGCCGGAGCAATTATTGAAGATGATATCAACTTGGCCATTGCTTCGAATGCCCTTGTTCTCGGCTTTAACGTACGGCCTACCCCTAGGGCACAACTCCTCTCTGAGCAAGAGAAGATTGAGATTAGGAAATACAACATCATCTACGACGCCGTTGATGATATTAGAAGTGCCATGGAGGGGATGTTAGCCCCCGAGAAACGGGAACAAACTATTGGTGAAGTTGAAGTTAGAGAGACCTTTAAGGTGCCCAAAATTGGTGTTATTGCCGGTTGTTATGTCACCAAAGGTAAAGTCAAACGTAATGCTTTGGTCAACGTCTACCGTGACGATGTTAAGATTTACTCTGGTAAAATCTCAAGCTTGAAACGCTTCAAAGATGATGCTCGTGAGGTTGTTGAAGGGTACGAGTGTGGTATCGGAATCGAGAACTACCACGACCTACGCAATGGCGACCTTTTAGAGGTTATTGAGGTGATCGAAATAGCTAAGAAGTTGGGTTAAAATGGGCAATTTTGTACACCAAAGATTGGAGCGACGTATCAAAGAGATTGTCAATACGATGATTGTCACCCAAGCGATTAAAAACCCTGCTCTAGACCAAAGAGTGGCAGTGAGTGATGTGCGACTCTCCAAAGATAAAGCCTATGCAACTCTCCTAGTC
The DNA here is from genome assembly GCA_012838895.1 of Spirochaetales bacterium. Classification (GTDB taxonomy): domain Bacteria; phylum Spirochaetota; class Spirochaetia; order Sphaerochaetales; family Sphaerochaetaceae; genus DUOJ01. The sequence goes on from DUOJ01000065.1 coordinate 25,613, forward strand.
GCCTCCTATGAAGAGGAGGCAAAACTGGAGCTCTCCGTAGCTGCACTGCAGAGTGCCGCAGGTTTTATCCAACAACGCTTAAGCCAGCTACTGCAGACGCGAAATACCCCCCGACTAACCTTCAAAGTTGATACCCTCTTTATGGAGAGTCAGCGTGTTGAAAAACTGTTGGAGAAAATAAAAGTTGAAGATGAAGGGTAGGGCAGCACTTATACTTTTAAATAAACCTCCTGGGGTCACCTCATTTAAAGCCCTAGAAGAGGTTAAGAACGTCTACAAAAAAGTTGGCCACACCGGTACTCTTGATAAATTTGCCGAAGGTCTCTTAGTTATTTTAACGGGCCCTTTTACCAAACTTAACCCCCTTATTACCCCTTTAGATAAGAGCTATATAGCGACTATCAAGTTTGGCCAGGAGACCGACACCTTAGACCCTGAAGGGGAGGTGATTGCAGAAGGGCCAATTCCTAATCTTTTACAAATAGAGGGGGCAATAAAGAAGTTTACAGGCCCCTTTATGCAAATACCACCCCTCTATTCTGCCCTCCATGTAGAGGGAGAGCGGGCCCACCGCTTAGCCAGGGGGGGGCTTGAATTTGAGATCCCTCCCCGCGAAGTGGAGGTCTACTCCTCTGATCTCCTTAGTTGGGACCCCCCTTATCTAAAACTCAAAGTTCACTGCTCCAAAGGGACCTACATCCGCTCTCTAGCCCGAGATATTGCCCTTGAAGTTAACAGTAGAGCCCATCTCACTAACTTAGTGAGAGTTTCGATAGGACCCTACAACTTAGATGAGGCGACTAGCGCCCCCTCTCTCTGCTCTCAAAGTATTAGCGTTAGCCGCGAGCGCCTATTAAGACTGGGCAACTTTGGGACAATTGTAGTTAATGAAGAGGGGAGAAGAGCCATCTCTTACGGCAACATTCCCCCAAAGATGGGCTACTTAAGAGTTGACCTCAAAGCTGAAGATGATAAAGCTCTCGTTGTCGATAGTAATGACACCCTTCTAGCCATTGCTAAGGTTGATCCAATGGGGGAGATTGTTGGATATTGGGCCTTCTTGGGGGATGAAGTGTGAAAATTTACGACTTTGACAAACTAGTTGAATCTCACCAATTCTCCAATACGGAGGCGGTCCTCACCATCGGAGTCTACGACGGTTTTCATACCGGACACCAAAGGGTTTTGAAAGAAACTGTCGCTCTCGCCTCGGCAGAGGGGCTTAAGAGTGTCGTTATCACCTTTAGTCAAAACCCTAAAGCTCTGACAGGGCGCTACCTCTTCTCGAAACCCCTCATGAGTGAGCGTCAAATGACCCGCTATTTAGCCTCCCTAGGGGTCGATTACCTCGTTGTGATTGACTTTTCTCCTGAATTCAGTAAACTATCCGGAGAGGAGTTTGTCGCACGTTGTTGCACAATGTTTAGTGTAAGAGCAGTTGTCGTCGGCGAAGATTTCCACTGTGGATATAAAGCTGACACCTCTGTTAAGGAGCTGAAAGCTCTTGTTAAACGCTGCTCACATGAAGCTAAACTGATTGTTCCTGCCACTTATCGTCTCGACGATGGGAGGGTAAATAGTACTACCTTGGTGCGTGAACTTCTCACTCAGGGTAAAGTCTCTCAGGTGGAGACTCTACTCGGCAGGTATTATGCGGTAGACTTGGGCCAAATACCTCTCAAGATAACCGGATCGTCCCTGTCTTTTGTGATTGAAGATGCTGTACAACTACTGCCGCCACCAGGAGTGTATCAGACGAAGTTGAACCTTTCTGATGGGTCTACTCTAGAAGTGATTGCCCATCTCACTCCCGATTCTTTGAATCTGGCCGGAGAGTTCAACGTTGAGAGTTCAATCACCTACGATTATTTAGAATTTGTAAAGGAGTTTATTGACGATGTTGACGAAAGAGATGAAGAGTCAAATTGTTGAAGAATTTGGAGGCAATGCTCAAAACACAGGCTCTGCTGATGTGCAGATTGCTCTATTAACTGCAAGGATCAGAGATTTGCAAGACCACTTTAAGGAATTCCCCGGGGACCACGCTAGCCGCAGGGGATTGCTAAAGATGGTTGGTCAACGCCGACGCCTCCTGCGCTATGTGCGGGAGAATGATATTGACCACTACCGTGAGTTAATCCAAAAATTAGGGTTGAGGAAATAATCTCAACTCAAAACAAGAGAGTCAGCCTCTGCCTCTGATAAGGGGTATTGAGGCTGTTTTCATTTAGTAAATAGAGAAAGAAGAAAGGAAATTATGGTAAAATCTGTAAAAATGAAGATCGGGGATGGAGAACTTGTCCTCGAAACTGGAAAAATGGCAAGACAAGCCAATGGGGCAATCTATGCCTATTATGAGGGGAGTGCTGTTTTAGCTACAGTTTGTAGCGGAGAAGCCCCCGATACTCCACTCGATTATGTTCCACTCCAAGTCGAATATAATGAGAAGTACTACGCTGCCGGGAAAATCCCCGGAGGATTCTTGAAGAGGGAAGGGCGACCCAAAGATAAGGAGATCTTAGTTTCTCGTCTTATCGACCGTCCTATGCGTCCCCTCTTTGATAAAGCATTTGGTCGTGAAATTCAAATTATCCCTACCGTCTTAAGTAGTGATATGGTCAACCCACCCGATATTATCGCTATGATTGCCGCCTCTGCGGCTGTCGTGGTGAGTGATATCCCCTTTAACGGACCTACCGCTGCTGTTCGTGTAGCCTATCTTGATGGTGAGTTTATTATCAACCCCACTTTTCAACAAATGGGAGAGGCTCAACTTGAAATCGTCGTTGCTGGAACAGTTGACGGCATTACGATGGTTGAGGGGGGCGCTAAGCAGGTCTCAGAAGAGCTCCTCTTAGAGGCAATTGATAGAGCTCA
>DUOJ01000066.1 GCA_012838895.1 Spirochaetales bacterium
GTGATTAAAGCGGGAGCCACTATTATAAATATCCCCGATACGGTCGGTTATACTATGCCTGAAGAGTACTACTCGCTAATCGACCATTTAATGAACAATGTCCCCAATATCGACAAAGCAATCATCTCGGTCCACTGTCACAACGACCTGGGGATGGCCGTCGCCAACTCTTTAGCAGGGGTTCGAGCAGGAGCTCGACAAGTTGAGTGTGCCGTGTGTGGTATCGGGGAGAGGGCCGGAAATGCCGCCGTTGAGGAGTTGGTGATGGCGCTGCGCACCCGCAATGACCTCTTAAATTACACCTACAACCTCGACACCACCCAACTCTACAAGACAAGCCGTCTCCTCTCCTCCATCACGGGGGTAGCCATTAGCCCCAACAAAGCGATAGTAGGGGCCAACGCCTTTGCCCACGAGTCGGGGATTCACCAACATGGAGTATTGGCCCACGCCCAAACCTACGAGATTATGACCCCCGAGTCGATTGGTTTAAAGAAGACTAAGATGGTCTTGGGGAAACACTCAGGGCAACACGCCTTCACCAAGCGGATGGAGGATTTAGGCTACTTCTTAGATGAAGAGATGGGTAAAAAGCTGTTCCAAGACTTCAAAAACCTTGCTGATAAAAAGAAAGAGATTGGCGACCGCGACCTAATTGCTTTGATGGAGAGTGGCACCCATGCTGCCCCCAAGATCTACGAGCTCGACAAATTTGTAGTCAACAGTGGCAACAATATGACAGCCACCGCCTGTGTCACCCTCGTGAGAGAGGGGCGCAAGATGCAATCGGTCGAGATGGCTACTGGCCCCGTCTACGCCTGTTACAAGGCGGTTGAGAAGATTATTAACTACTCGTTTGTCTTGGAAGATTACCAACTTAGGGCGGTCACTGAACACCGCGACGCCCTCGGGGAAGTGCTCGTTAAAATTAGCGACAGCCGGGGAGTCTACCGGGGCAGGGGGGTGAGTACCGACGTCATTGAAGCCTCTTTGCAGAGCCTCTTGTCGGCTGTTAACCGGATGATTGAAGCCCGCGATAACAACAGTGAGAACGTAGAGTGGGCCCAACTCTCGGAAGAGATGTTAGCTCGCGATATGAAGGTGAGTGGGACTGTGAAGGAAGATGTGAGTAAGGAGTACAAAAATGGTCAAAACGAGGGGAGAAAAAGTTAAAATATTCGACTCAACCCTTCGCGACGGAGCCCAAGGGGAGGGGATCTCTTTTTCAGTCTTAGATAAGCTGAAGATTGTCTCTCTCTTGGACGACTTGGGAATTGACTATGTTGAGGCAGGCAACCCCGGTTCTAACCCCAAAGATCTGGAGTTCTTTGAGAAGGTGGCCACTTTGCCCCTCAAGAGGGTGCGCTTGGTAGCTTTTGGTGCGACGCGAAGACGTAACATTTTACCCCAAGACGATGCCAATATTAGATCACTCCTCACTGCTAATACCCCAGCGGTAGCTATCTTTGGCAAAAGTTGGGACTTCCAAGTGACCGATGTGTTGAACACAACTCTGAAAGAGAACTTAAAGATGATCAGCTCAACCATCGCCTATTTAGTTGAACAGGGCAAAGAGGTCCACTTCGACGCTGAACACTTCTACGACGGTTACCAAGATAATCCCTCCTATGCCTTAGAGTGTTTAAATGCAGCAGCTGAGGCAGGCGCAGCCTCCCTCGTCCTCTGTGATACCCGTGGGGCATCGCTGCCCTCCTTTGTCCGCGAAGCGACGCGGGTAGTGGTAGAGACTTTTCCCAATATTGAGATAGGAATCCACTCCCATAACGACATCTCTTTTGCCGACGCCAACTCTATTGTGGCGGTAGAAGAGGGGGCTCGTCAGGTCCAAGGGACTCTCGCTGGCTTTGGAGAGAGGTGTGGAAACGCCTTCTTAGCCTCGATTATCCCAACAGTGCAACTCAAAATGGGCTTCAGTGTGATTCCTGAAGAGTCGCTCTCCAAGTTGACCCTCATAGCCCACTCGGTGGCGGAGATTGCCAATAACCCCATTAGCCACGACAAGCCCTATGTGGGGCGGAGCGCCTTTGCCCACAAGGGGGGGATGCACATCGATGGAGTTGGAAAGAACCCCCGCTCCTTTGAACACATCGACCCGCTAAAGGTGGGTAACGAGCGACGCCTTTTAATGA
>DUOJ01000067.1 GCA_012838895.1 Spirochaetales bacterium
CTACCGACGTTGATAACCCCTCGAAGTCAGCTTTGGCTCAATGGGCAGGGATTGACTACGTACCCGCTGATGCAGTTGTCAGGGCCTACCTAGCATCTGCTAAGAGTGAGTATGCTGCTTTGACCAAAAAGCCTGCTGCTCCCGTTGTAGCGGCCCCTGTTGTTGAAGCTCCTGTTGTTGAAGCTCCTGTTGTTGTTGAAGTAGCTGCAAAGGTTTACCCTAAAGATGCCATTATTAAATCTGATGGGGACGAAAAAGATTTCTACCTCTACGTTGTTCATACCAACGACGTCCACGGTAGAATCGAGGCTGGTCCTGGAGTTGGCTATGCTAAACTCTCTACCTTGGCACAACTTGGACGCTCCCTCACCAACAAGAACCTCTTGCTCGATGCTGGAGACGTGAGCCATGGAACACTGTTAACTAATATCTTTGATGGTGAGACCACAGGTGTCCTCCTCGACATGGTTGGTTACGACGCAGTTGCTCCTGGAAACCACGACTTCAACTATGGCAAAGAGCGCCTAATTGAAGCTGCTAAGCTGGCCGAACAGTACTCTAATATTAAGGTACTCTCTGCCAACGTCTTAGACGAAAATAAGAATATGGTTTTCCAACCCTACCAGCTCTACTACTATGATGGATTTGTGGTTGGTGTAATTGGAGCAACGACTCCCGATACCGAGACTAAGACTCACCCGAAGAACGTCCAAGGGCTCACATTCATGAGCGACGAGGTAATCTACGGGGCTCAAGCCTTAGTTGATGAGGTTCGTGCTAAGAGCGATTATGTAATTCTTCTAGCCCACGTTGGACTCGACGAGGATGGTTCCTACGGTGTTACCAGCAAAATGATTGCTGAAAACATCAAGGGAATCGACCTGATTGTTGATGGCCACAGCCACACAACCCTCGAGAACGGCTTAAGGGTCGGTGATACACTAATTGTTCAAACTGGCGAATACATGGAAAACATTGGCCTAGTTGAAATTTCAGTCCGCGGTGGTAAGGCAGTTGGTGAGATTGCTCTCCTAATCCCAGCCTCCGAGGTGATGGACCCCTCTACCAGTGATTTGGCAAGAGCTGTTGGTCTAACTGAAGTTGCTGATGATCCTGTAGTTGTTGCCTACGTTGAGCAACAGAAAGAGATCTTAGCTAAGATGACTAGCGAAGTTGTCGCTTACACTGCTGTAAGATTGGATGGCGAGCGCGAGAACGTTAGGACCAAACCCACTAACCTTGGTAACATGGTGGCTGCTGCAATGGTCGAAGCGTCTGGCGCAGATGTGGCTTTCACCAATGGTGGTGGAATCCGTGCCTCAATCCCAGTTGGTGATGTGACTCGGGGTGATATCATAACAGTTCTCCCCTTCAACAACACCCTTGTGGTAGTTGAAGTGAGTGGACAAGATATCTACGATGCTCTTGAGTGGGGTTATTCCCGATTGCCCGATAGCAATGGTGGATTCCCACAAACCGCAAACATGTCGATTGTTTACAGCCGCTTCAGCGAGCCTGGAAACCGCATTAAGCGCGTCCTGATTAACGGTAAGAGCGTTGATCCCAAGGCTAAGTACACCTTGGCAACAAACGATTTCATGGCTGCTGGTGGAGATGGCTACACAATGCTTGATCGCCCAGTAGTGATGTACGGTAGAGGCCTTGATGAGGTCTTGACCGATTACATGGTGAAGCACAACAAGAAATAGTTGATTATCTTCCGATTATGCGAGGCCACCCATCAGGGTGGCCTCAATTGTGTCTCAATTAATGGAACCATTATCAGATAGTGATTTTTCTCTCTATCTCTGTTATTATTGAAGAAACGAAAGTTTAATCATCCCCTTAGGAGGCATTTTCGATGGATAAAGAGTTGAAAAAATCTATAATTATCACAGCTGCATTGGTGTTACTTTTAATAATTATATTGGTAATACCTGGCAGAAAAGTGGCTGTAAACATCATCTCTCTAGTGGTAATCTTGATTTTGATTGCCCTTGTTTGGCTACGCCACACAAGTTGCCCACTCTTGAACAAAAAGAGGGCTGAGGAAATTACAGAAGAGGACCTTGCAACTCGCACTGGGCGAACCTGTGAGAAATCGGGGACCTACGTCTGTAGTGAACACCCAGAGCGCACTGTAGAGATGGATAAGGGGAAACGCTTTCCTCCCTGCCAAGGTGATGGTAAAGGACACTCTGCTGTTTGGGTGCTACTAGGCAAATAAACGGCTCTAGCACAAAATCTGTGTGAAAATGATTAGGACTATTTAAGAGGGTATATAAAATGGGCAATGCCTCTGTTATTGTGTGAATAGCAAAACGCACACGAACGAAGGACAAAGCCCATATCTCATTATACCAATACCTTTTTAGCATTACCAGAGTTCATCACAACCTCCGTTGCTAATAAGAAGAGGTCAAGATTTCTCTTGACCTCTTAAGCTCCCCCGGACGGACTTGAACCGCCGACAGGGTGGTTAACAGCCACCTGCTCTACCGACTGAGCTACAGGGGAACGCCTGAACACACGCTAATTTATCCAATTAAGGAGAACATGTCAATAGAGATTAGCCCATATTCTCCTTATAAGCACGCCACGAGGTCTCAATAATAGTATCGAGTGAACTGTGGTTGGCACTCCACCCCAACACTTCTTGAGCTAAGGCTGAGGAGGCGACTAGATTGGCAGGGTCTCCAAGGCGTCGCCCCACAATTCTCTCTGGAATTGGCTTGCCGGTAATACGCCGAGCCCCATCTATAATCTCCCTCACGCTAAGCCCTTTTTCGCTCCCTAAGTTGACAACTAACGGCTTGTTACCAGCTTCAAGGTAGTCGACTGCTAAGGCATGACCTAGGGCCAGGTCATTAACGTGGACATAGTCGCGCACCCCAGTTCCATCAGGGGTGGGGTAGTCGTCTCCATAGATCTCTATCAACTCTCTTTTTCCACAAGCCACCTCCATCACGATAGGGATTAAGTTAGCTGGATTCGATTCCAACCCACTCCTCTCACCATCGATATCGTAGCCGGCTGCATTGAAGTAGCGTAGTGAGACGTAGTTGAGCCCTTTGAGACGGGCAAACCAAGCCAAGTTCTCCTCTATAGCTAGTTTAGTATAGCCGTAGTAGTTGGTGGGCTCAGTGGGGTGTTTCTCATCGATAGGGAGGTAAGAGGGCTCCCCATAAACCGCTGCTGAAGAGGAGAGGATGAAGTTTTTTACCCCATGGGTAACACACTTCTCAATCAAGAGGAGCGATCCACTAATATTGTTGTGGGCATATTTACTGGGATTGAGCATCGACTCTCCAGCTGCTTTAAAAGCTGCTAGATGGATAACATAGTCCCACTCTCCACTAGAAAGAACTTGGTCCAATAGTTTTTCATCTAAAATTGACCCTTCATAGAGAACAGAAGAGGGATCAACATTCTCCCTTAAACCACTCGAAAAGTCGTCTAAAATTCCAACTTTAGCACCCCGTTTTTTAAACTCTAGGGCGACATGGGTCCCTATGTAGCCGGCCCCCCCGCATAGCAAGACTTTCATGATTATACCTCTCTTAAGTAAAACTTCTAATAATTGCTGTTAGTTGCTCTATTTTCTCTTTTAGAAGAGTTTCACTGTCAGCCTCTACCACTAGGCGTAAGTAGGGTTCAGTGTTCGATTTTCTAACATTAAACCACCAGTTGGGAAATTCGATGCGGTACCCATCAAAGTCGAGCACCTTTGTGGGCTCCTTTTGGGTATATGTTTTGTAAAGCATCTCCATCGCCTCATCTTTTTGGTTGAGTTTAAAGTTTATTTCGCCACTATTGGCGTAGACCACCAACTCTTTTAACCAGGAGGAGAGGCTCTGCCCCTTATCTTTTAGTTTGACCATCGATTGTAACACCAAGAGGGCCGCCAACATCCCAGAATCGCAGTGGAAGAAGTCTCTAAAATAGTAGTGACCCGCCAACTCTCCCCCGAAGATCCCCCCTATTTCGCGCAATTTAAGCTTGGCAAAAGCGTGTCCCACTTTCCAAGTGACCACCTCAGCCCCTAATTGCTCAAGGCGGAGGGTTGTTGAGCGACTCGTCCTAATATCTTGGAGAACTACCCCCTTCTCTTTCTCAAGGTAGTACTCCCCAATAAGGGCAGTTATATAATCGGGCTGAACAAATTCCCCCTTCTCAGTAATAAACATCACCCGGTCTGCGTCGCCGTCGAAGATGATTCCGATGTCGCTCTTGTTATCGATTACTGCTCGTTTAATATCGACAAGGTTCTTCTCATCGAGAGGGTTAGGTTCATGGATAGGGAAAGTGCCATCAAAGTGGTCTAGGATGTAGTTGTGTTCCTCTCCTAGCAGCTCTTTAATGATTAAATTGGCCATCCCATTGCTCAAGTCGATACTAACTTTAAGAGAGGCGAGGTTAGGGACAAAGGGGCGTAGAAACTCTATATAGGCCTCTTTGAGCTCTTTCTCAACAATCTTACCCCGCTTGGTGGCCACCTCAATCTCTAAGGTGTTGACCATCTTTTCCAACTCTTTAAGGCCACTATCTTCACCCACAGGAAGAGCTCCTCGACGGGAGATTTTAAGGCCATTATAGATCGCAGGGTTGTGGCTGGCTGTGATTTGGACCGAGCCCCCTACATCGAGGTGGACGGTGGCAAAGTAGACCATTGGGGTGGTGGCAAGGCCAATGTTCCAAACATCAGCGCCGCTGTCGGTAATCCCTCTAGAGAGAGCTTCAAAGATCTCATCACTTGAAAGGCGCACATCGCGCCCTACTGCGATAACTGAAGTATTGAGGAGCTTAGGGAGAAAATAGCCCACTTTGTAGACAAACTCTTGATCGAAGTCTTCATTATAGACTCCGCGAATATCATAGGCTTTGAACGCTCCCACCGGTCGCCTCCCTCACAATCTGTTCAAACTCTTTAGGATTAAGTAGTTCTAAGAAAAAGGTAGTTCCATCTTTTAAGACAACTCGATTGACTAGGGAACTAAAAATCTTCTGCAGAGATCCGGCAGGGGCTAGAGACTCTTGCGAGCGATACCCCTCAGCACAGGCGACTGCTTGGCTCTTCACTACACGTGAAATTGAGGCAACTGAGTCGGGGGTAAAAGAGCCTTCCAATTTAACGAATGGGGCCTGTTTTTTGCGTGGCTTTATAGAGAAACCAAACAGAGAGGGTTTACGCTCAAAGTCTTCGTAGTAGAACACTCCGTTAATCTCGTAAATAAAGACACCGAACTCCCTTATAATCCCATGATTTGTGGCAAACCAAGTGCTAAATGTCCGGTATTTAACTTTGCCTCCGTGGCGCTCTTCTAATTCTTCAATGAATTTTTTTGCTTCGTCTTCCATTACAACCTCTTCTCTATCCTTTCGTCACTTTATCATATATAATTCGCGGTTGAAAGGCAAATAGGATAAGGGTGTGGATAATTATATTGCAAAAGACTTTGGTAAACTACTTAAACAAAATCTCCTCCAACTGAGGGGGTTTTTCAACGATACTGACACTAATATTGGGCGACTATACGACTATAACATGAGCGATCTGCCCATTAGTGTCGACTTGTGGGGCCCCTACCTCCTAATAGGGGGGAGAATTGACCCCTCTTTTAAGGATGAAATTGGTGCTGTGGCCTCCTCGATGGCCTATGTTCCCCCTGAAAAAGTCCTCTTTCCGGGAGAGGGTAGTGGGATAACAATCGATGTTAAAGAGCATGGTCTCACCTATCAAGTTGAACTGGGGTGGCCCAATGCAATCCTCCCTCTGACAGAGACTCTTTTAAGGAGAGAGGTCTTAGTGGGGTCTCTTGGTAAGAGGGTGCTCGTCGTTGGCGCTAGAGGGGGAGGCTTTAGCGTTTGTGGGGCCTCTGGAGGGGCACACAGTGTTGTCAGTAGTGAACATAATCAAGGGTTAAGACAATATTGTATCAGGAATTTATCTAGAAATAGATTTAGAGGGGATTTGTATCCCTGCTCTAATTTGGGCTTAGAAGAGGCCCTAACGACTAAAGGGAAGTACGATTTAATCGTAATTGATACTACTAGCTGGAAAGGGGGCAACTTCCGTACTCTCCACAACAGTGGCCTAGAGTTACTCAATAAAGGGGGGCACCTCTTGTTTATCACCGACAACACGACACTGAACCTCCAAACTAAAGAGATTGGTTTACAACTGATGCCCGAAGGATTCACCACCAAACGCTTTAAGATGCGCTGCTGGATCTCACCCAAGCCCTAAAAAGGTAGTCACATTGGTTGAGGCAAACATCTCGACTTCTGTGTCACTAAAGGGGCTCTCTTCAAAGATTCTTAAGTAGTTGGGGTACGATTCAACTTTAGCCAGATTGACCGTAAAGTCGGTTCCAAAGAGGGTGCGCTCTCTAATTTTATCAGCTAAATTTTGGTCCTCCAGTGTTTCGATATAACGGTGGAGGTTTTTGTAAAAGGTGGGTTCAACGCCACTAAAAGAGACATCGGCATAGACATTGGGGTAGCGCTCTATCAGTTCAATAACCTGGAGAAACCATGGGTCACCGGTGAAAGTGCGCTCAAAGCGGGCCTTTAAGGGGGATTGGTTGTACTGGCGTCCATAGTGGGCTAAGTCAACTTTGAGGGTGGGGTAGTGCTCTAATACAGGGACCCATCTTTGCGGTTCGGTGTAGTATTGGGCTAGTTTGGGGGCCACTCCCCTAAAACCTTGGTCGTCACAGTGGGTCACAATTGGGAGGTTGTTCTCTACACAGTAGGCGTAGATAAATTTGACCTTCTCCCGCTCTTGCTCCTCTTCAGGCCACACATCGGTCCCTAAAGGGGGGTAGAACTTAATCCCTCTAAAGGGACCGCGAGGGAAGAGGTATTTTTCAAAGAGGTCGACGATAAAGGCGAGAGGGTGAACCGCGGGGTTAACCCCTAAGAGGGGGTAGAACTCTAAGAAGCTGTCACGGTTAGCCTCTTCGTAGCGCTCAATACCGCGCACTGTATCATTTAGATAGGAGATAATCTTAATCTCGCGCTCCTTGGTGTAGTAGGCGAGGTTATCTTCCCCCTTCAAATCCCTCGAGAAGTCCATCACGAGGGGGACTAGTCCATATTTATCGTACTGTAGCTCTCTAAAATGGAACTTCCCCTCTCTAAAGTAGCTCTCAGGGGGGTAAGTTGAGTTGGAGGGGGTTCTCCCCTTAAAAGATTTTTCCCTCTCCCTATACTTCCCCGTCAAATCATCATCGATGAGGGTGAAGATCTCCTCAATGGAGAGTTCAAAGAGGCTAAACATATTCATCAAAGTGATTAGCCCCTGCTGAGTGCGGTTGACAGGGGTGAGGAGATAGCCAGAGGAGAGGGCTCCACTGGTGACAAAATCCCCTAAGTTATCGACAATGGAGTCGACGAAAGAGACGAAGTTGGGGTGCCTCAAATTCATTGCATGCATGTGGGCATCAAAAAATATCTTTGCCATAGGTGCAGTATAGCAATAAATGAGGCCCCGTCAATTATCTCTTTTGTTGTTTACTCCAAGAGTCCCTTAGCGTTACGGTACGGTTAAAAACTAGCTTTTGAGGCGAGTGGTCAACCGAGTCGGCCATGAAGTAGCCATTACGGACAAACTGGAGGTACTCGCCCGCTTTAGCCTCACTTAGTGAGGGCTCCAAATAGGCCTCTTTAATCACAATAAGAGAGTCAGGGTTGAGGTCATCGAGATAGTCGCCTGTTGCCTCTCCCGGCACCTCACTCAAGAAGAGTTTGTCATAGAGTCTAACCTCACCTTTAATAGCGTGACGGGCACTTACCCAGTGGCTAGTCCCTCGCACTCGGCGCTGGTCCTCACTCCTACCGCCACGTGTCTCGCTGTCGTAGGTGCAGTGAATCTCTACCACTTCTCCCTTCTCATCCTTAATAACATCGGTACAGGTGACATAGTAGGCGTGGAGGAGGCGCACCTCGTTACCCACATAGAAGCGGTGGTACCCTTTGATGGGCTCCTCCATAAAGTCTTCCCTCTCGATATAGAGCTCTTTTGAGAAGGGGACTTCACGTACCCCCCCCTCGGGGTCTTCGGGGTTGTTGCGTGCTTCAACAAACTCCACTTTGTCGTCGGGGTAGTTGGTAATAACCACTTTTAAGGGGTCTAAGACAGCCATCACCCGCTTCGCCCTTTTATTGAGGTCTTCACGGGCACAAAACTCGAGAAGGTTGTGGTCGACTAACGACTCAACCTTAGCTACCCCAACCCGGTCAACAAAGTCGCGTAGTGACTCAGGGCTGTAACCGCGACGCCTAATTCCAGCAATGGTGGGCA
>DUOJ01000005.1 GCA_012838895.1 Spirochaetales bacterium
AAGGCAAATGGGTCTTTTAAGTGAGATAAATATTGCTTAAAAGTTTACTTTAATTTGTTTAAACACTAGCAATTAACTCTCTTTTATGCTACTATTTACTCATGGAAAAGACACCTTTAGCTGAGCAGCAAACCTCTCCTACAGTCGCTACTTACTCTGCTGAAATTGACCTGCTTAAAGATCAAAACAGCACTCTTAAGGTAAGGGTGCAAGCCTTAGAAGATGAATTGGCTCTAGAGAAGGCTCGTAGCGAACACTTTAAAAACTTATTTCTCAACTCCAGACAAAAGCAGTATGGTAAAAGCTCTGAAGCATCTGAGCAGTTAAACTTAAACCTGTTTGATGAAGCGGAGTTAGAAAACTTAATTGATGTAATAGAGAACACTGAAGGGGAAGTGACTGAACAAAAGGTGTGCTCATTTACCCGAAGAGTTGGCAGAAGCAGAATCCTTAAAGTTGACCCTAATACTCCAATCGTAGACATCAACCATGATGGAGAGGCTCCTGAATGTGAGTGTGGCAGCAACATGGAGCAAGTTGGAGAGTTCACCAGAGATACTTTGGCTGTAATACCGGCAACTAAAGTAATAGTTCGTCACCACTACCCTCAATTTAGATGTAGCAACTGTTTGGGTGAAGAGAATGAGGAGCAGTTAGTTACAGTCTCTGATGATTCACTCTTAAGTGGTACTATTTGTGACAGCTCCTTATTAGCGACAGTGGTAGTCGACAAAATGCAATATTCTCTGCCCCTTTACCGCCAAGAGCAACGCTTTGCTTCTATGGGGATAGATCTCTCTCGCCAAGTGATGAGTGGATGGATGATGAATGTGGCTCATCAGTTAAAACCTTTGGGGAGGGCTTTAGAGAGAGCTATCCATGAATACCCACTTTGGAATGTAGATGAGACGGGTTTGAGAGTTTTAAAGGTACCCGATGCAAAGGCTTCAGACAGCTCTTATGATGCTTATATGTTTGTCCGCTCCAGTGTAGATAGGGAGGGCAGAGCAGGTCCTGTACTCTTTAACTACCTTGACAGGCGCACTAACGAGAGTGTTGCCTCTTTCTTTGAAGACTACCGAGGAGTTGTTCAAAGTGATGGTTTAGAGGTCTACTCCTATGCCAGCCAAAAGTATCCTTTCACCTCTTTGGGTTGTATGATTCACGCTCGGCGTAAGGCTACTGACATTTTGAAAACTAACAAGAAGGCTAAGTTAGCCGGAGAGTTGGTCTCTTTGTATGCTACCTTCTTTCACCATGAGGGGCTTCTTCTTGACCGTCAAAGGGGTCCTAATCCCTTAAGTGAAGAGGAGTATTTAAAGAAGCGAAGGGAAATATTAAGTGTAGACTTGGATGCTATTAAGAGATGGTTAGATGAACACCAGGGCAAGGTCCTTAAAGGAAGCTCTTTAGATAGCGCCATAAATTACACCCTTAAGAGGTGGGAGAAGCTGACCAGGTTCTTGGATTACAGTTGGGCTACCAGCACTAACCAGCTTGTTGAGAATTGTATAAGACCGTTCGCTCTTGGAAGAAAGAATTTTCTCTTCTGTATTACTCCTCAAGGTGCAGAAGCAAGTGCCCTCTATTTCTCTTTGATTGAGAGCTGTAAAAAGTTGGACATGGATTCCCACAAGTACCTCACTTATGTTTTCAACAAAGGTGGAGGGTGTAAAAGTGATGCAGATTGGGATGCCCTGGTCCCTGGTAGGGTAGATATTAGTGAAGTTGATCACTACTACGACCTGATTAGCAGTGCTAAAGCAGACCCCGAAAGAAAAGAACCCTACATTCTCAGAGGTAAACGCCACTAAAATAACTATTTCTCCAATACTCATGATTGTTAGTTTAAAAAACCTCTAGAAGGGGGACTATTGGGGGCGAGTTGACGCTTACGGTAAACTGTACAGGAATTACTGTTAAACTAGCGTTACCTGGTAAGAATAAAACTGAATCAACCACAAGGGGATTCTCTCCTTGCGCACCTCCCCCCCACTGCTTCGCCTCAGCGATGCTTTTTAAGCATGACTCGACTAATGGGGAGTTCTCCTCTTTGTAGTTTGGAATCCAGCACATTCGGGCCCTGAATTGGTAATCTCGATTCCTCTTTATCCAATCTATATAGGCCAAGAGGAGCCCGTCATCAATAACCATCCAAAAGACCTCTATCTCTGTTACATTACCAGCGGGATTACCTTCGGGATGAAGCAGTGCTGTCTCAATTAAGCACTTGCCATGTGATTTGATTTGCCTACCAACTAAGGCGACCTCTTCCATAAGGAATTGGGCCATCTCTGGTAGGCTCAGACACCCCTGCCACCTTTGGTGGAAGGGCACAATGATTGCGTTTTTCATAAATAAGTCCTCCATGAAAGGAGGGTTTTAGGAGGAGTTATCGTGTATGGAATTGATAACCATGTCCTGAATATAACACTGGGAATCTTGGTTGTAAAGGAGATTATTAGAAATAGTGTAATTGGTCGCCCCCCTAAGGGGGCGTCAGTTTAGTTAAATAACTTCAAACTCCATCACTTGATTGTTAAGTCGAGTCCCATTGAGAGTTTTTGTGAAGCTGACATACTCTCTAACTGCCCTATCTATCATCTCTTCAGCAAAGGAGGTGAAACGGGCTGGACGAGTCTTGCTTGGAATTAACATTTGGTCCGTGGAAAAGATTACCCTTACCCGACCAAGTCCCTCTAACTCCACCACTGCCTGACGATCTTTGTAAGCCATATTGCCATACACCCCATAGGGACCCCAGGTCTTAATATCGGCTTTGTACTCTACCCCATCAATCAGGTAGACTTCGCTAATCTCTTCGTTGATTGTTTTTTCAATTGCTTTGTATTCCATGTTTTCTCCTATTTTTATGGTTTTCTAGCAGAGACATCTAAATCTACGTCATAGCTACCCTCCCCACGCATAGGGAGACACCAAATGAGAAAAACACTACCTTGATTTAAATACATTTTTGACTCCTTTTAGCGAATTATTTTTTGACGCTGCAAGTTGGTTATAAATCACGTCATTGATTGAATATTATAGCCTTAGCCCCAAACAATCAAGTATAGTCTAAAAATTATGGCCAAGTCCCTTCTCCTCTCCCCCTCTTTAAAACGCACAGTAACCACTGGAGCTGATAGGCCGTTACCCATGATACCTTGTTAATACTCTCTTTAGTCTCTCTTTTTAATTGAAATAAGACTTCAAATGGGACTCTCCTACGGTTAGTATAGGGACATGCAAAAGAAAATCTTTTTGTGGTTTGTCCTAATTGTGGTACTCCCCAGTGGCATTATCTATTTTATTGCTAATCATCTCTTCATCCAATATGCAGTCGAACAGCAAATTAGTAACAACAATCAACTCATCCAGGAGATGCGCAAAAACCTCGATACAAAATTGCAGCATTACCAACAGCTGAGTATGCAATTTTACCTCAACACACAGGCAATGGAGGAGGTCCTCTCTGATACCCCTTTAATTGAGTGTCATGCCATCCAAAACCAATTAGATGGGTTTGTAAACTCTAATCGCCTTATTGCATCTGCCTATCTAATCACCGATAAAGGGACCATCTTTAGCGGAACGGGGATTCAAAATATTGAACCAATATACATTGAAATCCAACCCACTCTTCTATCCTTAGAGGGGCGGATTTATTGGACTCAAACATATCCTATGGTCACGAACTTTGGCTTAGCTGATACATTCTTTTTTGGAGCGCGCCATATCCGCAAAGATCAAAAACCTATCGCTACACTTATACTCGCTTTTAATAGCCAGTTTTTTGAAGATTTCTTTCAATACATCCCCTTCTCAAAAAACCAAGAGGTCTCCCTCACAAATTCGGCTGGACAACTAATAGCCTCCAACCACCCCCTAAGTGGTGAAACACCTTTAAGTAAGACAAATATTCGCCTCTCATCAACCTCTAATGCTAGTGATTGGACTATCTCTTTAGTCCTCGATACCCGCAATATCTCAAGAGAACTCACCTTTATCCGCAACATGTTCAACTTGAGTGTTGTCCTCTATCTACTCTTCTTCCTCATCATCAGTCACCTCCTCTCCAAACAACTCACTAAACAAATCCACGCCCTTACTGCTGCTGTTAACCAAGTGGGCGAAGAGGGGGTATTCGATGTTCAAGTCGATGTTAGTCAAGACGATGAGATTAAACAGCTCTCAATCAGTTTTAATGCTATGACAAATCGGATTCAGAAATTACTTGAAGAGGTGAAACAGGAAGAAGAAAATAAACGTAAAGCCCATATGCAAACCTTACAATTACAACTGACCCCCCACCTATTGTACAACTCTCTAAATACTATCCGTTGGATGGCACAGATTAATGGACAAGAGAATATTAAGGATGTCACCTTTGCCTTGAGCCGCTATCTACGTAGCCTCTCTGATATTGAAAGTGAGTACATCCCCCTGCGTAAAGAGTTAGAATTGATGGAAGACTATACAGTCATACAACGCTTCAGATACCAAGATTTCACTATTTCTCAAGAGGTCCCCGAATCACTCCAAGATTACCTCATCCATAAGTTGATGATCGTAAACCTAGTTGAAAATAGTATCATTCATGGGATAGCCAACCTCTCTGAACCTGGCGTAATAACCGTACAAGCGAGACGAGAAGATGAAACTCTTTATATCACGGTTAAGGATAACGGCGTTGGTCTGCCCCAGGAACTGATTGACACCCTTACTCTTCAAGACGACTACGCGACTGATGAACTTAACCACACTGGGTTGCGAAATATTCAAACTCGGTTGCGTCTCTACCATGGTCCATCCTACTCGCTAATTGTCGATTCGTCGCCAGGTGAAGGGTGCTCGGTAACCATACCGCTCCCCCTCATTACAAAAGAGCCTTGAACGACTTCACCACGTGCGCTCACTGTTGTAGAGGGCTAAAATATTCTCTAGGGGGGTCCCGGGTTGTAAATTGTGACAAGGGGCACAAATATAACGATTATACTTGCCAAGGGTTTTAATATTTGCCTTTACCTCTTGGCGAACCTCTTCAGGGGTTCCAAAGGGGAGAATCTGTTGGTTCTCAACTGCCCCATGGAAGACTACCCTTGAGCCAAAGGCTTCAATTAAGTGCTTACGCTCCATCCCGGGGCAAGCATGTTGAATTGGATTGATGATATCGATACCTAAATCGACCATCTGCTCAATAATAGGAAAAGCAGCCCCATCTGAGTGGTAAAAAACATAGGCCCCTTTGGAGTGGACTAACTCTATTAACTCCCTATAAGGTTTTTTAAAGCGCTCTTCCCACACCTCAACTGAGATTAATTGGCGGTCTTGCATCCCCATATCATCTGACAGATAGACGATATCGATAGCATCACCGCAGACTTCAAAAGATTTTTCAATATAACGCTTTTGGATCTTAAAGATTTTATCAATAATGGCATCGGCTAAATCTTGTTCTACATAGAGGTCCATCAAAGAGAGGTCCATAGGGCGTAGTTTACAGTAGATTTCAAACAGAGAGATAAAGTCGAGCATGCGAGGCCAATTGGAGTAGGCCTGGCAACTCTCTAACAATGCTTGGTAATCAAAACGGTCTGGGTTTGGCCATCCATGGGCTTCAATCTCTTCAATTGTTTCAGCATCTTGAAGTGGATAGGTGACCACCTCTTCATAAGACCCCTCTGAACTGTGCTCCACAGTCCGTATCCCACTACCCCACTCATTGATGACTATCTGGTGTCCCCTCTCATCAATTATAGGCGCCTTTAGGTCGATATAGGGGGCATTTACCCATGCAATCTTGTCAATTTTAAGTAAGCGCCACAACTCTTGTTCCGCATCAATCTTGTAGTAATTGAGTAGTTGGTCCCTAATTTCAGGGGTATACCAGATATCGAAAGGGACTTGATCGCTCTTTTTCCCCGCTAAGAGCGCAAGGATGCGCTCACGTGAATCCATTTTCTGTTTCCCCCTTTATCACCAATATCTACCCATCTGGGGCAGTGCCCGGTAAAGTGCCAAGACATTTTCTAACCTTGAATTATCTTGAAGCAGATGGGTTGGAGAGAAGAGATAACCCCCATTCTCCATCATAATCTCTAAGAGCTCTTTCAACTCTTTTAGGAGGTCCTCTGTCGAACCCGAAACAATCGATTGGGCCGTTGAGAACCCCCCATGAAAAGCCAAATGGTTGCCAAATTTTGCTTTCAAATAGGCAGGCTGCATCAGAGCCGCTTCGGGTTGCAAGGTATCAACAGCAACAATGCCCATCTCAATAAAATCATCGAAGGCCCAAGAGGAGGAGCCACAACTATGGACCATTACGGGCACATTATATGAAGAGGCCAGGTCTATAAACTTTTGATGGCGTGGCCGGATAACTTTTCTAAACATCTCTTTAGAGATGAGGGGGCCCAGTTGAGTTCCTAAATCCTCCCCCATCCAAATGAAATCGACTCTCCCTTGAAGGGTCTCTAAGCTCCGCTCCATTTGTCCCAATTGAAACTCTAGGCGACGGTCGACTAAACGCAACCATGCTTCATTCTCTTCAGCTAATGCGATATAGACACTCTCCATTGAGCACAACATCCCGGTAGTATTGAGGATATCACCCAGACCAGGGTTGCCAAAATAGAGGGCTAAATCTTTCCATCCTCTCGCTTGTTCCTTCAAGGCATTATAGTCGTAATCATCGGGAGAGGGGATGGGCCACGACTCCACCTGTTCAAGAGCTAATTCTTGTAGGGGGAAATCACAATAATCCCAATACCCCCCATGTTCGTGTTCTACCCAACGGCAGACAATACCCCACTGGCTATCCACCTTGCGATCAACCTTTGGCTGGTGAAGAATTTTACCAATATAGGGGAGTTGTAATTCCCTGAAGTCTACCTCTAAGGCTTGCAAGAGAGCTTCATCATCATGGGGGGCCAATTTAAAGCTCGCCTTGAGCCTTGAATCAATACCAGCATTAGCCAGATAATTTATGGGGACTCGATCAACAGGCTGACGGTAAAGGGCCCTAACAACCCTTTCGCGCGAACTGAGTGTCACCCTTTTACTCATATTTCCTCTACTTTAGTACAAGCTATCTGATAAACCCCTGCTTTTAATTGCCAACACTTTTGATCTTTTATCTTATAGGGAGAGAGCTCAAAAGTTTCACCTTCTATGATAGAAAAAGGGTGCTCTGAAATTGTCAAACTTGATGGTAAAAAGAGATAACCATCGGTTCCTGAAGGGACTTTTAGAGTTACTGTTACATCTCTCTCGTCCCGCTGCCACTCTAAAGCAGCCTCGCCATAGGGTGTTGCAATTGTAGCTGATGCATGTTCAATTTTCTCTAAATAAGCTGGAGCAAATGCTATCTTTTTCCATCCGGGAGCAAGGGGCGATAATCCCGCCACATAGGTATAAAACCACTGGTCAATCGAACCGAGCATAATATGGTTGTGAGAGTTCATCCCTAAACAATAAATTGGTTCCCACCGCTCCCAAAGGGTAGTGGCCCCTTCACGGATCATGTAAATCCAACCGGGATAGTCCTTTTGATTGGCAATCGTATAGGCTTTTTCTTGGTAGCCCCAACGCGACAGTTGTTCTAACAGATAGCGCGTCCCATGAATTCCAGTCCCCACGTGGTCACCCGAGGTTGCCGCCATGAGGTCATTCAAATAGGCCGCTAAGGCGAAGGAGTCTTGTTCATTGAGTAAATTGGTAGCAAGAGTTAGTGCTTGGGCTGTTTGATCGGGAAAATCCCAAGGTGTCATAGGGAGGCTCTCCATATAACTCCCCTTCCAGAAACGGCGTAACAGAGCATCTCCAATCTGCTTAGCCTGCTGGCGATACATTAAAACATCCTCTGCTTTCCCCAAGACTTGGGCGATTTGCTCCATCAAAGAGAGGTCGTGATAGAGATACCAAGTAGATATAAATGGCAAACCGGTCTTCTTAGAGGTCACTAAACCAGGGGCACACCAATCTCCAAACGTACCTAAATCTTCCACAATCCCTTCGCTTGTCTGCGAAAGTAAGAATTCGATATAGCGCTGGAAGGGGAAGTAGAATCTATTGAGCACGCTTTCATCACCCCGGTAGAGGTAGAGATACCATCCAATCGTGATAAACCCACTCCCCCAAGCAGGATCGGCCGGCTTGTCCATCCAAAACTTGGGGGCAACATCGGTGATAGAGCCATCCTCATTTTGAGTATCTTCAATATCTTGGAGAAATTTCTCATAAAACAGTTGCGCTTCATAGTTCAACAGCGCTGCAGGGGCCGCTAAAATTGCATCCCCTAACCACCCATGGCGCTCATCGCGTTGGGGAGAGTCGGTGGGTATCCCCATCATGTTAGAGCGTAGCCCCCAAAGAATAGCTTGGTGGACACGATTAAAATCTTCGTTGGAACAATGAAAAGAGCCTGTTGTATCGGCTTCAGTGTGTACAAAAAGCCCCATTAGGTTTTCTAAGGTAGGCACTCCCACATAGCCTGAAACCTTTACGTATCTGAACCCATGGTAGGTCGAAACAGGGTGCCACCTTTGGAACGACCCATTACAGATGAGGGTATCGGTCGCCTCTGCCTTCCGGTTGGAAGAGGGGTTGAGTTTTCCATCCTCAGTGATGTCCTCGGCAAATTGGAAAGTAATTTTAGTCCCAGCCGGTTGCTGACCTTGGAAAGCGACAAATCCTGCAAAGTTTTGTCCAAAATCGTAGATAAACCCGGCTTTAACACGCCACATATCTACAGGTGGAATCTCTCTATTTATCTTAATAGGGGGCTCATAGGCGGCGTGTAAATTATAACCGGCAACTTCCTCAGCAGCTAAGTCTCCCCCTTCACCTAAAGCGATGCGGCTATCATACACTTCACCGTTGAATAGACTATTTTCTTGAATCGGTCCCGAAGTTACTCGCCAACTTGAATCGGAACAAATCCACTGTTGTTCACCGTCACTATATTCAATTAAAATTTGGAGATAGCCACGTGGCTTTTCAAACCCGTAGAGGGCAATGTGACGACCGTTGGCGAGAAACAGGGTTATAGAGAGCTCATCTCTTGCCAAGCTTAGGGGCAATACATCGTAGAGAACACGCCTGCGATAATCGGTTTGAGAAGGGGTTAGAATGCGCTCCCCCACCCTCTCTTGATCAATATATAATTGGTAAAGACCAACCCCAGTCACGTAGGCCCTAGCCCTCGTGATTCTTTCAATTGGCTGGTCTGTCTTAATCTTCTTAGACAGATATATACCCCAAGTATGTAGCCCCTCCTCTTCACTTGTCGCCTGTTGAGGGACACCACTTTCCCACTGCCCTGCCCTATACCAAACGGGAGAGGGGGTACTAATCCATTTAGCTAAAAAGTCACTGGGGGACAACATTGAAGTTTCAAAGCTCGCCAAATCAGACCAATTACTCCATTGCCCCCCACCCCCGCTTACCCTGACACGCCAGTGATACAGGGAGAATGGGGCAAAAGCTTCTCCCCCATAGATAATTGAAAAGGAGTCTGTGTTGTAAATTATACCCGAATCCCAACACATCCCCTCTTTACCAATAACTTCAATTTGATAAGCCTCTTGTCTCCAGGAGGGTGAGATATCGGGGCTAAAACTCCAAGAGAAACGGGGATTGGGGATATCGATCCAGAGGGGTGCCCTATCTAATTCACACCGTAAATCGATGGGAACTATAATTTGCTTATCGACAAAGGCCATAGTGCATTACTCCTTAATTGAACCAGAGGCTAACCCAGAAATAATTTGGTCTGAGAAGACAACAAACACTATAATCACCGGTATTAAAGAGAGTGTTGCCGCTGCAAAGACATAATTCCAATAAGCGAGGAAGTTGGCCAAGTATTGGTAAATGGCAAGGGTCAGCGTATGTAGCGAGCGCTTAGCTAAAAATACCAGCGGTAGGTAGAAGTCGTTCCAAATCTGCACAAAACTGACCGTCATAACTGTAAAGATAACCGGCTTTGAAATCGGCACCATTATTCTCAAGAAGATAGTCACTTCGGAAGCACCATCAATAACAGCGCTCTCGTGGAGAGCTGCGGGTAGTTCTTTGAAGAACTGGGTGAATATAAAGAGTGAAAACGACATATTGGCGGTGTAAAGAATAATCATCCCCAAAAAGGTATTCGTTAATTTTAAGGTCCTCATAATAATGAAAAGGGGTAAAATTGCAATTTGAATGGGGAACATCAATCCTAATAAGAAATACATTTCTAGCGCCTGACGCCCTTTAAAACGGTATCGAGAGAGGCCATAAGCGGTCATCGAGGAGAAGAAAATTAATGAAGCTATCGAGAGTGTTGTAAGGATAATACTATTGAAAAAATTCTTATAGAGTGTATCTTTGACTAACACCTGTCGGTAATTTTCAAATGAGATCTTAGTTGGAAATCCAAAAGTATTGAACAATAAATCTTGCTTTGTTTTAAACGAAGAGATCACCATATTCCCGATTAAAACAATGGCAATGAGGCAGTATAGGGTCAATAAAATAGTAGCTATCCAACTACCGATTCCTTGTCGTTTCTTATACATCAAGATCTCCAAATATTATCTTCGATTGAACACACGATTAAAAACGAGTTTTTGTAGCAATGCAATAACGAAAATAATTGAAAAAACTACAACACTAATGGCAGCACCGAAACCGAGAGCCGTTTCTCCAAAATAGGCGTCCCCAAAGGTATAGCGGAAAAACATCAGGTTCAGAAAGTCGAGTTTTCCGTTAATCCCACCGTTGAGACCTCCAACAATGAATGGGATGTCAAATTGAGTTAAAGCAAAAATTGAACTCAAGACCACCACATTGACAATTGAAGGTTGCAAGAAAGGTAATTCAATTCGCCAGAACCGTTGCCAAGTTGAAGCACCATCAATAATCGAAGCTTCAACCACATCTTCTGGGATATTTTTCATATTAGCCAAGATTATTACCATCCCGACCCCTATCCCATTCCAGCCAATGACAGCAACTAAGAGATAGAATGCAATATTAGGGGATCCAAACCAGGCACTGACTAATTGGGGCAACCCTAACGAAATAAATAGGTTATTCAACATCCCAATGTTGGGGTCGAATACAAGTAAAGTAAAAAATCCAACAATTGATGGACTGATAACATAAGGGAGAAAAATCATCAGTCGAAACATCTTATGTCCACGTATCTGTAAGTGGATCAGATAAGCCATTAAAACTTGGATAGGGATAAAAACAAAAATAGCAATGGCCATATACCGCAAGTTGTTACCTAGGGCATTACGGAAAATACCAGACATCCTCGGTTCAAAGAAAATCCGCTTAAAGTTGTCTAGTCCAATAAACTCCATCGCCCCCATCCCCGACCACGAAAAGAAACTGTAGTAGATAGCAAAGCCGAGGGGAACAATCATGAATAAAGTGTATAAGATAAATCCTGGAGTAATAAAACCGATATATGCCTTCGATTTTGTCATAGCTTCTCTCTTAAGTTTAAACAAGTTAAGTGGATGCCGATTAATCGGCACCCACATCAATTTGTCTTATAGTTTAGAATAATCCATCATAGAATCAAGGGTCTTCACAAAAGCTTTGGGAACAACTACTCCGGTGAACAATTTGGGGTTATCTTCTTCCCAAACCTTAGTTGGAGATTGACCATCAGCTGCGCCGAGGACCAAGATATTGTAGAAGCTCTCTAGCTCTAGGTTAGCATCAGCGATTTCATCAGCCAATTGGCTTCCCGACCTAACGCCTGCTAAACCGGCAATAGCACCAAGGCCATCAACCCAAATTTGTTGTGACTCTTTAGAAGTCAAATATTTGGCGAGGCGGAGTGATTGCTCAGGATATTTGGTCTTTGAATAGACCGAGAATCCTGCAGCATAGGTCAATACGATAGGTTTACGTCCATCACGAGTTGGAATCTGGAAGGCACCAATGTTCATGTCTGGGTTATTATTTTCCAAAGTAGTGGTTGTCCAAGATCCTGCGACTGTCATGGCAGCTTGGCCACGAGAGAATGCTAAGTACTGTCCCGCTTCATCAACACCGAGGAAGAGGTCGCCATAGTACCCTTTCTTGCCCCATTCAATCATTTTTTCCATAGCAGCAATTACACGAGGATCATCAATTCTAGCCTTCCCAACTGTTGCTTCCTGAATCCAATCTGGATACATCGCCGCTAGGATGGGTTCAAATAGGAAAAGAATGTTCCAGTTGTCGCGACCAGCTAGGCTAAGGGGAATTAAACCAGCTTTTTTGATAGTAGCAAGGAGAGTCTCAAATTCATCAAATGTTTTGGGGACACTCCAACCTTGCTTAGCAAAGAGGTCTTTGTTGTAGAATGCAGCTCTAGTGTCGATTGTGGCAGCCGGAGTTTGGTACAATTTGCCTTCCCAAGTCACTTTATCGCGTGACATCTGTGAATAACCACTGACGTCTACATCACTAGTTAGATCCATTAAAGCGCCTTGGCGAGTCAAGTTTGCCATATCGGTCGTTGCTGTACCGTGGTGCCAGAACAGATCGGGTGCTTCACCAGCTTGAATTGCTGTTGTGAGTAGAGATAGATAATTATCGGGTGTTTTAATCTCATACTCAACTTTGATATCGGGGTTTTCCTCCATGAAGCGGTCTAATGTGTTCCGTAGTGGAAGCTCAAATTGGGGAGTATGTTCCCAGATAGTTAAAACTACTTGTTTTTCATCAACTGTTGCTTTCTGACCTGCAGCAAAAACAGGAGAAACAAGTAGTAGAGAAAAGAGAAAAAATACTAATACTTTTTTCATATGATAACCTCCTATGGTTCTCAGTTACTTCCAGTTTGGAACACCCCCGGCGTGCAATCCATACCTAATAGTCGGCGATTAATGCTGGAAACCCAGCCAAAAGTGGAACAAATCTTAAAATTATCATAATTTGATGCTCAAAATTCAGTTTTCATACTCAATATTCTGATTAGGGGTAGATGTGGCTCTAAAGTCACTAATAGTTTGACCTACCATTTTCTTAAATATTCGGGAAAAATGGCTCGCACTGGTAAACCCCACCTGGGAGCTAATTGCTTCGACAGTAGCGTCACTCTCTAATAAAAGAGATTTGGCCTTGTTGATTCTAATCGTATTAAGATATTCAACATAACCAACCCCCGATTCTTTTTTAAATAATTCACACAAGTAGTTACTATTTAGATTAAGGAGCTCAGCCATGAACTGCAATGAAATATGCCCTGCATAGTGTTCATGTAAATAGAGTTTCATCTGCATAATCTTTCTACTGTGCCCTTGTAAGTCGTGAATATGGGCGGTTCTTCGGGGTAATTCCGCAGTATACCACGCTACCAATTGGTTAAAATCATCAAAGTCTTTTAAGTAGTTAAACAAAGGGGGATGGGTGACGGTGGCGCTTGAGAACAGCGAATGTAGTAGCTGTTCTATTTGGTGCCAATATACAATGAGGGTCATACAAAGATTTGATGGATCTATCTGAGCAACCCTAACCGCTTCAAAATAGGCTTTTAGCCCGCTATGCCAGAGAGGAAGCTGTTCTGGTTGAAGCAGCCAGATAGGAGGGGGTAATTGTGCCTCGACACTCTGTTGTAGGTGGTTATTAATAGTTTCAACACGGGTTGAGTCGACATAGAAGAGATGCCTCTCCACATTCAAAAGCTGATTCCATTGTGCCTCAATAGTGAGAGAGGTGGCTTCAGGACATCGCAGGATAATGACAGGGCTGTTTATGTACTGTTTTAACTCTCTTGTTAAATGAGAGAAGAATTGTTTCCGTTGCTCTTGGTTCTCATTGCTCCCATCAAGCACTAACACCAATCCTTCAGACTCTTCGTGGTATACTTGCCCAACTTCAAAATTATCTAGCAGTCGGTGGACGAATCGTAAACACCAGAAGATATCAACACCAGATTTTAGGGGGACATGGTCTTCAGAATATTTCTTCTTAAAAATCATGCGATAGACAATTGGATTAGTGGAGTGCAATGCAAGGCGTGCATCATTTTTCAGGCGGTTAGAGAAGCGGTGTAATTCAGCCCAATCGGGTCTAGAGGAGACTGTGTGAGGTTTTTCTTCAACTCCCCCTTCCTCTAAGGAGAGCCCATCTAAGGTCTTGAACAACTCAATTGCATCTAATTCATGCTTAAGGATGTAGTCAACAGCTCCCAGTTTAAATGCGGCTGAAACAATAGAAAAATCTTCCAGGCAACTAAGGACTACAATCTTTGCGCGGTTCCCCCCTTCTTGAAGTCGCTTTATGAATTCCAAGCCATCCATTCCTGGCATTTTAATATCGGTTAAGATAATATCGGGGTTCAAATGATCAATTGAACGTAGAGCTTGGTCTGCCCGTGAAAAACTACCGACAATTTTATATCTACTATTTTGCTCAAATAGTGATTCAATTCCCAGCAATACCAGTTTTTCATCTTCTACGATTACAATCGACTTCACCAACGACCTCCTCAATATTCTCCCAACTCCCATTTCAAGTCACACATAGCGTATTATAACATCCCAATGAGACCTATGCATGGTTTATATCTGTAGATTCTCTCACATTTCTCAAAGTATCTTTATCGCCAAGCAAACACTCACCTTCCTGTTACCGTGCTATTATACTACCTGAGGATAGAAGATGGTTCAAAGTTATGGTCGATATATAGGGTACTCTATCACTCAGTGTGAAAACTGTGAGCACTGTTTTAAGTGGGGAGATGGTGGAGGAAGAGGATGGCTCTGCCATGCTTTTCCTACAGGTATCCCACTGGATATCATAAAGGGGAAAACTTCCCATGAAGTACATATAGAGGGTGATAATGGCTATAAGTATAAAGCCAGAGTTTATAAGGACCTCTTAGGTACTTATTACTATACATTTGGCAATAAATTAGTCAAAGTATCGAACAAGAAAGAGGCATGACGCTAGCGGTAGAGAGAGATAGATAAGCACAAATTATAGAGATAAATAATTTAGTACTTCTCAAAAAGGGCGATTCTAACTTGCTTTCTGCGAGAAACAATAATAAAGTGAGATTGGAAGCTGGCGATGAGTTATCACCCTTAAGTGAGGTGTCTTTAAGTGGCTCATCGTTCAGCTTCTTATGATATTATTCTAAACTACCCTTTAACAGCTCCAGCTGTTAAACCTTCAACGAAGTATTTTTGGATTGATGTAAATAGCACTATTATTGGGATAGTAGTAGCCGTACCTAAAGCCATAATAGTACCCCAATCGATCTCAGTTGAGCTAATATAGTTGGCTAGACCAACAGTAAGAGTTTTCATTGTATCACTAATTACAAGGACACTAGAGAGCAAGTATTCGTTCCATGAGAGGATAAATACCATAATTCCTGCACTCAATATTCCATGAACACTTAAGGGCAAGACAATGTCCCAAAATATTTTTATGGCTGATGCCCCATCAATAATGGCCGCCTCTTTCATCTCATTAGGAATCTTTTTGAAAAAAGGGATTAAGAGCCAGACACAAAACGGCAGGGTAACTGTTAGGTGACCTATTACGACACCGATATAGCTGGAGTTCAATCCTAGCCTAGCAATTATCCTGTAGAGGGGAATCATCAACATAATGGGGGGAATACAATATGCTGATAGCACCGTAACCATAATAAGACGGCGTCCCTTGTACTTAAAACTGGCTAAACTGTAGGCTCCCATTGTGGCAACCACCATGTTTATAATCATGGCTGCAATGGAGACAATAAAACTATTGACGAAATAGCGAACCACGATTGAGTTACTAAAGGCACGTGTATACCAAGTTAAAGTTGGGTTTTGGGGAAAAATTCTTGGAGGTTTCTTAAAGAGCTCTACTGAAGGCTTAAACGAACTAATCGCCATCCAAAAGAGGGGAAACCCGACAAATAAAATTACCACTAAAAGAATTAAGTAGTACCAAAAATATTTCTTAAACAAACTTTTTTTCATTTTAGCCATCGATTTTCCCGTCTTAACCTTCGTCAGATAACGATTTTCTCACATAGAACACTATGAAGATGAACAAACAAAAACCTAGAACAATAGAGATACTAGAAGCTAAGCCCGTTTGGAAGGTCCCAAATGAGGCTTGGTAAATCATGATGGGGAGGTGGGTCGTTGTACCGGCAGGGCCCCCTCCGGTAATCAACCAAGGCAAATCAAAATAGGTGGCAGTCCAAACAATACGCAATACAACTAAAACTATCGTCGTATCCTTTAGGTGGGGAACTGTAATCCTAAAAAAGCTTTGGACAGCATTGGCTCCATCAACACTGGCAGCTTCGTACATCTCTTTATTAATCCCCTTCAGTGTTGCCCAATAGATAAGCATCGGGAAAGGGAAAGAGCGCCAGATATTGACGATTACCAA
>DUOJ01000068.1 GCA_012838895.1 Spirochaetales bacterium
CGCGTGTCACCGGAACCCTCGATGACTTTGAAAAGGTTTTGAGGGAGGTTATAGAAGAGGGGATTGAGCAAGATCAACTCGATGCCGCTATAATCGCCACCATTAGTAGTGAACTACGCCCCATCTCCCCCCAAAGCAGAGCCTTTTTAGCTTTTAGACGAGCCCTCTACCATATTAGTGATGAGTATCGAAGTGAGCGTCGCAAAACGGTTTTAGAGACAACTGTCGAAGACCTTAAGGAGGGAGCTTCCCAAATTTTAGCTTCGCTCAACACCTTTAAAGGAGTTGCCATTATTGGTGGGGAGAAGGTTCTAAAAGGGGTGGAGGGAGAGGTTATTCCCCTCCTCTAGTAGACCGGTTTAAGGCCGTTACTGAAGAGGAGCCCACTCGTCCTAAACATCGAGAAGGGGGTGGAAATCAAGGTTATGCCGTGCTCTTGAGCCAGCTCTACCATCTCTTTTGAGGGGCGTTTATTGCGGACAAATAAGATTTGGAGGATATCGGCCATTTCGGCGGTTCTAATCGACTGAATATTGGAAAGGCCCGTTACCAAAAGGATATCGTCGGCGAGTAGGGTTAAGACATCACTCATCAAGTCTGATGAAAACCCGAGGTGAACTGCCCTATTTAGATTCTCTTCTCCACAAATCACTACACCCTGAACAATGGTTACTATCTCGCGTAAGGTCATCAAAATATCTCCTCTAAAAAATGCTGTGGCGACTTTTTATGTTTGTCGCTATACTATACCATAAAGTGACAGTAGCGAGGAGGTCTCTGTGCACTATATTGGAGCTTTAGATCAAGGAACTACCAGTACCCGCTTTATTCTCTTTGATAAAAAAGGGTTGCAACTAGCATCCCACCAGCTAGAACACAAGCAAATCTTTGTGAAACCGGGGTGGGTTGAGCACGATCCCAATGAAATTTGGGAAAATAGTGTCGAAACTATCGTTAAGACTTTAGAAAAAGGGGGTGTTGATCCCCGTGATATGGTGGGTATCGGGATTACCAACCAGCGAGAGACTATCATCGCCTGGGAACCTCAAAGTGGGAAAATTAGATACAACGCCATCGTATGGCAAGATTTAAGGGGTGAAGGGGAGATTGAGCGACTTAAAGAGCTGGGGGTAGTCGATGAGATTCAAAAACGCTCCGGCTTGGTAGCTAGCCCCTATTTCTCCGCCTCTAAAATTGGGTGGCTCTTAAATAATGTTGCCGGATTGCGTGAAGATGCAGAGGCCGGCAAGGTTGTCTTTGGGACCATCGACGCCTTCCTCCTTTGGAAACTCACCGGAGGAGAGGTTGTCACCGATGTGACTAACGCCAGTCGCTATATGTTGATGAATATTGAGAGTCTTGAGTGGGACGATTGGCTTCTAAAGCTTTTCAAGGTGCCCAAACAGAGTCTCCCTAAGATAGTTCCCTCCTTTGGGGAGGTTTTTGGTCACACCACCGTTGATGGCAGACTCCCTTGCTCGGTCCCTGTAGCGGGAGTTCTTGGAGACCAGCAGGCAGCCCTCTTTGGGCAAGCGTGCTTCTCAGTAGGTGAGGGGAAAAACACCTTTGGAACCGGCTGTTTTCTCCTCGTTAATATTGGCCAGAAACCACGCATCTCCTCTAACGGTCTACTGACCACTGTCGCCTACCAAGAGGCGGGTAAAAAGGCTCACTACGCCCTTGAGGGGTCGGTGGCTGTGGCTGGATCTTTAGTTCAGTGGGTGCGCGACAACCTGAAATTAGTTAAAAGTGCCCCCGAAGTGACTGCTCTGGCTGAGAGTGTCGAAGATTGTGGTGGAGTCTATATCGTCCCCGCCTTCTCTGGACTCTTCGCCCCCTATTGGCGTAGCGATGCTCGTGGGGTTATAGTGGGATTAACGGGGTATGCCACCGCAGCTCATCTTTGCCGAGCCGCCTTGGAGGCAACCGCTTTTCAAGTAAAAGATTTGTACGAAGCAATGGTGAGTGATGGAGCGAGTAAGATGGAGCTCCTTAAAGCTGATGGAGGGCTAACTAATAGCCACCTCTTAATGGAGTTTCAAGCCGATCTCTTAGGGATTCCTGTGGTAGTGCCACGGGTCGTTGAGACAACGGCTTTAGGGGCAGCCTATGCGGCTGGATTGACAACCAACTTCTACTCTTCATTTGAGGAGATTGCTTCACAGTGGCAAGAGGCGTTGCGCTGGGAGCCTAAAATGGGAGAAGATGAGGTAAAGGTTAAAATGGGGTATTGGAAGAGGGCTGTTGAGCGCACATTTGGCTGGAGTGAGCAAGAGTAGAAGAGGGAGACGATAGTGATTCAACTACTGAGTAAAATTGGGGCAGTTTTAGTGCCCATCATTGAGATTGGGCTATTGTCTTTTGTGTTCTACCGCTTCCACATGGCGGTGGCTCAAACTAAGGCACAACAAATCTCTAAAATTGTCTTTGGTTTAATTGCTGTTTATGGCCTCTCACGCCTCTTGAACCTGAAGACCTTCCTCTGGCTCTACCGCTATATGACAATCCCTGCGGTGGTATTTATCTTAGTAATCTACCAACCCGAGTTGCGACGTGCCTTTACCCAAATCTTTGGTGGTCAAAGTCGACTCTTTAGGATGGGGGCCCAAACCACAGCGGAGCAGATTGATATAATTTTAAACGCTTGTTCAGTATTGGTCTCTAAGAATCGCGGTGCCCTGATCGTCTTTACCCGCCATTTGGGAATCAAAGGGGTGGTCGATTCGGGAACAAGGCTCAACGCTGACCTCTCATCAGCCCTTATCCTCACCGTCTTTGACCACGACACCCCCCTTCATGATGGGGCGATGGTGATTCAAGGGGGGAAGATTTTGGCTGCCGGCTGTTATCTCCCTTTGAGTGAACAAACCGACATCAAAAAAAGTTTTGGGACCCGCCACCGAGCAGCCCTAGGGCTGGCTGAAGAGTCGGATGCCATTGTTTTAATAGTCTCCGAAGAGACCGGGGCTATCAGCTTAACCTACAACGCCAACCTCTACTACGACTTAGATATCCCCATGGTGAAGCGGATGTTATTAGCCCTCTTTAGTTACCACGACGTCACCCCAGTCGATTTAATGGAGGCCACCGGCGATGAATCTGAATAAGGTAATCCGTTCTATTTTTAGAGATTGGCCCATTAAAATTATCTCACTCTTGTTAGCGGTGGGCATCTATCTCGTAGTCAACTATGTTGTCCTTGACACCCGCTATGTTGAGATCCCCCTCGAAGTTATTATCCCACCTGGGTATGAGGTGATGAGTAAAGTGCCCACTTCGGTCACCCTTAAGATCGTGGGGGATGAGCGTTATATTCAACTAGTCGACCCCTCAGCTATCAACGCTAAAGCCGACTTTACCTTTGCCACTAAGGGGGGGACGTTGAGTGTTCCGGTCCTTTTGGAGGCCCAAGAGTCTTATATAGACCTCAATTTTACCCTCTCTACCGCCCCTGAGATAATCAGACTCTACTTGGCTACTGTCGACGTAGGGGTAGAGTAGTGGCTACTTGGCGCATTGCAGGGGTAGGTGTTGATGCTGTTAAAATTGGACGTCTCTCACGTGAGAGGATGAGTCAACACATCTTAAACCGCCTTTTCCACCCCTCAGAGATGACTGAATTGGAGACGATTAAGGAGGGGTGTGAGCTAGAGTTTCTCGCCTCGCGCTACGCCGCCAAAGAGGCTTTGGTAAAAGCTTTGGGGAGTGGCTTTAGAGGAATCTACCCCTCCGAAATTGGGGTTTTAAGCGACTCAGAAGGGGCCCCCCACTTCGTCTTGAGCGGAGAGGTTAAAGCTAGATGTAACTTAAATGAGAAGCGAATCCACCTCTCCCTAACTCACGAAGGGGAACTCGCTTTGGCCTTTGTTGTTGTGGAGGAGCAGTGTGGCTAAACAAGACTGGAATAGACCCACCCATTTCCCCCTCCTCCCCAATCAACGCCGTATTCGACTCCTTATAAGCTACGATGGAGCCGACTTTGCCGGCTGGCAACGTCAAAAAGGGGTGGTGACAGTTCAAGAGTTGATTGAAAAAGCCCTTTATGTGGTGCTGAAAGAGGAGGTGAACCTTTTTGGATCGGGGAGAACCGATGCCAAAGTACACGCCGTTGGGCAGGTTGCCCATTTCGACACCTCTAACCAGAGTATTCCGGTTGAAGCCTTCCCCTTAGCACTCAACCCCCATCTTCCCCACTCCATAAGGGTTGTTGAGGGGGAGTTAGCGGATGAGAAGTTTCATGCTAGGTTTACCTCCCTTAGCCGGGAGTACCGCTACTACACCAAAGAGAGTGTCCACTACACCCCATTTGAACGGGGAAGGGTAGGCTTAGTGGGTAAATTACCCCCTCTTGAACTGCTAAATGGGTATGCCAAGGTGCTCATCGGGACCCACGACTTTTCCACCTTTAGTGCTGCCGGTGACCAGAGCCACTCGCGGATTCGTGACCTCTATGAGAGTGAATTCTCTCTAGAACCCTCTCCTTGGGGGGGCGATGTTTTAATCTACCGGGTACGGGCCAACGCCTTCATGATGCACCAAGTGCGCTCGATGGTTGGAACGATGCTCCAGATGGGGGAGAAGGGGGAGCCGGTCGCCACCTTTGAGGAGTGTCTAGCCTCAAAAGAGCGTCTCAAGGCGGGTCGCACAGCCCCCCCAGGGGGGCTCTACCTCTGGAGGATAGAGTATGCATGAAGAGAGTCTCAAAGAGCTCTACCGTCTCAGCGATGGAGTACATCGCCTCTTAGATGAGAGCTATGGAGGAGATGAGCGCTCTTTACGTTTCAAGCCACTCAAAAAAGAGGTGGGCCTCGCAGCTCAAAGCTTAGAAGAGATAGGTAAAACTATCGAGAAGTGTACCAAGTGTAACCTCGCCAAAGGGAGGACAAAAAGTGTCCCTGGAGAGGGGAATCATAACCCCTCCTTGTTGGTGGTGGGTGAGGGGCCGGGACGCGATGAAGACCGCACCGGACGCCCCTTTGTTGGGCAGGCAGGAAACTACTTTGAGACCTGGATGAAAGCCATAAAGCTCTCTCGAGAGGGTGACTTCTTCATAACCAACATTGTTAAATGTCGCCCTCCTGAAAACCGTGACCCCTTAAACGAAGAGATTGAGGCGTGTCTCCCCTACCTAGAGAGGCAGATTGAACTATTGCAACCACGGGTGATTCTCTGTTTAGGGAGAGTGGCAGCCTACTCCCTCTTGGGGTTAAGTGAATCGTTGACACTCCTAAGGGGGAAAAAACACAACTACCACGGAATTCCGGTGGTTATCACCTACCATCCGGCAGCGGTCCTTAGAAACTTAACGCTGCGAGCTCCCGTTTGGGAAGACTTGAAAAAAGTAACCCGTCTCTTAAGTGAGGGGTAGCTAAATGTATGCTCAAGTAGTCTTGAACCTCCCCCTAGAGGGGGAGTTCACCTACCTCATTGGCGCTTTAGTGGGGTGCCAAGTGGGGGTGAGGGTGGTGGTCCCTTTTGGAAAACGTGAATTGACCGGCTTTGTGGTGGCCCTCAAAGAGGAGATAGGTGAAGTCTCATACGAGATTAAGGCGATTAAAAGAGTTGTCGACAAAAGCCCCCTCTTTAGCGAGAGAGAGATTGAGCTGGCACGCTGGATGAGCCACTTCTACCTCTGCTCTTTGGGGGAAGCGTTAAGCACGATGGTCCCCAGTGGAAGGGTCGATCGAGACCCTCCAGGTTTAATAGAAGAGGAGGCTGAAGAGCCCATTACTACCGCTATGCTCTCAGAGGAGCAAAAGGGTGCCATTGAGAATATCTTAGAGAGTAGTAACTCTCTCCACTACCTCTATGGGGTGACCGGTTCGGGTAAAAGTGAAGTTTACTTAAGGGTTGCCGAAGCGCTGATAAGCCAAGGAAAAGAGGTTATCTACCTTGTCCCCGAGATAACTCTTACCCACCAATTGGCCCAACAGGTCTTTAAGCGATTTGAGGGTCAAGTCGCCATTCTCCATTCTGGGTTGACCCCCTCCCAGCGCATTGCTGCTTGGAGAAAGATATTAAATGGAGAAGTTAAGTTAGCCATTGGCGCACGCAGTGCGGTCTTTGCCCCCTTTAAGAACTTAGGTCTCATTATTATCGATGAAGAGCACGAGAATAGTTATAAATCGGGGTCTAACCCCCGCTACCATGCCCGCCAAGTGGCCCAAAGGAGAGCCTCCTCGCAAAAAGCCCTCCTTGTGATGGGGAGTGCTACCCCTTCTCTTGAAGCTTGGCACATGATGGAGGAGGGGGTCGTGGAGCGCCACCACCTAGAAACTAGGGTTGCAGGGGGTCTCCCCCCCGAAGTTAGTGTCGTCAATATGTTGCCTGAAAAGAGCCTTTTATCGAGGAAGCTGGTGAGTGAGATGAGGAAGACCTTAGCCAAAGGGCGTCAAGTAATTCTCTTTCTCAACCGGAGGGGATTCTCCTACTTCTTCCACTGCCGCAATTGTGGCTACGAGATGAGTTGTCCCCACTGCTCAGTCGCCCTCACCTACCACAAAGGGGTCAATCGGATGATGTGCCACTACTGTAGTTACAACCGTACCCCCATCACAGTATGCCCCGAGTGTTCATCTCTCGACGTTGGCTATGGTGGGTTTGGAACTGAGATGGTGGAGAAAGAGGTAAATAACTCCTTTCCGCTGGCTAAGGTTGCCCGCCTCGATACCGATAGTGCAGGGAAGCAAGAAGATGTGGCTCAAATTCTAAGCGCCTTTAGGAGGGGAGAGATTGATATTCTTTTAGGGACCCAAATGGTGGCTAAAGGACTCAACTTCCCAAAGGTTGACCTGGTGGGAATTGTTTTAGCTGACAGTGGATTAAACCTTCCCGATTTTCGCTCGCAAGAGCGCACCTTCGCCCTTATAGTTCAAGTGGGCGGACGCGCTGGTCGCTACAACCAATGGGGGCAAGTTATTGTTCAAACCTACCGCCCCGACAACTTTGCTATTCGGATGGCGACTGAGGGGAACTCTCCAGCATTCTATAGCCAAGAATTAGCAGTAAGGCGTGAGACAGCCTTCCCCCCCTATAGTCGTCTTATAAACTTTGTTGTTAGAGGGGGGGTCAAAGCTAAAGTTGCTACCGAGATTGAGCAGTTACGCCTATTTATCGCCTCTCTGATTGGGATGCTAGAGATAAGAGATGACTCTCCCTCCATCTTAGGGGTGGCCCCATGCCCCCTTGAGAAGATTGCCAATAAGTGGCGCTACCACCTAGTACTCAGAGGGGGGAGGATTAATGAACTCCTCCAGATAGCGACAGCTGTTAAGAGGGGATTTAAAGTCTCCCCGTCTCTCTTCTTGGAGATTGATGTTGACCCCCTCCAACTCCTTTGAAACGTTGACGTCAACGACCCTTATAGCTATTATGACCCTATGTTGGAAATATATACACTCGGAGAAGAGATTCTCCGCGAAAAAGGGACACCAGTAAAAATCTTTGATAACGCTTTGGCGATTCTCGTCGATGCGATGTTTGAGACGATGGGTGAGGCTGATGGGATAGGTTTAGCTGCCCCTCAAATAGGGTTAGCTCAGAGATTATTTGTGGTCGACACACGCCGGCCCAATGAACGACTCGTTTTTATTAATCCCCAGATCATTGAGACCAGTGTTGAGCAGGTAAGTTACGAAGAGGGGTGTTTAAGTATCCCCGACGCTTTTGCCCATATAGTACGCCCCGCGGAGGTGACTGTCCAAGCACAAGACCTCAGAGGAAAGCCCTTCACTATCAAAGCGAGTGACCTCTTGGCACGGGTTATTCAGCACGAAAATGACCACCTAAATGGGGTTCTGTTTATCGACCACATGGAGGAAGAAGCTCGCCAAAAACTTTTGGAGTCCTACTATCGTCGCCATAAACGGAGAGACTAAGTGAGGGGGAGATATGAGTAGGAGTAGACTGAAAATTCTTTTTGCAGCCAACCCCGCAATTGCAATCCCCGCCCTGCGTCTCTTAGCAGAAAACTATGAGGTGGTTGGTGTCTTAACTAACCCCGACCGCCCCACTGGACGGGGACGCAACGTCGAACCTCCCCCCATCAAAGAGGAGGCTCTCAAACTTAACCTCCCTCTAATTCAAGGTGAGAAGTTGACAAAGGCAGTGCGCCAAGAGGTTGCCCTCCTTGGGGCCAACTTCTTAATCTCTTTCGCCTGTGGCCACTACTTTGGCCCCAAGTTTTTAGACCTCTTTAATGAGGGTTCAATTAATATCCACCCCTCCCTTTTACCAAAGTATAGGGGGCCCTCACCACTCCAGTTTGCCCTTCTCGAAGGGGATAGCGAGACAGGAATCTCGATTCAAAGGATTGCCCAAGAAATCGATAGTGGCAACATCTTAGCACATGCAGTGATAGAGCTCGATGGGAGTGAAACAACAGCCCAGTTGAGTGATATAGTTGCTGAAAAAGTACCCCCTCTCCTAATAGGGACCCTCGATAGACTAATAAAAGGGGAGATTGAGGAGGTCGTACAAGAGCACAGTAAAGCCACCTTTACCCGCCTCCTGACCAAAGAAGATGGGGTAATTGAGTGGAGTGAGGGGTGCAAAACTATCGATTGTAAAATAAGGGCATTTATCCCATGGCCACGGGCAACTACCACTTTTCTTGGAACTCCTTTGGCTATTACTGGGGTGGCCGGCTATCGTCAAGATAGCTCTCTTGGTGAGATAAAACCGGGAACCGTCACTGCCTATGTGAAGGGGCTGGGCTTTGAGGTTGTGTGTGGTGATGGGGTGATCTACCTTAGCCGCCTCCATTTAGCCAAGAAGCGTGAGATGGAGAGTAGCGCTTTCGTCAATGGAAACCCCCAAATAATTGGCACCATCTTGGGGAGCTAAGATGCAAAGAGGGATAATCGTTCTCCTCATTTTAATAATCTTAACACTGCCTCTCTTTAGCGCCCCAAAAGTTGCCCTTGTCCTCTCGGGAGGGGGAGCACGTGGGTTTGCCCACATCCCCGTCATTGAGGCGATTGAAGAGGCGGGTATCCCCATCGATTTTGTCTTAGGGACCAGTATGGGGAGTTTAATAGGGGGACTCTATGCCGCTGGCTATACACCTCAAGAGATTAGAACCCTAATTGACGAAAACAGTATGGTAGACCTCTTTGCCTCTACCCCCTTACCTCCCATCCCCAAAGCCTCCCTCCTAAACGATCAACGTTGCTACAACATCTTCCAAATTGGTCTTGATCAGTATGGGGTGGGGAGCACCTCGGGGATGTTGGGCGACCAGAAGATTTTACAGATGCTAAACTCAGCGCTATGTAGAGTTGCTACAATCGATAACTTTGATGAGTTGGCAATCCCCTTTAGGGCGATTGGGGCCAACCTAGTGAATGGTGAGAAGATAGTTTTTTCAGAAGGTTCGATTGTTAGGGCAATTCGCTCCAGTATCTCCATTCCCGGAGTCTTCGCCCCCTATCCTGTCGATGGTAAATTGGTAGTTGATGGAGGTGTTGTCGATAACCTCCCTATCGACTTAGCCAAAGAGATGGGGGCCGATATTGTTATTGCAGTCGATGTCAATGGTGAGGATTATAAAACAACAGCTGAAGATTTGGACTCTTTAACGGCCGTCTTAGAGCAGACCGTGATAATCTTTATGAAGAACACCTATGTAAATCAGCTTAAGAGTGCCGATATCTTAATTGTTCCCCCCTTGGGTGACTACAGTACCCTCGACTTTTTAAGTGTTAAAGAGATTTTGAAGATAGGGGAAGAGACGGCGGCTCAACACCAGGGGGAGTTTGCCCAACTAGCGGCTCAAATAGGGGAGGAGAGAGAGTTGCTCTTCCTCGATAAGGGGCGACAGGGGAGCTATTTTAAACTTCAAGAACCCTATATCTCCCAAATAGTCCACCGTCCAATGGGAAATGGTGGAAGAGAGATTAGCTTAAAAGCTTTCAACCAATTTGTGGGCCTAGCAATGGGGGAGGAGCAAAAAGCTGCCATCCAACACGAGCTCGACAATTTGCGTAAAATAGGGCAATTCTCTACCGCCACTTGTGAATTGGTTGACGTCGTCTACAATAGCCAAGGTGAAGTATGGGGGGTGTTGGAGGTGCAAACACGCCAATTTACCCCCAAAAGATCAACCATCTCCCTAGGTATTTATGGGACCACCTCCCTCACATTTAACCCTACCAAATTTGAAGTTACCCCTAACATTGCTTTAAAATATAATCGTGAAGATTTATTTAAGGTTCCTCTCACCCTTGCCCTTACATTAACCCTCACCGATACACTTCAAATAGGGGGTGAAATCACCTACAACTTTAGCCCTAATTGGAGCGCCGGAATCGACGTAAACTACACTGGAGGAGCTCTCCTTCCCCAACACTTAAGGTATGGTAAGGTGGGATTGGAGTTTAGAGACCACAAGGGAGAGGGGAGTCTATTGGTACGCTATCGCCGTCAAGAGAAGTTGTTGATACAATTGACCAACAGCTACCCATACTACTGGTTTGAGACTACCCCTAAGAGTGAAATTTTTAGCCCCTCTTTACGTCTAGATGCCTACTACTCGACTCTAAATTCAACCATAATCCCCCTTGAAGGACTCCGCCTTGACCTCTCATTGGGGGGTGAGATATGGGGTTACTCTGCCCTTATCCGTTATCAACAGATGGTTAGATTGGCCCGTCATCACTACCTCTATTTTGATCTTAGGGGGGAGAGTAGTCGCCCCTTAGCTCCTCAAGCAATCTCCTTTATTACCCTAGGGGGGGGCGATGGGGTCCCCTCACATCTGGCAACAACCCTCACCGACGACCTCGTGATAGGGAGAATAAAATACCTCTTTGTAATGGGAGAGCGCCCCATCCCATTTGTCCTGCACACCATGGTAACTCTCCAAAGTTATGGGCAAATAATGAGAGATGAGAGCTCTTCCCCTTCAATAACCCCCTTCTCCTCCTTAAATGGGATTGAATCGAGTCTCTCTTTAGCTGTTGGCTTCCCCCTTGGGTCGCTTGAATTCTTATTTGGAATAGCCCTTGATACAACCCTTAGGACAACTATCTTTTTAGAGGTACTCTAATGAACCTTCCTTGGCGTGATTACAAAACAGCCTTGTTTGAACGCTACGGAGAACAGGTCTATCGCATTGCAATCGATGGTGGGTTCTCATGTCCTAACCGACAAAACGGGGGAGGTGGGTGCGTCTACTGTGACTCTCTGGGATCAAGCAGCGCCTACCAACGCCCTTTTGAGGGGGGCTATGCCCGTAAGGGTGAATTGATGCCCGGGATTGATACCTTTATTGGAGAAGTTCCCCACCTAAGCATAGCTGAGCGCCTTGAATCGATTACTGCTCAAATTGAACGGGGTAAAGCCTTTATTGATCGCCGCTATGGGCCTTGTGCTAAGAGTATCTACTTCCAAGCTTTCACCAACACTTTTGATACTTTAGAGAATCTGAAGCTATTATACGACCAATCGCTAATAGATGGCCCCTACAAAGAGCTAATTGTGAGTACCCGTCCCGATACTGTGCCCAATGAAGTGCTTGATCTTCTTGCCTCCTATCGCTCTCAAGTTGAGGCGGTCTCCCTTGAACTGGGACTCCAAAGTGGTAACGCTAAAACTTTAAAATTCATCAACCGGGGCCACACAGTCGATGAGTACCTCGATGCCTGCTTGAGAGCTAAAGAGCGGGGGCTAAAGGTGACCACCCACCTCATTCTAGGCCTTCCAGGTGAAGGCGAGGGGGAGATTTTAGAGAGTGCTAGAGTGGTGCGAGAGAGCTCACCCGATGCCCTCAAAATTCACCACCTACAAATAGTGGTGGGAACTCTCTTAGCTAAACTATATGAAGAAGGTAAGGTTAAGGCCCCCACTTTTGAAGAGCACTTGGAAAATACACTCCTTTTATTGCGTCACATCCCCGCTACAGTTGTAATCCAGCGACTAGTTAGCGAGACCCCTCGTCATCGTTTAGTAGCACCACGCAATTTTGGTGACAAAGCACACTTCATTAAAACCCTCAAAGAGGAGATGGAGCAAAGGGGAGTTTGCCAGGGAGATGCTCTATGAGGAGGAGAGTAGCTCAAATCGGTGCCTTAGTAGCTGTCACTGCGATAGTCATCCTCTCTATTGTCCCCTCTAGAAGTATCTCTTCTTTGGTTGCTCGCCTCCCTTTTGGCGATAAAGGGGCCCATTTTATCGCTTATGGGGTTGCTTCTTGGCTACTTGTGTTCTCATTTGGTTTAAACTATTCAACTCTAATCTTTATTGCTACCTCCCTTCTGGGGCTCTTAATTGAGGTAATCCAGCCCCACTTCGGGCGCAGTTTCGATATTTGGGACCTAGTTGTCAATTGTACTGGAGCCCTTTTTGGGGTACTCTTAGGGGTAGTTTATCTAAAAAATGAGGAGAAGAAGATGGGAAAGAGTAAACAGAGAGGTTTAGTTGATAAGATTCGACAAACCCTCCTTGAAGCCGCAATCCACCTAGAGGATGGGTTAATGGAGCGGTTAGAGTGGATGCGCTTTGAGCTTAGTCAGAAATTACCCTCCTTGGCCCCCCAACAGGTTGCCTCCTACCAAGCCTCAATTGAGGTTCTTGAGATGATCCAAGCTAACTTAAAGCTCTCTGAAGAGAATAAAATACCGATGTGCCAAGATACGGGGATGATTGTCGCCTTTGTAGAGGTTGGAAGTGATGTCCCCCTCTCGATGCAAGCCATTGAAGAGGCAATCTATGAAGGGTCTGAATTGGCCATTAAAGAGGGGTTCTTTAGAAACTCTGTCGTTGAAGAGCCGGTCTTTGAGAGGATTAATACTAGAACAAACCTCCCGCCTATTATCTACTGGAGCACCTCGAAAGAGCGCCACCTAAAGATTTCTCTCCTATTGAAGGGGTTCGGCAGTGAGAACTGCTCCGGCTTAGCGATGCTCAATCCGACCAGTGGTCCACAAGGGGTCGTTAAAGCGGTCGCTGAGATGGTACAGCGAGCAGGTGGAAAACCGTGTCCCCCCATTGTGGTGGGGGTAGGGCTAGGGGGAACCGCTGAACGGGCCGGCTACCTCTCCAAGAAAGCACTCCTTAGACCCGTCAATTCTGTCCATCCTGATGGGCGCTTTGCCCAACTAGAGAGGGAGATTTTAGATGCTATTCAG
Organism: Spirochaetales bacterium; assembly: GCA_012838895.1. Classification (GTDB taxonomy): domain Bacteria; phylum Spirochaetota; class Spirochaetia; order Sphaerochaetales; family Sphaerochaetaceae; genus DUOJ01. The sequence continues at coordinate 13,128 of DUOJ01000068.1, forward strand.
GCCCTCGAGATTGGCCCAGGGGGCTTTGGTGGACATTTAACAGCTTTAGGGGTCGCCGTCGAGTATGAACCAACCCACATAGCGGGACTCCCCGTTGCGGCTTCAATCAGTTGTTGGGCTGACCGAAAAGGTGAATTCATTTGGGAGGGGCCTTATGCGTAAGATAGATTTACCGATGAGTAGAGAGACAATAGAGAGTTTGAAGGCCTACGATAGAATTCTCCTATCGGGGGAGATTTTAGTGGGGCGCGACCAGGTGCATGCTCGCCTAGCTGCTCTAATAAATGAGGGGAAACCCCTACCAATCTCCTTAGAGGGGGAGGTAATCTACTACATGGCACCCGCTGCCACCCCCCCATCTTTTGTTATAGGGTCGTGTGGGCCAACCACCTCTGCTCGGATGGACCCCTTTACCCCCACCCTAATGGGAGCCGGTCTAGTCGCTTCGATTGGGAAAGGGCCACGTAGCCAAGCAGTGGTTGAGGCGGTCAAGGCCAATAAAGGGCTCTATCTAGTCGCCTTTGGGGGGTGTGGAGCCCTCTATGCTACTAAAGTGCTCTCCAAAGAGGTGATTGCTTTTGAAGACTTGGGGCCTGAAGCTGTTATGAGACTAAAGGTAGAAGAATTTCCTGTAATTGTGGGGATAGACAGTAGAGGTGCCTCGGTCTTCTAAAAGAGTGGACGGCACCCCTTTTTGGGTGTAACATCGTTAGGAGGGGTGAGGTAAGGATGTGATTAATGGGCGTGAGACATTTGAAGGTAGCTTTTGTTATTTTAACTAGTCTCCTTTTTTTGCTCCTCAGCTGTGGCGCAAAAGTGGTGGAGAGCGATAGCGTTAATGGGGAACCTCCCAAGATAAACGGTACAACTGTTGTTGTAGATGAGTTTGTCCCACAAAAATCTCCCGAAGAGGAGCAACTCGATGTCTCCAGCCTAGCTTCCCCTCTTACCCTAGAGGAGCGCTTTAGCTACACCTACGGCTACCTTTTAATGGAGGGGGGGATGCGAGAGTTCCAAGGGGGACTGTTGCCACCCTATTTTGCCCGTGGTGCCCTCGATGCCGGGTTTGGAAATCAGCCCCTTTTAGATAAAAATGCGATGAATAATGCCCTTTATGAATATCAGAGGCGAATTATAGAAGAGGCGACTAAACGTCTCGAAGAGTTGGCTACTAAGAATTTAGACGATGCCGAGAGTTTCTTAGCAATTAACGGTAAAAGGGAAGGAGTTGTTACCACCCCTACCGGACTTCAGTACGAGATAGTCAAAGACTCAGAGGGGGAGAAGCCCCTCGAAAACGATACTGTTAGGGTCAATTACCGTCTCACTTACCTCGATGGTCGGGAAGGGGACTCTTCAATTAGGGGAATCCCCAGTACCTTCGACCTCTCTGCTATGATTCCTGGCTTTAGAGAGGGGTTGATGTTAATGGGCGTCGGTTCTGAGTTTAGGTTCTTTGTCCACCCCAATTTGGGGTATGGAGCTTCTGGATCAACTAAAATAGAGCCCAACACCCTTCTTATTTTCGATGTGGCCTTAGTTGAAATTCTCAATTAGGGGGAGGAGCTCCTCTAAAGAGGTGATTTCATAAGTTGTTTTAATCCCCTCTGTGTTGACCATTTTATAACGGTTAACCCAACACGAATCTAACCCCGCGTTGTTTGCCCCTGCGATGTCGCTAGTAAGACTATCTCCAATTACTAGGGGTTTTTTTGTAGGGGAGGCCATCTCTAGCGCCTTATCGAAGAAGGCTCGGTTAGGTTTTTGAACCCCGATTTCTTCGCTAATAACGATTGCTGAGAAGTAGTGGAGAGTCTTGGTTGCCACTAGGCGCCCCCGCTGAACAGCAGAAATCCCGTTGGTAATTAGAGTGAGGGCAATTCCACTCTTTGAAAGATGTTCTAAAATAGGGAGTGCATCTGCATAGAGGTGGAAGGAGCGGGAGAGCTCCTCTTCGTAGGCTTTGGCACTCTCTTCAGGTGGTGAGTCTATCGCGTATTTTTGGTGGAATCTCCTAAAGCGTTCCACTTTAAGGTCTTCAATTGTGATTAACCCTTGTTCAAAGTTGAGCCACACTGCGTTGTTTATTTGGCTGTAACACTCTAAGGCTTTCTCAGTTACCCCAATATTTAGGTGGGAGAAAACTCGTTTAAGGGCCCATCGCTCCCCACTCATGAAGTCAAAGAGGGTCCCGTCAGCATCAAAGAATAGGTTGTCGTACATCGATTTACTTTACATCTTCTCTTAAAAAGTTAATACTGCAACTATAGCGAGAGTGACCCTTTGGGGCAATGGGAGGTAACAGATGGCTAGGAAAAAGGATTGGGTAGTATACTTGTTGATTGCGTTAGGGCTCTTGTTTTTTGGGGTTTTTACTTTGGTAAAACCGAAGTTGTTTGAGCAACTCTTTATTATTGCCCTAGGTATTGTGGCAATTGTCACCGGGACGAGCTCTCTCGTTACCCTAAATAAATACTCATTTGCAAAGTTTAACCGCACCTCAACCCTTATAAAGGGGGTCGCTAGTATTATAATTGGAGTCTTGGCGGTAATTCTCCCCATCACAATGGGGGGGGTATTGTGGAGGATTGTCCTCTATGTCTTAGCTGCCCAACTTCTCCTCTCGGCGATTGTCGTAATAATTGATGCTTTTGCTGTTAGATTGTTGGGGTTATCACCAGCACCCCTGTTCCTTGAAGGGGTTGTCTCATTAGTTGTCTCTATTCTCCTCTTCATCTCTCCGAAGACAATTGCCGACCTCCTTGTCACTATCTTAGGTGTTGCCCTTATAGTCGTTGCAGTAGCGATAGGAGTTATCGCGTTTGTTATCCGTAAAAAGAGGTTCTCCCAAACGATAGAGGCGGTTGAAGTGGAGATTGAAGACCCTTGACATTAGAGCCCCCCTTCGGTAATGTCCTTTGTATGGATAAGTACGCAACACGCCATCACCATCTCGGTTTTACTTCTCGTTGAGATGCGTGTGTGCTTATTTGTAAATGGAGACTCCGCATTTCGCGGAGTTTTCTGTTTTTAAGGGGGAACAAATGGGTACCAATTTAAAAATAGCAGTTCAAAAAAGTGGTCGCCTTAGCGAGAAATCGCTCAAGATAATAGCTGACTGTGGTATAAAGTTTGGCTCTGACGCACGCTTACTGCGTGAAGAGGCGGAAAACTTTCCTCTCGAATTTCTCTATCTGCGCGACGACGATATCCCCCGCTATATCAACGATGGAGTGGCCGATATTGGAATCGTAGGGCGTAACGAGTTTGATGAGCAGAACCTCCCCCTTGAGGTGATTAGAGACCTCGGCTTTGCCAAGTGTCGCCTCTCAGTGGCGGTCCCGGTCAAATTTGATTACCAAGGACTCACCTCCCTAGAAGGGAAACGTATTGCCACTAGCTATCCGGGAATCTTGAAGAGAAAACTGGCTGAGGCAGGGGTTAATGCCTCAATATTTGAGATTTCGGGTTCGGTTGAAATTACCCCCTCGATTGGGGTAGCTGATGCGATTTGTGACCTAGTCAGTACGGGGGCAACTCTGGTTAGTAATGGCCTCAAAGAGGTGGAGCAAATCTATACCTCAAGTGCTGTTTTAATTGGGCGCAAGGGGTTGGATAGTGAGAAACAAATCCTCTTAGAGCGCCTCCTTTTACGCATCGATTCAGTTCAAAAAGCTAAAGATTACAAATACATAATGTTCAACCTTCCTAAAGCTCACCTCAAAGAGGTTGCTGCTATCATGGGGGGGATTACGAGCCCTACAGTGACTGAGCTCTACGACCCCGCCTGGTGTGCGGTGCAGACCGTCATTAGTGAGGAGCGCTTCTGGGACGCTCTTGAACAACTCAAAGAGCTTGGAGCGCAAGGGATACTGGTCACAGCTATCGAGAAATTGGCCGATTAGAGGGGAGTATGCGTTTACTAAAACTTTTGATTAACCCAAATCCTCAGGAGTTGAGACGTCCCGATATAGAGGGCTCTTCCGTTGAAGAGGTGGTGAGAGCTATTATACAAGGGGTAAAAGAGGGGGGCGATCAAGCGCTCAGGAACTATACTAAAGAGTTTGACCGGGCTGATATCGACTCTCTAAAAGTACCCCTTCCTATGAAGGAAGATCTTCCAGAAGAGTTTAAAAAAGCGATAGAACGGGCTAAAGATAATATCTACAAATTTCATAGTACTCAAAAGCCCCATGACGAGTATGTTGAAGTTGAACCGGGCATTACCTGTTGGCGTCAAAGCGTCCCTATTGAGAGGGTGGGCCTCTATATCCCCGGCGGGAGTGCCCCCCTCTTTTCAACCCTCTTGATGTTGGCGATTCCTGCCCAAATTGCCGGGTGCAGGGAGATTGTGGTGGTGACCCCACCACGCCGTGACGGGAGCATTGACCCCGCTATCCTCTATAGTGCCCAGCTATGTGGTGTCACCCAAATCTATAGGGTCGGAGGAGCCCAAGCCATTGGTGCTTTAGCTTACGGAACTGAGACAATCCCCAAAGTTGATAAAATTTTTGGCCCTGGAAATCGCTATGTGACCGAGGCGAAACAGCAAGTCTCTAAAACAGAGTGTGCCATAGATTTACCTGCTGGCCCCTCTGAAGTGATGGTGGTAATTGATGCTTCAAGCAGTCTCCCTTACGCAGCTGCCGACCTTCTCAGTCAAGCTGAACACGACAGCGACAGCCAAGTTGTATTGTTGGTGGTAGCCAAAGATGAGGCTGAGGGGAAAAGGACTATAAGCGCAGTTGAAGGGGAGATTATTAAGCAGAAAGAGAATCTCAGCCGTCAAGATATCGTTGAGCGCTCTTTAAGTCACAGCTGGGCGGTGGTAGTAACTGAGCCAACCCTCCTTCTCCCTTTGATAAACGGATATGCCCCTGAACACCTAATTATTAACACTAAAGATTACAAAGAGGTGGCTAAAGGGGTCAAAAGTGCCGGTTCGGTCTTTTTGGGAGAGTATGCGTGTGAATCGTTGGGGGACTATGCCTCGGGGACCAACCACACCCTCCCTACAGCCCGCTGGGCTCGCTCCCACAGTGGTGTCTCCCTCGACAGCTTCTATAAAAAGATTACCTTTCAAGAGGTTACAAAAGAGGGGTTGCTGTCGATAGGGGAGAGTGTCAAAATTTTAGCTGAAGCTGAATCGTTAGATGGCCACGCAAGGGCTGTAACGATTAGGCTAGATGAGGTTGAAAAGTGATGAGTAAGTTTACCATTAAAGAGTTGATGCGGAAGAATATTGTCGAGTTGACCCCCTACTCTTCGGCCCGTAACGAGTTTACTGGAGACGCTAAGGTCTTCTTAGATGCCAATGAGTCGGCCCTAGACTTCCTTGGTAACCTGGGGCGTAACCGCTATCCTGACCCCAGCCATAAAAAACTGAAGGCAAAAATCGCTGAAGTTATGGAGCTCCCCCAAGAGAAATTGGTAGTGGGCAACGGTAGCGATGAGATGATTGACCTCCTTTTTAGAATCTTCTGTGTTCCCGGACGTGACAAAGTCTTAATCGTTGAACCCACCTATGGTGCCTACAGTGTCTTTGCCGCAATCAACGATATTGAGGTCTCCACCTGCCATCTGCAGGGCGACTACTCGCTCGATCTACGCTCTCTTGAGACAATCTTTAAATTGATGCAGAACAGTACCCCCGAGGAGGGGATGCACAAGTTGCTTTTCCTCTGTTCGCCCAACAACCCGACAGGAAACAGCTTCCCCCTCTCTGAGGTAGTGGCGATTGCCAATAAATTCCCCGGTATAACGGTAGTTGATGAGGCCTATGTTGAGTTTTCAACTAAACCTTCAGCGGTGACCCTCCTAGAGAAGTGTCCCCGCCTAGTGGTGTTGCGCACCCTCTCGAAGGGGTGGGCTTTAGCTAATGCCCGTGTCGGGTTGGCCTTAGCTCCTCCCGCTATTGTTGAGGCAATGCACCATGTCAAATACCCCTACAACTTAAGCGGGGTAGCCCAAGACATAGCAATGGAGGTGCTCTCCCAAAAAGAGGCGATGGAAGAGAATGTGGCGACAGTGAAGAGGGAGAGGAGTCGGATGGCGAAGGAGTTGGCAACTTTTAAGTTTGTCGAAAAAGTGTTCCCCAGCGATGCTAACTTTTTGTTGGTACGGGTTAACGACCCCGATGCAATCTATAACTACCTGCGCGAGCGGGGAATAATTATTCGCAACCGCTCTAATTTGCGAGGGTGTTATGGTTCCCTGCGGATAACTATTGGGACTGAAGAGGAGAACAATTTGGTGTTAGAGGCTTTAAAAGAGATGGAGGGGAGAGATGGCTAAACTTTATATCCTATTTGAAGGGGGGATTGTTGAATCTCCAAAATTGGAGAGTTTTGATGACATCGTTTGGGTCCCCAACCTCTTTCAAGCACTGGGAAGTATTTCAAGTTCAGGCGCGTACGAAGTGGAGTTGCTACTTCAACATAAACCCCAACAAGCACCCTTCGAGAGGGTTTTAGAGACCCTCTCTGCTCAAGGGGTTGTTGTTGAAGGGGTTACAGAGTTGACCACCTTAGAGCCCTCTAAAGAGGGGATAGCCTACTTGGTAGCACCTATGACTAATAAACTAGCTACCAAACTAGGGGTGACGCGACTACCTCTTACCGACTGGCGTGAAATTGCTACCCATCTCCTTACAAATGATGCAAGACCTTTGAGACGCGCCACAATTGAGAGGGAGACACGAGAGACTAAAATAGAGCTTGCCGTCAATCTGGATGGCAGTGGTAAAGCCCTCTTAAAGAGTGGTCTTCCCTTCTTTGACCATATGTTGGAACAAATAGCTCGTCATGGAAGAATCGACCTCACCCTCAATGTCGATGGGGATATCGAGGTGGACGAGCACCATACTGTTGAAGATGTCGCCCTTGTCTTGGGGCAAGCTTTCCGCCAAGCCCTGGGTGACAAACGGGGGATAAGCCGCTATGGCTTTGAATTGGTCCCCATGGATGAGTGTTTAGCCCAAGTGGCCATCGACTTTTCGGGTCGCAACGCTTTTGAGTGGAATGTTGTTTTTAAGCGAGATATGGTGGGGACATTTCCCACCGAGATGGTTAAACACTTCTTCAAGTCGTTCAGTGATGAGGCGAAGTGCACTCTCCATATGGAGGTGAGCGATGGGAACACCCACCACCAAATAGAGGGGCTCTTCAAAGCTTTTGGGAGGGCTGTTAGGCGAGCACTTTTCCGCTATCCAGGTGACTGGGACCTTCCATCAACCAAAGGCTTACTCTAGGGGGCAGAGGGTGGAAATTATACCGGCAATCGACATTATCGGGGGTGAGTATGTGAGGCTTAAGCGGGGCGACTATTCCCAGAAAAGGGTTTATGGAGCAAGTCCTCTTGCTATGGCTCAAGAGATAGCTGATGCTGGGATAAAGCGTCTCCACCTAGTAGATCTCGATGGGGCTAAAGCTAAGCGCGTAGTTAACCTTAAAGTTTTAGAGGAGATAGCCCAAAACACCCCCTTAATCATCGATGTGGGGGGCGGATTGCAGCGTGAGCAAGATTTTATCGATGTCTTCAATGCCGGTGCCCATATGGCGACAGTTGGCTCATTGGCGGCTAGGAATCAAAGCTTAACTTTACAACTTTTAGCAACCTACGGAAAAGATAAGTTAATCTTAGGGGCCGACAGCCTCGAGGGGATGATTGCTGTCTCGGGGTGGCAAGAAGCGACCTCTTATCCCCTCTTCGATTTTGTAACCTCCTATCTTAAAGCAGGGTTTACCAAGGTGATTGCCACCGATATTAACAGAGACGGGATGCTAGGGGGATCAGCCCTTGAGCTCTATAAGAACCTCTTAGAATACCTTAATAACGTAAAGTTACCGGTTGAACTTATAGCCAGTGGTGGGGTCAACTCTCTAGATGACTTAAGAGAGTTAAAGGAGGCGGGCCTTAGTGGAGCTGTCATCGGAAAGGCCCTCTATGAGGGGGTGGTAACCTTAAAGGAGTTGGCCCTATGGGTGGAGTAGTTAAACGGATTATCCCATGCCTCGACATCGACCACGGAAGAACTGTAAAAGGGGTTAACTTTGAGCATCTCAAAGATGCCGGTGATGTGGTAGAATTGGCTCAGTTCTACTCAAATGAAGGGGCCGATGAGTTGGCCCTCCTCGATATCAATTCAACATATGAAGGGCGCCAAGCGTTTTTGTCTCTCGTTGAGCGCGTTGTGGCTAAGGTAAAGATACCTCTCACGGTTGGTGGTGGGATAAAGAGTGTAGCTGATGGGCAGAAACTTTTTGCTTTAGGGGTTACTAAAGTGACCTTAGGGAGTATGGGTGTCAAAGAGCCTCTTCTCATTGAGAAGTTGGCCCAAGAGTTTGGCTCTTCCAGGGTGGTATGTGCTATTGACGCTAAGGGGGGTGAGGTCTATATAGGAGGAGGGAGGGTGGCAACCGGTCTCAGGGTTACCGACTGGGTACAAGAAGTTGAGAGACGGGGAGCAGGTGAGATTCTTCTCACTTCGATGGAGAGGGATGGAACAAAGAGTGGCTTTGATCTTCAATTAACTAGAGAGTGTAGTCACTTAGTAACAATTCCAATTATTGCATCGGGTGGGGGAGGGGAGATGGAACACTTTAGAGAAATCTTAACAGAAGGGGGGGCTCAAGCTGCGCTGGCAGCCTCAATTTTCCACTATCGTGAGATTTCAATCAAAGAATTGAAGATTTTTTTAGATAAACATGGTATAGCTATATGCCTAAACCAGTAGTAAGAGGGGAGTTTATGGGGCTTGATTTTGAGAAAGGAAATGGTCTAGTACCAGTAATCGTCCAAGATGCAATAACCCAAAGGGTTCTCATGTTAGGTTATATGAACGAGGAAGCATTGACGGTTACCAAGGAGAGGGGGTTAGTCACTTTCTACTCTCGCAGTCGAGAAAGGTTGTGGACTAAAGGGGAGGAGAGTGGGAACTACCTAACGGTGAGGGAGATTATTGAAGATTGCGATAAAGATACCTTACTAATTAAAGTTCTCCCGTCGGGGCCTGTGTGTCATACCGGTAAAGATACCTGCTTCAATGAGGACAATGATCCAGCCCTCTTGAGTAATATTGAGTTCCTTGCCTACCTTGAAGAGATTGTTATTGATCGACGTGAGCACCCTATTGAGGGCTCCTACACCAATCATCTCTTCTCTCGAGGGACAAGTAAGATTGCCCAGAAAGTGGGAGAAGAGGCTGTTGAGTTGGTGATTGAAGCGATGTCAGATAATAAATCACTTTTCTTGGGTGAGGCAGCCGACTTAATCTACCACGTTTTGGTTTTGTTTGCCCAAAAGAATATTAAATTGTCCGAGGTGGTCGAGGTGCTCAAAAAGAGGCACTCTAGGTGAGACTAAGCCATACGAAGAGGGGGGTGAGAATCTCCCTCATTTCTATTATAGCCTCTATTTTTTTAGCGGGAGTTAAGCTCCTTGCTGGGTTTGTGGGGAAATCTTCAGCCCTAATCTCGGATGGAGCCAACTCTTTAAGCGATATCGTCAGCTACACAGTGGTGATGGGGGGGCTAGCTGCCTCAAGCCGTAAAGCTGATAGTAGCCACCAGTACGGGCACGAAAAGCTTGAGAGCTTGGTCTCCTTTTTGCTCGCCTTGGTAATCTTAGCCACCGGTGTCTCTATTGGGTTTCGCGGTTTTAAAGCCCTCAGTAGTGGTCAAACATTAGTAGTCCCTTCCCCTGTTGCCTTTTGGGCAGCCTTACTCTCGGTAATTGTAAAGATTTTCCTTTGGAGGATTACCGTAAAGGGGGTAAAAGCGACCAAATTAAATTCACTTAGGGCCTTAGCTGGGGACCACCTGAGTGATATCTTCTCCTCAACGGGGGCCCTTGTGGGAATCGCTTTCTCCCGTCTTGGGTGGCCAATGTTTGATCTGATTGCCTCTATCGTGATAGCCCTCCTAATAATTGGCTCCTCCTTTGAGGTCTTTAGGGCCTCCTATCACGTTTTAATGGATGCCTCCGTCGATACCAAGACAAGGAGCGAACTAGAGAAGGCCATTCTCCTTAACCCCAATATTAAAAGAATCGATCTCTTAAGGACCCGTCGCAGTGGCAACGGTTGCTGGGTGGAGAGTGAAATCTGTTGTTGTGGTAATCTCCATCTCATCGAGGCCCATGCTATTGCAGAAGAGGTTCATGACCGCATTGAGCGTGATTTCCCCTATGTGCGCCACATAATGGTCCATATCAACCCCTGCTTCGAAGATGAAGAGTTTTGTAAAGAGTGTGATAAAGACCCCCACCTAAAACATTCCAGGGATGATAAAGACCAAGGCAAAACCAATTAAGAGGGAAGCACTATTAGCTACCAAAGTATAGATGACCCCTTTGAATCCTTTTATCTCGCCTTGGGAGAGGCGTTTGAAGGTTAAGCCGTAGATTAGCGCCTCTATAGCGAAGACCACTATCTCGAGTAAAAGAAGGGTAGTAATCGCTACCACTATACCGTAGTAAAAATTACTTAGGTTGAGAAGGATGTTGAGAGTTACTTGGGTTATTACGTTGACAATCACGATAAGCCAGATTAGTTTCTTTTGGCGAATCTTAAAGAGCCAAGCGATAGCCACCTCAATAAAGATTGTCAAAACAATTCTGGCTATTAGGAAGAGCACCTCACTGGCCACTTTATAGTTTTTAGTGAGGAGAATGTCATCATCGATTACCGTCGCAAGATAGCGCGTGGCAAAGGCGTAATTGGAATAGGTTGCAGAGCTAATGATGAAGTGCTCACCTTGGGGGAGATAAATCAACACTTTGTACTCACTAGGGGGGAAGTAGGACCAGCTAAAGGCGTGACTCTCTGAAGAGTTGCTAAAGTTTTGGAGGAAGTAGAACCCCTCTGGGCAATTATAGTCGACAAATTTCCTAAAGATGGGGTACTCTGCATCCCCTTCACGGTAGCGTGCATTTTCAGGGTACTCTGCATTGTAAACAAAATTGGGTCCCAAATGCTTGTCAGGAGAGAGGAGGGTGGTGTAGTAAGTTTGTCCCTCTAAGCCGCTGATATTTATTACGACGTAAGGCTTAGGACCAACATCACCATAGATATAAGCAGGGAGAGCTATAATAAGGATTATGAGCATTATTACTCCAAGACGCACTTTGAAAGAGAGTTTCATAACACTACCTCCTTCAAGTTTAGGTAATTAAGGCTAGGCTAGATAGGGTGAGAAGGCAAGCAAAACTTAATAGAATTGAGAGGAGTCAACAAAAATTTAACCTCGATAGAATTATTAAACCTTGAAAATCAATTTTCCTTCTAAAACCTATTTCTTGCTTTATCAATCAAAATTTGGTAGGTTTTAGTTAGATATAAATTTATTAGGGGGTACTAAATATCTTTGAATCTGGAGAAATGTATTTAGAAACTATCTTAATCTTAAAGAAGCGCAACAGCTTGGTTCGATCGATAGATATAGCGACCGAGTTAAATTTTAGCAAACCGAGTGTTAGTAGAGCCGTCGGTATCCTCAAAGATGATGGGTATATAACTGTAGACGCAAGCGGAGCCATAGAACTGACCGATACAGGAAAAGAGGTTGCTAAATATGTGTACGAAAAACATAAAACCCTGACTCAGTTTTTTATTGAGATAGCCAAAGTATCCCCTGAAACAGCAGAGGAAGACGCCTGTCGAATTGAACATGTAATTAGTGATGAGACTTTTCAATCACTAAAGAGAATCTTGGAAGAGAAGAAGATTTAAATTCCGTAACTCCTTACCAATCACCTTAACTTAGCTCCTCTCTCTACTAGAACCTGTTAGCTAGCAAATATAGTTAGCATATGCTAATTAAGTTTGTTGCTTGGTTTGAACTAATTAAATTTTAGGAGCTTATAAAATCATTACGAGTTATATTTATATGTCTCAGCTTTATTTCCGTTGGAATTGGGGTGGTAGGGGGTCTTCCTAAGTTGGGATAATAGTGCTAGTAGCGTCTCTTAATTGAGGGGAAACCATCGCTACTATTTTAATCTTTTCTAGCTTTGTATCGATTCAAGATTCAAATAATTGCTATAGCTTTGAATTGAATTATCAATAGATGCAGAGTTGAGTTTCTTTTCAACCTTTTAGAGTCTACGTGTTATAGGAATATACAAGGACATTCCCTTTTACTAAATATTGCGGGTATTTGTAACATTAATGTTGCAATTACACTTGATTTCAACTATCTTATAGAGAGGGAGTTTGTATGTATATTAATAGGGATATAGAAATTACTATAAGAAAGTTAGAAAATGACTATCCTGTGTTAACAGTGATTGGGCCTCGCCAATCTGGTAAAACATCTTTGGTCCGTCACCTATACCCCGATTATAACTACGTTAATCTTGAGGAGGTAAGTTCTTACCAGTTGGCTCTAGATTCTCCTGAAGAGTTTTTTAGATTTTATAAGCCACCCTTAATTATTGATGAGATTCAAAGGGCTCCCGAGTTGTTAAGGAAGATTCAAATCCTAAGTGATGAGTCAAATCAAAAACCGAAACAGTTTATCCTTACAGGGAGTCAAGAAATTCATATTAAAGGGGATATAACTCAATCACTTGCTGGGAGAAGTGCCATATTCAATGTTTTACCACTCTCTCTAAATGAGATGATTAGATCGGGGAATTTTAATAGAGAAAGAGACTCGGCTTTGCTTAAAGGATGTTACCCTAAACTATTTTCGCAAGAGATCTCTTCCCATTTTCACTATTACCAGAACTACATCAGTACCTATATTCAAAAAGATGTTAAGCAGATTGTCTCAATTCAAGATGAGAGGGTATTTTATCTCTTCTTGCAACTATTAGCAGGGAGAGTGGGTCAATTATTAAATATTTCGGCTTTAGCCAACGACTTAGGTGTTGCTAGAAAGACCATTAACAGATGGATTTCCATTTTAGAGGCGTCCCATATTATCTATTTTTTATACCCTTGGGGACCCAGTAGGACCAGCTCTTTAGTCAAAACGCCAAAAATCTATTTTTGTGATACTGGAGTTGTTAGTGCGTTGCTAAATATAAACACAGCTGATCAAATGCTTCGCGATCCCCTTAGAGGCTCAATATTTGAAAACTATTGTGTTATGGAGGCTATGAAGCAGCGTAACAACAAAGCCTTACCAGAGAACCTCTACTTTTATCGTGATAAATATAAAACAGAGGTCGATTTGTTGTTTGAAAAAGGGCGTAAGATGGTCCCTTTTGAAATTAAAAGCTCCGATAGATACAACAAAGAGCAGTTGAGTAAAATAAAAAAGTTTGCCTACCAAAACCAAAATTATTTATCAGAGGAAGAGAAGGGGGCCCTTATTTATGCTGGTGATATAAGGGCAGAGTTAGGGGGGTATCAAATAGTTCCCTTTACTGAAATTGGTAATTTATTCTAATAGGAGAATCTTCTCCAAAGATGGTTGCTCTCCCATAAAGGATAGTCGGTAATAACTTGGTGTTCTCTATAGGGAGGAGCTAAGGAGATTCTAAAAGCCTTTTTAGGTTGATATTTTTCAATATAATAACGTGAGTTTTGAGCATTTTTATACTATAAATCCCTCTCGATTATTTTCTTGGGTGGACGGCCTCGTTTAGGTGGGTGTTTCTTCTTTGAAGTATAATCAGGACCACATCCCTTAGGGACAGCAAAGCCGAAGGCTTCACATATATCTAGCTGTTTCCCTACGAAGGGGGTGATGAACTTTGCCCTCCCTTTGTGCTCAACGCATCGGATGCTACGCATCTCATCAAGGACATCTAATGATGATGAGAACAAATCATATAACTTGGTGGTTCTCCACGTATGGCGTACGAGTGAGCCGAGTATCATCGATATGAAGAGGATGAACAGTCTTCCAGTCTTCCCTTCCTCAGACCAGTTGCGCTGACGATTTGCAACCATCTGCCCCTTCATCTGCTGGAATGCCTTCTCCTGCTCATCGCGCAACTTGTAGGTGCGGTAGGTCTCCATTGCACCCATGTCGAGTTTATGAGTCATAATCGAGAAGAAGCCACTGGCCCTCTTGGCCCTCTCCACCTTTTTCTCATTCAGCTCAAATGAACGTAAGATTCTTGCACCAGCATCATAGTCCAGCTTGAAATAACCGTAGTGGCGTTTCAGCGACTGGTCGTCCTCAAGGGGCTGCCCCTCGATGAGGAGCCTCTCTAAG